>USAB01000007.1 GCA_900552585.1 uncultured Coriobacteriaceae bacterium
CTTGCATGTGTTAGGCACGCCGCCAGCGTTCATCCTGAGCCAGGATCAAACTCTCCGTCGAAAATTGGCGCGCCGCGGGGGTGCGCCGCCTCCGGAGAATCGAAGGCTCTACATTTCTGAAAAAGGACGCCTCGCCGCCGCCATCCGGCGCCGGCTCGGCTCATCGAGGGCCGCCCTCTGCGGGCGGCCGCGCTCGAATCCACGCTTCTCTCATCGTCTTGATCGCAGTATCCGGTTTTCAAGGTTCCCGCCGGCCCCCCTCGGGGCCCGCTCGCTCCGGGCTCTCTCGCTCGGCGCAAGAAAGTATATTACGCATGGGGATGGGCCTTGTCAAGAACTTTTTTGGAAAATTCCAATTTGTTCGGTACGCGGTCGGTTCGCGCGTCCGTGATTCCATCACGGGCCTCGTAAGAAGCGGTGCTCCTTGCGAGTGCTCGACTATATTAGCCCCATTCCTTCGAGAATCAAGGGTCTATTTTCGTCTCCTCATTTCCTGCACGTTTCATGCGTTTCAACCTAAGCGGTACCCCCAAATAGTGTGGTTTGCGTTAAGTCAGCGCGAAAACGCGTTCATATCCCTTCCGCTTTTCGCCGCATTTCGTTGCAAAAGTCGTTCTTTCGCAACTCTCTTATTGAGGCCATCTTCATGTTTCTTGGCGCTCCAACGCTGAAACCATCTACTACACTTCCTTATATATATACGTATGAGGAGGTGGCCTTGTGGCCCTAATCTATCCGGAGGCATTGGACGACCCTCGCTTGGCCGTATTTCGCGACCAACCCGATTCTCAATTGCGGGCATTCCAAGGCACGGCGAATGGTCTGTTCATCGGCGAGTCGCGCAATGTGATCGAACGCGCACTTAATAAAGGAGTGAAACCCTACGCCGTCTTACTGGAACGCCATTGGATTGACCAGTCCCAGCCGCTCATCGACCGATTGCTTGCCGCCAACCCCTCGCTGCCGGTGTTCGTGGTGAATATGCAGCAGTTCCAGGAAGTGACGGGATACCGCATTGCGCGCGGCGCGCTTGCCGCCATGGAGCGCCCCGCCCTTCCGGCGCTTCATGAACTGCTGAAGGATGCCCGACGTGTGGCGGTACTGGAAGACATTACGAACTATACGAACATCGGGGCCATATTTCGGTCGGCCGCTGCGCTTGGCATCGACGCCGTGCTGGTCACACATTCCTGCCATGATCCTTTCTACCGTCGGGCGGCGCGCGTTTCCATGGGCACCGTGTTCCAAGTGCCGTGGACGCGCATCGGATCGCAGCAGGATTGGTCGCACGAGGGCATCCCGCAGCTGCATCAAGCCGGATTCAAGGTGGCGGCGCTTGCGCTATCCGACGATTCCATCCCGCTGCAGAGCAAGGTGCTACACGATTGCGACAAGCTGGCACTTGTGCTGGGCACAGAAGGCGACGGGCTTTCCGCCCACACCATTGCGGACTGCGACTATACCGTCCGCATTCCCATGGAACATGAAGTGGACTCGCTCAATGTGGCGGCGGCAAGCGCGGTGGCGTTTTGGGAGCTGCGGACGAGGCATCGCGAGGAATGCTGACGGCAGGTACCGCCCGGTGCCGAAAACGCGCAATCCGCACGCCGGCACCGAAGTCCGCGATGCCGTTGCACAGACGGACTGAATGCCGCAGCTTTACCGGCAAATGCCGTCTGGCATTGCGCCGCGCGAAGTGCAACACTGGATTCGAACGGTTTCCGGCGAAAGGATTCTCATGAAGGCCCTGATGGTCACCCCTGAAGACGCAATGCAGCTGCTGCTTGACCGCAAGTGGATAGAGTGCCAGCCCTGGACCACCGATTTCCGTGGGCCCGTGGTCATCTGCACCGAGACGAATCCGAAGACGGCGGGGACCATCCCCGGCAAGGCGCTGTGCGTGGTGAATCTGGCATATGTGGAACCCTTCTCGGAAGATCATCTGGAAGCGGCCGGCATGACCCGCATGCCGCCGAAGGGCCAATTCGCCTGGACATTCGACGATTTGGACTGGATCGAGCCCTTCCCCATCCCGGACGATGCTCCCGTATTGGGCACCGGCCTATTCGACCTCAACGGCAAGCTGGTCAATCGCATCCCGGCGGACATGGAGAGCACGCACGCCCTGCGCACGTATTACGAGCCGCTTCTGACCTGGTCTGACGCCAAGCACAGCGAAGAAGAGACGCGCGAATGGTGGGAAAAGGAGATGGAGCAGTTCTAACGCGTCCGCCAAACGGGCTGCGTCAGGCAATTTCGTCACCTGACCGTTGATTTGTTATCTACTTGATACCATTTACGGATTACGCGCGACCGTTTACGCACACCCCCGCTTCTTCCCCCTGATTGTGCAGTATTCCATAGCTGGAATGAAATCCCTAACCGAACAAGGGCCGACACGAATGGGGCGGCCCGGCACAGAGAAGGGGGCTCATCATGTCGGCTAAGGAAAAGCGTATTTTTAGGGTTCAACAGGCGGGTCTGCTCTTTGTATTCTTGCTGGTAGCGGCATTGGCCGCCGCACCCGTTGCCCTTTCGGCATCCGCGTCCGCAGACACCGTGAGCAACCAGCAAACCACCACGGCGGCATACACCACGACAGGATCCTCGACACAATATGCAGGCAGCGCCGCCGCAAGCCAGATGTACGGCATGCAGACAGCTCCGAAGAAGGCCGTTGTTGCCGAAGATTCCGGAACGATAGCGTTCCAGCTGGTCATGGCCATTGCCGTAGCGGGCCTGGTGCTCCACTTCGCATTCAAGACAGACGATATGCCCAGCGACCGCTCGTAACGAGCGCTCGGGAAAACGCGGGCACCCCGCCCGCACGCCGTTGACAATCCGCCCTTATACGCACGGCCGATGCGCGCCGGTCTCCCCTTTCGGGGAGCGGCTGCATCGGCCGTGCGTTGTTTCTGCACGTACCTCCGTCAGTCGTTTATGTGGTTGCGGCCGTAGCAGTCCGCGAACTCGCGGCGATGGAAATGCTGGTCGGACCGATACGTCTTCCAGCGCTTGAAGTTCTTGTCGTAGTCCGGCACGAACAGCTCCACCATCTTCTTGCTGCGGATCATCTTGTCCACGCGCGGCCATGATTCCAGGTCACGGGCATATTGGCGGATAGTGGATTCGGGAATCTGCGTCAGCAGCGCGGAATCCGATTCCACTTCCACCCGCGGGCCAGGCGCATCTTCAAGCACGTCTTCCACCACAAAGCGCGCCAGGTTCCTGCCCGCCGCCGTTGCCAGATAGCTAGAATCGCACGGCGCGAAGTTGAAATCCAGGAACGCATACACGTCCTGCTCGGGATCGTATTTCAGATCGATGTTGCAGAAGCCCGTATAGCCGATGCGATCGAGAAATGCAATGACGCGGTCCGCCAGTTCGCGATTCTCCCCCGCAACCACCGCCCCGTAATGACCCATATTCCACGGCGCGCTTTCTTCCAGGATCACGTCGCCCGGGCAGACCAGGCGCACCTGCCCGTCCTGCGCGCTATAGCACGTCAGCGTCGTAATGGCATCGTCGTCGCCCGGAATCTCCTGCTGCAGGATCATGCCCCTTGCATATCCTGCCTTGCCCGCCATGGACAGCGCGTAATTCAGCTCCGTCTCGCTGCGAATCTCGTACAGATTCTTCTTGCCGCGATACGCGCACTGCAGGAATGCATCCGGATCGTCCGGCTTCAGGATAGCCGGGAAGCCGAACGGGCAGCCGACCATGTCGTCTGGGTGCGCGATCAGCATGAACGGCGGGAACGGCAGGTCGTGCTTTTGGCACACCGCGTAGAACCGGTCCTTCGTTTCCAACTGTTCGACCAGCTCAAGCGAAGGATTGTTGAACCGGTAGGCCTGAGGAAGCTGGTTTGCATGACGCGCCAGCAGCCGCGCGAACCGATGCTCCGTGGGAACCAGCAGCAGCGTCTTGCCCACATTGTCGGACCGTTCCGAGAAGCTCCGCAACGTGCGGACGAATTCCGCATCCTGATCCAGCTCCGGAACTTCGGCGGCCTTCACGATGTCGCTATTCTGGCAGATGGGATACACCCGCGTGGATAGCGCCTGCGACACCACGCCGTACTCCTCGTAGAACGACCGCGCCATGCCATACGCCGAACCATCGGCGCCCAGCAAGACGGGAACGAAATCTGCCTTCTGGTCCATGAATCGTCCTTTCCCCCGACGCCTTGCCGCCTTCCACGTGCGGATTGCACGCAAATCGCGGGGCTATTCGTCCTTCAACGCGCGATTCATCAGGCAGCCGGGCGCATCGTCGATAGCCAGCTCGCCATCGAGCAGCTTGCGTACGGCCTCCATGATGGGAAGCTCCACGCCCTTCGAGCGGCCCAGCGCCAGCAGCGGGTGCACGGCATGCGCACCCTCCACCACCATATGTCGCTCCGCCTCGTAATCCGGCACGGAAATACCACGCTCCACAAACGCCTGGCCATACATGCCGTTGCGCGAATGGGGCGAACAACACGTGGCGTTCAGGTCACCGATGCCCGCAAGCCCGAACACAGTCTCGACTTTGCCGCCATCCGCTTCCACCAGGCGCGCAATCTCCGCCGCGCCGCGCGTCATCAGCAGCGCAACCGTGTTGTCGCCCTGCCCCATGCCGCGTGCCATGCCGCAGGCGATGGCGATGACGTTCTTCGACGCCGCGCAGAGGCTGGCGCCCACCGGGTCGGACGTGGTGTAGAGACGGAACGTAGTGCTGGACAGCAGCTTCTGGAAGTACTGCGCCGTTTCTGCACCCGTGCTGGCCACGACCGCGCCCGCGTACGAGCCCTCGATAAGCTCTTCGGCGTGATTCGGGCCCGCAAGCACGGCCACGCGGTCGGCATTGCCCAGCGCGTCGGCCACTACGCGGTACAGCGTGTGGCCCGACTCGGAATCGAGCCCCTTCGACAGCACCAGCACGGGCGTGGTTTCCGGCAGGCACGTTGCTAGCTGCTTTGCGGCCGTCTTCACGCCGAACGACGGCGTGACTATGATCACGGATTCACATCCCGCCACGGTACTGGGGATATCCGTGCAAGCCGTGACGTTCGGAAGCTCGTAGTCCGTGAAGAACGACGGATGATGATGCGTGCGGTTGATGCCATCCGCTTCCTGCTTCTGGAAGCACCACATGCGCACGTCGATGCCCTTGGCGTATAGCATATGAGAAACGGCGGTGCCGAACGACCCTGCACCGATAATGGCCACCGTACGCGTGCCATCATTCTGACCAGTTGCCATAACTGCCTTCCTTATTGCGAATCGAAAGCGGCGAACCGCCGCCTGTTATTGCTTCTCTCCATTATCCACATAACCGCACGGGTTTGCACGGCGGGGCCGTACGAAGGGATTTCAGAGTTAACCTCATGAGGTTGCCACGGTGCCCGCGCGCAGTCGCTGAGATAGCCCCACGTTGCTCGCGCGTAATGCCCGCGTTGCCCACACGTGAGTGCCGCGTTAGCCCCGCAAGGCTTCCGTATTAGCGCGAGAAACCCGCTGCGTCCAGTGCGAAACAGCGCGTCCCCACCCGGAACGCGAAAAGCTACAACCCCAGGTAGTGCGCGATGGCAGGCCACTGTTTCGCCGCCGTTTCGACCCCCAGCTCGTATGCCGCGAACAGCTTCTTCGTGTCACGTTCCGCCATGCTGATATCAAGGTCGGCCGCCGGCCAGATGGCATACGCCTCGCCTTCGTCATGAAGCCGCGCCACCTCCTGCATCTGCGCGTTGTATTCGTCCGGACGCTGCTGCAGGCGCTGCAGGAACTGCGGATACCGCCGGTACAGTATGTGCGCAATCCGCATGCCGCGCGCCGGGCGCTGCCAATAGCCGCGCGGACGCGTGAGCACGATGATCTGTCTGCCCCGATAGCGCGGACGGTCGTGCCCGTACGGGATGCTGTCGCACGCGCCGCCGTCCAGCAGGCGCTTCCCGTCCACATCTACGGGGCGGTTCACAAACGGCACGG
Organism: uncultured Coriobacteriaceae bacterium; assembly: GCA_900552585.1. GTDB lineage: Bacteria > Actinomycetota > Coriobacteriia > Coriobacteriales > Eggerthellaceae > UMGS1519. Next base: position 5,970 of record USAB01000007.1, read on the forward strand.
ACGAGCTGGCTATCAGATAGCGCTGCCCGTGCTTGAAATCCAGATCCCCCACGTCGTAGCCGAAGTAGTCGGCCCGGCCGGATGTCAGATCGGAGGCAACGGAGGTCAGCTTGATGGGCGATTCCGCGAACCAATCCATGCTCAAATGCTCTATCTGGTTCGGGATGGTGTCGAAAATGAAGTTCGATCCCACGTAGTTGCCGGTGAGCAGCTTCGAGCGCAGCGACATGAACCGCCAGTCGTCGCGATATTCCAGATTGCAATACGCCATGCGCCCCACCGCACCGCTTGCATAATTGAAGCCGCAGATGGCACCCGCCGACGTGCCCACAACGGACTCCGGGAACACCCGCTTGTCCATGAAGTAATCCACCACACCGCACGTGAACAGGTTGCGCATGGCGCCGCCTTCCAGCACCATCTGGAACGGGACAAGCCCCTGCCCTTCCCAAAGCGGACGGCGTGCCGCTTCGGCCTTGCCCATTGCTGAACCCATTGGCACTCCTTTCCCCTTACGCCCAATAAGTCTAACGTCGCAGGTAGAGCGCGTGCAAGGCACCCCGGGTCGTTTCCAAACCGAAAGATGCGCGCACCGTGCACCGCGGGCGAACAGGCCGTCCGCGCAGCGCCGCGGAACCGCCAACGAGCCCGACCCCCGCGCCGACGAACCCGGTAACCGGCAGTCAACAGCTTCATGGGGATACCTTGCATCCGCACCCCGGTCCACCGCATTGCCGCTAACTTGGATAGAAAGATGCATCCACGCAAAGGAGGCTGCATGAACAGAAAGCAGGGAGCATTCAGCAAACGTATGCGGACGTTCATGGCCGGCCGCAACGGCATGGACGAACTCTGCGGAACGGCCGTGGTGGCAGGCGTCATATTCCTGCTGCTTTCCGGATTCGGCGCAAACCCCCTGGTCTGGCTTGCGTTGGCCCTGGTAGTCTACGGTGTGTGGCGCTGCTATTCCCGCAACGTGGAACAACGCCGCGACGAGAACGAGCACTTCCTGGTGATCACGGAACAGCCGCGCGCCTGGTTCCGCCTGCAGCGCACCCGGTTCAAGAACCGCAAGGAAAAGCGCTACTTCAAGTGCAGCGAATGCAACACGGTCTGCGCCGTGCCCCGCGGCAAGGGAAAGATCCGCATCACATGCCCGACGTGCAAGCACAAGTTCGAGGTGAAGTCGTAGCCCGCGCGTCGCGAACACGTAGCCGCACGCACCGCCTGAGCGTGGCGGCAGGCGAACGGCCGCGCCATTCGCGCCCGCACCCGCTTCCCGGCACAGCGCCGTCGCGCGTCCCTTCGCAACCTACGTTCTTTACATTCGATGCGTTTTGGTGCAAAGGTTTGCATAATTCCACCCGCGCCTAGAGGGCGGAATGCGGCATGAACTATAATTATTGACTGCTGTTATTCAATCGGAAACATTCAACGAAAGAGTCTATATGCTCAGCGGCAACATGGAAAAGGTTTACCCATCGGCGAAGGCGCTGGTGAAGCATCGCGTGGCAAGCCGCCTGCATGCCAAGGACGCAACGCTGTACAACTTCTCGAAAGAGGCGCAGGAATGCGCCGCCCAATACATGGGATGGACAGACCTGGCAAGCAATCCGCCCACGTCGCTTTCGAAGATCAAGAAATTCGCCAAGTTCGCGAAGTCGGCGGGGCTGGAAAACGTGCTGCTGCTGGGACAGGGCGGATCCACCCAGGCACCCATGACCATTACGAAATACAACAGCGTCAGCGCGAAATCGGATGTGAAATTCCGCACGCTGGACTCCGATTCCCCTGTGCGTCTGCGCTCCATTCTGGCCGGATGCGACCCGAAGCGCCTGCTGGTCATTACGTCGTCGAAGAGCGGCGGCACCATAGAGCCCAACAGCTACCTGCGCGCCGTACGCGCAGAACTGCGCAAATCGCTTTCAGAAGAAGAGCTGGTACGGCACCTTGTTGCCATCACGGACCCTGGCAGCGCGTTGGAAAAACAGGCCGAAAAGGAAGGCTGGCTGAAAATATTCAACGGCGAGCCCACCGTAGGCGGCCGCTACAGCGCGCTTTCTGTGTTCGGCCTGGTGCCGGCGGCGCTAGTGGGCATTGACATGGATCGCTACATGGAGAATGCCCGGATGGCGGAAAAGAAATGCGCGGAAGATTCTATTGATAACCCGGCCATTATCTTGGCAGCGTTCCTGTACGACAACTACCGCAACGGCCGCGACAAATTCAGTTTCCTGACGCAGAAGCGCGGCCGGGTGCTGGGGCTGTGGATAGAGCAACTGGTAGCGGAGAGCCTGGGAAAGGGCGGCAAGGGCATTTTGCCGAACATCGAATCGGATGCGCTTATCCTGTCCAAGGACGCCGGCGACCGCACGGCCATTATGTACCAGACCAAAAACGAGCTGTGGGACGAGCGGAAGAACTTCGAGATGAGTCTGGGCTACATTGCCCCCACCATCCCGCGCCTGAACTTCCGGGTAGACGATGCGTGCGCGCTGCCGCAGGACTTCATTATCTGGGAATACGCAACCGCCATGGTGGGCTATCTGATGAAGGTCTGCCCCTTCGACCAGCCGGACGTGGCAAGCGCGAAGGCAGCCACACTGAAGGTGCTGTCCGAAGGCACACAGGCACCGGATTTTGTGGAAGATCAGCTGAACAACATTCACATGGGCAACGTAGAGGTGCGCCTGGGACAGAGCATGAAGGGTGCGAGCAGCCTTGAAGAGGCGGTGCGCAACCTGATGAAGAGCGTCAAGCCGGGCGACTACTTCAGCGTCAACGCATTCCTTCCGTACATGGGCGAAGGCCGACGCGAGGCGCTGGAGATGATCCGCCATACGTTCGCACATGATTTGGGCGTGGTGTCATGCTTGGAGATTGGCCCGCGCTACCTGCACTCCACCGGGCAGATGCAGAAGGGCGGCCCCGACAACGGCGTGTACCTGATTGTATCTGCTGATGAAATGAAGGACGTGACGCTGCCCGGCTGGAAGGCGAAGAGCCTGGCCACGCTGGCAAAGGCGCAGGCCTGCGGAGACTTGAAGGTGCTGTCTGAGCGCGGCCGACGGGTGGTGCACGTGCATCTGCCCGACAACTCGGGCGCTACGCTGCGCGTTCTTGCCGAGATGGTGGCGCAGGCAGCCAGGGAAATCTAAGCGAATCAAAGCAGCTTCCTGCAGCTTGAATCCCCGTCCCCCCCTGGGGACGGGGATTTTTTGTCCGCGAGCGTGCCGACGGCGGAATCGCGCAACGCGAGCAATCAGTGCTGCCGCGCGGCAATCGCCCGGCCGATAAGCGCGCCCAGCACGTAACCCAATGCGTCGAAACACATGTCAAGGGCGTCGAATTCCCGTCCGGGAACGAACATCTTGTGTACTTGATCGCCCAGCGAGCAGGCAAAGCAGATGACGACAACCGCAGCCAGCACCTTATTGCGGGAAAGACGTTGCGCCTGCGGCAGGTTATATGCCGCCAAAGCCATGAGCAGACCTACCGGAAAGAACTCGACAGTATGGACTACTTTGCGCGCAACCCACGAGGCAAAACCGAGGGACCACCCGAATGCCGACGAAAGTGCCTGCGCCCATGGCGTGGAAAGCGCTGTGGTGTCGCGCGGCGTTTGCACCGTAAGCAGCCAGATGATCACAAGCACCGCCGCAAGCAATACGCTGCTTGCAACAAAAACCCCGCGATGTTGCTTGACCATGTGCCGGCCCTTCCCTTTTCCTGGTGCGATATCCTGCTCTAGCCGAATAGTATGGCCGAACGCAAAGCAATGCAGGCAAGACTGCGGAATAGGAACATAGCGGACGTCCGGCAAAAGCCGGCGCCGCATGACTGCGCAGCCGCGGGCGCGCTACCGTTCATGGCCAACACCGCAGGGCAACACGGCCACCCGGGTGCTAGCGGTCCGTGCGGAGCAGGGCGTCGACCAAGGCATTGTCTACCGGATCGGAGCTGCCCAGGGGCAGGCCGCACGCCTCGAAAAAGTGGCTGCCGGCGAATTGGCGTGCCCGGAAGGAATCGTGGGCGCCGTCGTCCAGATAGCGAATCCGGCTACGGCCGTCGGTCGTACCGCAGAAAAGCGCACCATGCCCCTTCACGTAGGAAAGGTATTCTTCCTCGTCGCTGTACAGCATGACCCCGGCCATATTCTCCAACTCATAGGCCACAGCATACGACCGCCAACGCAGGCCGCGCTGGCGTACGAAGCGGTCGAGCAAACCGGCCATGCGCGTTACGCGCCGCAAAGTATCGCGGGCATCTACCATGCGCGACCATTCGGGCACCTGTTGGCCCAGCTGCGCGAACACGAGCTTTGCCCGTTTGCGCTGGCCGTCGGCCAGCGGGGCCGCCGGCACCGTAAGCTTCATGGATCCATCGCGGAAGAGCTCGATTGCCGAATGCGCTTCGCCGGGCGAAAACGGCGGCGTGGTGCGCAGGATAAGCGAGTCGTGCGCATGCTGCACATGACATTCCATACCCTGGCGGTCGAAGCCCGCACGCATGGCATCTACGTTGTGCGACACGTCTTCCCGCGTAGGTGCGTCGACCGCGCGCCCACCCATATGGAACAGATACAGGTCAAACAAGGGCAAGGGCACGTTTTCCGTTTGCGGGTAGTACAGGGTGCGCCGACAGAAATCCTCCACCTGGGCATGGCGTTTGTTCGCCCTGTCATAGAGCTCCACCAGTTCGCCGCCCGTTGCAGGTCCCGATGTGGACCCTTCGCGGATCTCCACAAGTCCGTCGGCAATGTAAGGCGGAAAGTCGCCTTCGCCCACCTGCACGACGATCACGCCCTGGGCATTGTCTGCAGGGTCGGCAATGAAGCGTACGTCGAACGGGGGAACAGGCGATATGTGCCTGCGGCACATCTCTCCCAGGGTCTGACTGAAGTCGGTCTGCGGACGCGGGACGGGCACAACGTCTTTCGTGTCGTCGGCGATGCCGATGACAAGCCAGCCGCCGCGCGAGTTGGCGAACGATGCCACGATCTTGGGAATCTTACGCCGCACCGAGGCATTGTTCTCGCGCTTGAATTCAAGCGCAAAGCCTTCGTCGAGCTCTTTGAGTTGGGCAAGGTCATCCCAGGCAACCTGCGCGAGCGGCTTGGGCGAACCGTCCTCCGCGCGAAACGGGCTGAACATGACTGCCTCCTGGTTGCGTCGTTCATGGAGCAGGGTACGCCTGCCTTATTCCTTCATCGTACCCGCTAGCTGGATGGAGACGAGGGCCGTGAACAAGATTTTTCATTCGAACCCTGACATGAACACTGCCCCTCTTGCGTTTTATGCTCCGATGCTCATGCCGCCTCCTGCAAGCACCTGTTCAAATGTATGAGACTTCCCAAACGCCTTTTCGCGCATAGAGCATCCACAGCACCCGCAAACACGCGATAAACGTTTGTGCACTTAGCCATGAACCAATCATCTATAAGACTGCAGCTCAGGCCGCAATCAAGCTTGGGTTTATTCAGCTCCTTTACGAGCCCCGCGCCGCAGCCCCTTCCCAGGTTCGCCAACGGCACCGTCAACCTGCAGGAGCTCATCAGGTCGATGGCCGAGATGCTCGCCAACGAGATCATGAGCGCCGAGGCCGACCAGCTCTTCGACGCCCGCACCGGGCTCAAGCGCGCCATCTCGGAGGTCTTCCAGGGCTCCGCGCGGCAGAGGTGCGTGGCCCACCTGATCAGGAACTGCGCCCGCGAGGCGGGGCGCGGTGATGTGAGACCGGGACGGGGCCCGATCCCAGGTTCCGGGCCGGGCCGCATCGTTCGGCCGAAGCGCCCTTACACCAACTTTCTCGACGCTACCGGCAGCCTCGCGATGAGGGCATGTTTCCTCCCCTGGGTCGGGGAACGCGGAATTGCGCTCCTGCCCAGAGGCGGAAAACGAGTTATTTTGGACGTGTCCTAAGGGCGAGCGGCGGCCACGACGAAAGAGGGCCTTTTGACGATTGTCACCCCCAGTAGTTAACGACCGTTAACCAGCAGCGAATAATCCGCCCAAAGACCAAGAAACCCTGCAACTCGGTTTGAGTTGCAGGGTAGGAACGACAGAAGTGGAGCGGGTCGGATTCGCCCAGTTATATAGTCTTCAGTCTCTTGATTGCATTTGCGGTCAGCCACGACCATATCGCACTCGGCCTTGAACTTGGCCGAACCGCGAGCGACCTCGCTGCCGAGGCACTTAACAGCGGTCTGCCTTTGTCAATAACTCCCAGGCAACCTCCATTGTGACGGCTCGCCCAACCCGCGTGATCCGAAAGCTGAGCAGCATGCGGAGTCATTCTCTTTTGTCGATTAGCCGCATCAGTCAGCAGCTTGGAGCATACTGTCTTGTCGTCATTTTCGACATCGCACCAAGCTTCTTCTTGAACGCGCAAACGCTGAGGCACTTGCCGCAGCAAATACATCGCGCCTGATCTATCTGCGGATACAGAAACCCGTAGTGATCCGGCTCCATGGCTATAGCGTCGCAGGGACATGCAGCATAGCAGGCACTACAACCGCAACATTCGGAGTCATCAGAATGAAGATCCGGAATATATCTCTCCAATAGCCTCTAACCCTCCTTTGAGATTAACCCATCATTTTCTAAGAAGACCATAGAGCCGCATTCTTACCAGAATACGGAGAACTAAATCCTTGGGCGACGCGCAAAACCGGGAAATGTCCTTTTCCCTTTTGGCGAGCTCGACCATAGCCCTCGCATACACATTAGGATACCGCTTCTTGTTCTCACCCCTCGAAGCAGAAAGAATGACGCTACAGCAGGCGCGTGCAGTAAGCGGCACAGTCTTTTTCGAGCTCAGGGAAAAGCCCCAAAACGAAATGCTCGAGCCTTCTGCAGTTATCGAAGACGATGGCGATTCTGGAGTCGAAGGCGCCGGTCACACTTCCCTCGCGCGCGATATAGCGATAGAGAGGTTCACCAAGGAAGGCAGCCGAGCTTGATGCAGCTAGAACCTCCGCCGTCCACAGGACGTCTTCGTTAATCACACCCTCCTCGAATCTGATGCCGTTATCGATGAGCAATTGCCTTGGCACAAGCTTCGAGTAGGGGCCCGTAGAGACCCCCCCCCGAGCCACTCGCCGATAGCCGCATCATTCGTCACAATGTGCTGCTTGCAAGTAAAAAGATCATGCTACGAACCGTCGGGCAGCACACGGCGTATTGCGCAGACCGCAACCCCGTTGGCCGAAGGAAGACCCCTAACCATCTTCTCGATTGCCTTCGGGTCCTGCTCGTCATCACTATCCCAGAAGAGCACATAATCGCCAGTCGCCGCATCAAGACCAACATTGCGCGCTGAAGACGCGCCCCCGTTCGTCTTGCGCACGAATCTGCGTTTTTTGGGGTCGACCGAACACCACTTAGAACACAACGCTGCCGACCCATCAACGGACCCGTCATCGACGAGCACCCATTCGGCGTTGGAGTACGTCTGCCCCTCAAATGAGCGGAACGACACGGGCAGCCATTTCTCGGCGTTGTAGACCAGCACAATCAAAGAGACCTTCGGCTGATTCTTTATTTTCCCAGAACCCCCTTTACAGCTTTTTTTATTGCCCTTTTAGCCAGCCATTTCTTAGATGATGTCGAAGTTTCGCGTCGATACTCGTTCTCCAGCACGCCGATACCCTCCTCTTTCCAGCGCTCAAGCACGACATCGCGCGATTCGGGTCGCGGAGAAGGGTGCATGAGCTGATCGTTCCCGCGCACCGCCTCCTCCAGGGGGCGCTCGGCCCACGACGTCTCGCTCTTTATGCAGGGAATGAGCGCTTCCGCCTTCGCCGTGTTAGCGATGACGACGGAAATTCCTCGGCGGGCATCAAGACCCGAACCACCGACATCAATCCCCCAAAAGTCACCGATAGTGAAGTCACCAGGGCGTTCACCGCCGGCATAGGGGCACCTGTAACAACTCTCACGGTACACATCCCCGACAAGAAAACGCTTGTAGTAATACGAAATCTCAGGCGAAAAAGGCACATCTTTTTTAACCCCAGCACGAAGAACCGTCGCACCACCACCACAGCCCCAGCCTTCACGCTTGTCGCGGAAGCGAAGCGAAAGCAGCCGATCTGAGAACTCTTCCCTCATGCAGTCAGCAAAGAATGCCTGGCTAGGCACCCCGTGGCAGATGATATCCACGGTAAGCAGCCCGTCCTGTGGACCATTGAGAAACGCGAGCAACCCATCCACCTGACATGGCGTCCCACTGAACAGGACCTCACGCCCTGCCCTGAGGTCGCGCCCGACGCTTGCAATTGCATCGCCCATATCGCTTTGAACGTATTTTGAGCCGCGCATCGCCGAAAGCTCGTCAAAATTCTCTGCCCGCACGCAGCCGACATGAAACCCATCATCGAAAGCATGACCATACACAACGCCACCGAGGTCGAACATCCTTCGCGCTAGGACAGAAAAGACTCCACCCGACGATGAGAGCATGAGCTCATCGTCGTCGGAATCAATCGCAGCGAGACACGTCGTGCAAGATTGCGAAACGTTATCTGCCATTCTGCCCGACCTCAATACAAGTCCCGAACGCACCGTCAAGAAACGCCCTCGCCTCTTTCGCAAATCTCTCCTTGCACGCGTGTACCGCAGTCCAATCAATTGTCGTATCGGCAATATCCATAGGATCGCGCCCATCAGCAGCTCGCCTGTCGGCGAGCGCAAAGTCCCCAAGCACATCTTTGAGACGTACCGAAAACTTAGGGGGATCGAATACGATCATCGGATGCTCGAACAGGAGCGAGAAGCAAGTGCCATGAAAAGAATCCGTCACCACGTAGGAGGCGTCGCGAAACAACGCGACCCACTCTTCGGGCTTGGGAAGGCAAACGCCCTCCAGCCCCTCTGGCGGGCGTTTCAGGGGATTGAACGTCACGATGCGGGCGGCCAGCCCCTCGCGCTCAGCGAGATTTCGGGCAAACGCGCACATGTCAGGATTGTCGCTGAGCATGTAAACAAGCACATAACCGTCCGCTGCAGCGGGAACGCCCGCCGCGAGCTCGCGCCAAAGCTCGGGTCGGCAGAGCAGCACAGGGTCCTTGAGGGCCGTGCCGCCAATACCCATTCCTTCCAGAATCGCCACACTCGAGCTCTCGCGTACCGAAATTGCGTCGAATTGCGAAAGTAGCGGCTTTGTAAGCGCGATCTCCTCGGCGCTCAGGTCGGGACGCCCGAAGCTCGCCGAGAAGGCAATCTTCTTGTAATTCCCAGGTACATTCTTGAGGAAATACACGGGGTCAATGCCATAGTTGCACTCGATGTTCCACGTTTGATCGCTGCCCACACAATACACGGCGTTCTGGTCAAGCCCTTCGCCGTGAGCAAGATACGGTGCTGACGAGCACAGCTCAAGTTCGCGCTCGACAAAGGAGCGAAACAGCCTCGACGACTTACGCCTAACCGGCGCATTCGCGACGAGACGAGCGAGCTTCTCAGGCGCGCTTCGACTGGTGTTGCCCATGTACGACTTTATCCAGCCTTTAGTTGTCCAATGCGGCCGGCAATAGTCTATGAAAACAGGGCGGCCGTAATGTTCGAGGACATCGCGAGTTGCAACCGCCTGCAGCACGGTCCCATAGTTATGCGAGTCGATGATGGTCGACACGTAGATGGCTTGTTTCAGGGCTGGATTCATCGATCTTTAAACTCCTTAACCTTTGTGACAATTCTTTTGCGGAATGCAACAGCCGCGACGACGGCGATGCCGAATACGGCGTAACGGACAATAGGGTGCGGATAGAGAATCGGCAAGACAAGAGAGATCGTAGTGAAGACAAGGGCAAGCCCCCACACGGCGACTCCGTTGAGGACAGCAGAGCCAACCTCTGCACGAACGACCTTTTGAGAGAAAATGTAGTGCGCAGCGCCGAGCGCCACATAACACGCCAAGGTTGTATAGCCCGCAGCCCGATAACCAAATAAGGGGATAAACACCGCATTGAGGATAACGTTAAGCACTGCAGCGAGCACAGAGGCAACCGCGGCAAGGCCAGTCTTTTCGTAATAAAACTCAATGTTTGAGCAGTACGAATACATGAACATGAAGAACACACTCGCGGCGATGACGGGAACAAGCGTCATTGCCTCGCTATACTCCCCGGGAGCCAGGATAGCGACGACTTCCGGGGCCAGGATATCAACAACGAGCACGCTCAAAGCCAAACCCCCGAGAACCGTGATGCTCGTCTTGCTGATTCTCCTGAGCTCTTTGGCGGCCAGAGCGCGGTAGAGCCATGGGACGACGGTCGAATTCAGGGAATTGGTGAGCAACGTCATGATCATTCCCGCCGAGTAGGCGATGCTGTAGATGCCTGCATCGGATGCGGTGCACATGTTCGCAATCATAATGCGGTCGCTGGAACTTAGTACCACTTGCGAAAGGTAGTGCGGAAGCAAGGGAATGTTAAACAGGAGGGTAAACTTCCAATACTCCCATTTAAATAGGCGCTTGCTGCGTTTAAGCATGCATCCACCGAGGACTATTGCAAAAGCCGCCTCGACAAGTACAAAAGACAGAACTCGAGCAAGAACTTTATCACTAGCCATCACAACAAATAGGATGCCTAGCGCGGGAACCGCAATAGAAAGAACCAGAGAAGCCGGGACGAGTTTCCGATACTCATAGTCGAATTTCATCCTAGACACCCAAATATCGTAGATGCCCTTAACAATTACTTCGACGAACAATAGGGATGCGAGCATAAGCGGCATGCCCGTAAGAGCCACGACGCTGTCAGACAAAATGTAGCAAAGCGCAATCCAAAGCACGCCAAGAGCAAGAACCAATCCAACTACAGAAGTCGTATAGCCCTCGCGATCGTCCTTGAAGCGCATCATACCGTTGTTGAAGCCGCCGTATGTAACACCAAGGGTAACCACATACATAGCGACCATTTCCCAGCTCTGGTAAACACTCACAGAACCATAGTCCGCAGTGCTCAGCAAGCGAGTAAAGATAGGGACCGTGATGAAAGAAAGCCCACGTTGCAGGAAACTGCACAGGGTTATCCAAAGAGTTGCCTTCTTAACCTTGGAAAGCCCGCCGTATCTCTCCTTCGCGCTCTTGGCCAATCTGTTTATCTTTACCGCCACCAAACCACCGCTAACACCAAATGACTAATCATCTAAGCATGCCCTCAAGGCGCTCGATGAAATCCTCATATGATTCAAACTCAGGCTTATGCTGCATAAACCGCTCGTAGCTCATGTCGCGAGTTCCGCGCAAGGCCATAGTCGCCTCGAAAGACGGGTCGCTGAGCACACCTGTATCCCTCGACTCGAACAACCAAAAGAATTCGCTGAAAATGCATTTCGGAGGAACCATCCCCTGCTTACCTTCAGGCGAGTTGCGCCGCCAGCAATCGTACAAATCAGCCGCCTCGGAGACTTGGGCGGCACGGCGCTTCTCCAAATAAGAGTCGATGTCGCACACCACGCGCTGCGGATTTCCTACTACGACGCAGTTGTCCGGCACGTCCTTGTTGATAAGCGAATTGGCGCCAATCACAACGTTATCGCCGATGGTCACGCCCTTGAGGATGGTCGAGTTCATGCCGATGAAAACGTTGTTTCCGATCTTAACGCGTCCGGCGCTGCCGAGTACATCGCCATACATGCCCTTAAAGACGCTCCAGTCGTAGCCGTGCGTCAGGATGGTCACGCCCTCGGTAATCGAGACGTTGTTCCCGATCTCGATCATCCAAGGCCTAGTGCCGTCAATAACACAATGCTTTGGCGAATAGATGACAGAATTATCTCCAATCACCATTCCGAGAGAACGCAGGTAGGCAACGTAATCAGCTGAAGATGCTCTAGGCCCATCGATTATCCGCCTAGCCAGTTTTTTTAATTTCATTTCAGACCCTCCCCTCTCTCTTTGTACGAGATCTATCATTGCCTCGGCAAATGCAGGGGGCTATGTTTTTAGTGCAAGGAAGAGTGCGGTTTGCCTGAGCGGTAGCTTCCGCCAGGGATAATCGCGGGTTGCGCGGCTCAGTTCGAGTGCATCGTGCGCAGTCATTGGTATCTCCACAGCACCCGCTTGGCCCATAAATATATGGGAATGAGAAAAGGACTGCTATGAAGTAGCATCCCGGGTCCGTAGTAAGAGTGCAGTTATAAACAATGAGCAATAAGCTCAATAAAACAACAGACAGACTCATTCTGAGAACGGCTGGACCGGCATTGAAGGCCCTGAGTTTTCGGAATGTGCCAAATGCAACAGCCCCCAGGATTGCGACATAAAGGGAAAGGCCGAGCCATCCGGTTTCGAGAAAGACGACGGCGTCGGTAAACCAAGACCAGTTCAAGATTTCACCATATACCGAATAAAGAGAGGACTCAAAGAATTGGCTGTATTGTCCCGCGCCAAAGCCCAGACCGAGCATATGGTCCCGCGAAGTCCTCATAAACATGCGATCGAGAGTGCTAACGGCAGTAAGCCTGTTTAAATTATCAGCATTCGAATAGCCTCCTTTAGAGGAGGATTCGATGATGTTGTCCAGCGTGAAATAATTTGTGAAATACGGATTGAAAGCGGTGAGCACCTGAATGCCGGCCACAAGAAAAAGAAGGACCAGGGCAATGAGGAGAACCGTCTTGAAGCTCGGTTTCTGTAGAAGGGCCACCAAACCAATGAGCAGCGGGAGTTCAACGTAGAACACTTTAATTTCGGCAATAGCGCTGATATAGCAACAGGCAGCAGCGACAGAAATGACCTGCCATAGCCTTATTTTCCCTGCGTTGTAGCCAAACAGATGATAAGCGGTTACGGAGAACATGAGAATATTAATCATTGCGTTTCCGCCCGAGCCGGAGCCGAACAAACCGTTGGTGTTATCTTGTCCAGTCCCCAACGCAAAGTATTGGAAACTGCACACAAGGACGTTAACCCAAAAGAAGACCAAGAAGAACTTCATGAGGTTTTCAACGTCATGGCTACTTAGCAGACGGACGCAGCAATACAAAAAACCAAACAATCTAAATGTATTGCGAAATGCCCAAAAATACAGGACGAGTTCAATTCCATTGAGAATGGCGGAGATGGTTGCGACAAGCCAAAACAGCAGCACAAAGATGGCCACGCATCTAGCAGATTTGGTTGCCTGATAATCTTCTCTGGGTTTTATGACGGCAAAGAGCAAGGCGAGCATCAGGAGGCCGTCGCAAACATAGTTCGCCGCAGAGGGGATACCCAAATCATCAATAAGGAACCTAACGACAAAACTGTAGACAACGATGCCATACACAAGTCTGACGGGATTCAGGCAAAGCAAGATCGTCATAGGAACCGCAAGCATTACACCTGCAGCGGCAAACGGATTTTTAGTCACGACGAGAAGACTAACGAAAATAGATAAGGCTGCAATGCAAATCGGTATCTCACGAAAACCAACGGTATGAAGAGAATTTCGGCGCGTCGCAACGGCCGCAAACGGACCACTCTGGCCCCCATTCTGAATCATCGTTTCCCTTTCCTCTTTAGATTGGTCAACAGCCTGGCGATGCGAACGGAACGAAATCTCATAATCAGATAGAAAAGTGACTGCTGGGTTGGAAGTTTCCACCAGGGATATCCATCGATTGCGTTCCGCAAGTCCTGATTCTGCAGCACCTCTCGTACAAAAGAGCGTTTTTTTGAATCTCTCTCCGACGAATCCTCAATCATTCCAATTAGAACACGACAATAATCGATAATGCAGCGCTGTACACGGATATGCGACTCATCCCAAAACTTCTGAGGCTCCTCGTCGGCCATAAGCTCCAGCAAACGAAAAAGACAAAAGAAAGAATCTATTGTTTTGCGATTAAAGGTCTTCGTAATCGAAGGCTGATCATCTTTGCGGTAACAATAGGGGGCACCAGAAATGCACGCTACCGTATCCGCAATGCGACAAATATGATTATTGAAAAACTTATCCTCGCTTCTAACTGCCATAAAACGGAACCGATTGTCCTCGATTAACGAGCGACGATAACCCGCAACACCAGCAGACACCAGCACTGGCTCGTCTTTAACGCGTGCCGGTGCTGCGCCATAAAACCCCTTGCGGAGCTCAAAAATCTCTTCGCTTCCTTTTAGAGTACGACCTGCAAAGGGATGCTCGAGCACTGTGTCAACACGACCATGGCAGACCGTTTTTAAGCCTGTGTAGATAACATCAGCGTTCGATAGGATTGCAGCCGAGTAAAGACGTTCATACATATCGCGCTCAATCCAGTCATCCGAATCGACAAAACCGATATACTCGCCTTTGGCAATCTCCATGCCGCTGTTTCGAGCGGGACCAAGGCCGCCGTTCGCACGATGAATGACCTTGATACGGTTATCGAGCTTCGCATATTCTTCAGCCATCTCGCCACAACGATCGGGCGACCCATCATCAACAAGAATAATCTCAATGTCTTCAAGCGTTTGTTGGCGAATGCTATTAACGCACTCTTCTAAATAGCTTTCGACGTTATACATGGGTACAACAACGCTAAATTTTGGGGAAACGGTGCTCACGGCAGAACCTCCGCAAATAGTTCGAGACGTGCAGAGACCATGTTCTCGATCGTGTAGGCAGCAGCTTTATGTCGCAAGTAATTCGAGAACGCAATTTTTTCCTCATCCGGACGAGCCAGAAAGGACTCAATTACAAGCGCAAGAGACTCAGCGCTACCTGGCTCCGCCAGAAACTGCGGATATTCAGACGAAAGAAACTCTATCGCCGCACCGGAGCCCCAAGTGCTGACTACAGGACAACTGTTCGCTGCGGCCTCATTAACCACAAGCCCCCAACACTCTTGAACGCTTGGCAGCACAAGGAGACCGGCGCGCCGGTACTCACAAGCCAGATCAAGCGGGGCAACAAACGAAACCGTCTCGACTCGTTCGGACAAGCCGCGTTTCCTAACTTCATTTCGTAAATCACCATCGCGCTTTCCAGCACCGATTATTCGAAGGCGAGTTTCTGTAGGAGCCATGCCTGCAAAGGCATCAAGAAGAATCTCGATGCCTTTGTAGGGCAGAAACTGCCCTACACACAGAATTAAATTATTATCGCGCTGTTGATGGTCAGCACCCTCCTCGATCAGCTGAGATTCCACAACCGAAGAAAAGGGATAGGCGGCAACCATTGCCGTGCTGCCAACTTCACGACGAACACTTCCAACTGAAGTTAGACCCGCCACGGCATACGCGTTTGCTCCTTTAAGAAAATGATGACGAGCCCGACGTTTGAAGGAAGAATTTGATGAAAAGAGCGGCCCATCAAGGTTCACGACATATGGTATATGTCTGCTACGCATATGCTCAATCGCCATCATTTGTTTAGGTGAGTTATAGCAACCTACCACCACAAGGGACCACCCCTCCCCGATGGTATTCAGCATTACAGGGGAAATTGGCCCGCGATCACCTTCAGAAAGAAACAGTTCCCGATAATTCCGAGCATGAGCGTTTTCCGACCAGCTTCCATCGCGCGCAGAATCGCAGCGCTCCTCGAACAGGACCGTTAAATCGCACTTAAGACCAAGCTGCTCAAAAAACTCATCCCGATAGGGATTATGAATATTAGTAAGGTAAAGAATTTTCACCAAAAAACTCCTACAGCGCCTCATGCGTCTCGTACACATGCGCATCAGCCTTCGAAGCCTCAGACAGCCCGTCGTTGATCTTTGCGTACAGGTCGCAGGTGGAGCAGGCGTCGAGCTGCTCCTTGGTCACGCGGCCCTCCTCGTAATCGCGAACGATCTTGAGCTCGTGCATGTCATAGGGCTTCTTGGTAAAGAGCGCCTTCACCTTGTGCTTGAGCACCCACCAGCCGGGCTTCCAGATGTACTTGTGCATGGCAGGGCTAACGGAGCCGATCATCCAGCAGTTACGGTCGCAGTGGCGGACCTTCGCGCGGACCTTCTCTGCCTGGTCCGAGTTCCAGAGCTCGTCCCAGGACTGCTCGTTGAGGTTGCCCATGACCTCCTTGTCCTTGGTGCCGTTGCAGGGCATCACGTCGCCGTAGGGGTCGATGAAGAAGGTGTCGAACGCCATGTCGCAGGGAAGCAGGCGCGGCTGGCCGTAGATGTAGTTGATGAGGCCGTGGTTGAAGTAGGCACGGAACCACTTCTTGGGGCTGTTGGACTTAAGCAGCTCGTTGACCAGGTCCTCGAAGTTCTTGGCCACCATGGGGCGGTCGTGGATGATGTTCTTGGCCTCGACGAAGTAGAAGCTGTTGTGCAGCGACGCCGTGGCGAACTCCATGCCCAGCTCGTCCGAAATCTTGTAGAGCGGCACCAGGTCGGAGGCATTGAGGTCCTGTACCGTCATGCCGAAGCCCACGTCGGGGTGCTTGAGCTCGACGAGCTTCTTGAGCGTGGCGTAGCCGCGGTTGTATCCGTTATCCAGGCCGCGGATCTTGTCGTTGGTCTGCTGCAGGCCCTCGATGGAGATGCGGATGCCGACGTTGGGGAACTCCTCGCACAGGTCAATGATGCGGTCGGTAAAGAAGCCGTTCGTGGAGATGACGATGCGGTCGGACTTCTTATATAGCTCGTGTACGATGTCTTTGAGGTCCTGGCGGATGAAGGGCTCGCCGCCGGTGATGTTGGTGAAGTACATCTTGGGGAGCTTCTTGATGGTCTCGATCGAGAGCTCCTCCTCCGGACGGCTCGGAGCCTTGTAGCGGTTACACATGGTGCAGCGCGCGTTGCAGCGGTAGGTGACGATGACGGTACCGTTGAGTTTCTTTTCAGCCATGCTTGACCTTTCCTTAATTCATCTTCTCAAACACGCTGGCGTAATCGCCGGCAACCTTGTCCCATGAATAATTGCGAACAATGAGGGACCTTGCGGACTGCGATAGGTTGGTCCATTCGTCCTCGTCCAGGCTGTCGACCTCTTGAATTCGGCGCATTAGCCCTTCCTCGCCTTGGTAACCAATTAGACCCTCTTCAGCACTTGCAAAAGAAACAATCCTTGCACACTCGTTGTGAATTACAGGGATACCACTAGACAGGGCTTCCAAAAGAGCAATGCTAAAGCCCTCGTACTCCGACGGAAACGTAAAACCTCTTGCGCCGGCATACAATTGAGCCAGCTCGGATCCCGGTTTTTTTCACCAAGATACTTAACTTGGGAGCCAAGGCCTTCGGCGGAACAATAAGAAGCCACTTCATCTGCGTAACCTTGATCGACAATACCGCCAGCATAAGCAAAGCACAAAGATGAGTCTTCCTTCATGAGCGGCGCCATTGCTTTTACGGTTCTAAGCTGACCTTTATTTGGGTAAATAGAGCCACATTGGAAGAAATATCTACGACCATCGCCAAAAAGATCTTCAGCAATAGCATCGGCTTCCTTCTTTGAACACGGTTTATATGTATTCACATCGACGCCATTAGAGATTACCGAGACCTTTGAATCATCGATGCAAAGGTGTTTTGTTAGGTTAAACCTCGTCTTCTCATTCAGCACAAAAACAGCGTCAGCGTGCTGCTGTGCATACCGCTCCTGGAAGTATCGCTTGCTGATGGTAGGTAAAATCTCGTCCCATTCTCCATTCCATGCACCACTGTGATTCGTGTATGCGATTACGGCCTTCTTGCGCAAGCGGGAAGAAACCGTTTTAAAGAAGAAATAGGCATTGTATTGATTGTGAAAGTGCAGCACGGCTCTCTCGCCGTCAGGCACCTCTCGCAGGATTCCTTTAAGCACACCGGAAAGTTTAAGGGAGTATACGACCCTCTTTAGCTTATGCTTGATGCCCAAAGCCTCATCGGTCGCCCCAAAACCCTTGGGCATAGGGACTTCAAGGATGGGAAGGTCCGTCGGGAGACGATTGGGGTCCTCGATATCTACTACCGTCACATCGTGTCCGAGCTTTATGAGAGAGCGGGAAAGGTTCTCCACGACAATCTCAGTTGCAGCCCCCTTATCTGCGGGAATAGACGTGTAGCCCGTCCCTATTTCGAATATCCTCATTTAGAAAACTCCTCAGAATTTCTCTTCATGGCCCCAGCGTAAATATCGGTCAAAGCATCTAGATAGAGCCCGGGAGACATGGGCTCAAATGACGCGCAGTTGGCCGCATATCGCGAACACCTTTCGGGGTCGTTCCAGAGCGAGACCAGCTTTGATTCAAGATCGAACGAATTGCGGAATTCAAATAGCTCGCCCGTCACGCCCTCGTCAATAAGCTCAGGGATTCCCCCGATGCGGGCGCCAAGTACGGGGGTGCCAGAACAGAGTGCCTCGAGAACCGCGAAAGGCGAGTTCTCGAGCCACTCTGACGGCATGACCGCCAGAGTGGCTCGTCCGACTATCTCGCGAAGGGCCTCGCCGGTGTTAAAGCCCAAGTCTTCAACGTTTGCTATGCCTTGCATGGAAGACGCTAACGGGCCTTTACCCGCAAATCTGAACTTAATTTCGGGGTGCTTTCTCGCGATGCCAAGAAGCGTCTCCACCCCCTTATCTCGGTTGTAGGCGCCGAAATACAACACATATCGATCTTTTTGGTAGGACCGACGCTCCAGATTGGTGAAGTTCGGCAAATGAACAGTGCGGCCCGCAAATTCGACAACGCGGTCAAATTCTCGCTTCATATAAGCACACGGGCAAATGACGGCGTCAAGATTTGCGTAAACCCGGCGTCGCTTCCAGTGATAGGCCTCGATGGTGGCAACGAGGCTTTTCGCTCGACCGCCACGAGTGCAACCACGAGCGGCGCAACGCCAGAAGTGGCCGTCCAAGCAGTCATCACAGATCTCGTAGCTTCGGTTGTTCATGCATCCGTCGCACGGAACGATGGAGTGGTAGTCGTGCATCGTCATTACGATGCCGACGGGTTTAGCCGCTGCGGCTTTATATTGGGCTGCTGCTTCCAAGACCGAAGGCGTCAGGTGATAATGGATGTTATTGAGGTGAACAATGTCGGGCTGAAAGGCAGCGAGCAGCTCCGTAATTTGCCTGGCATTTGTCGCAGAGTCAATTGTTCGCGCAATATCCTTTACCCGGCCGAGTCCCTGTTTGCCGCCGAGCTCTAGATTTGGCGCATAAATTCCCCAACGATTGCCGACAATCCTATTAGGATCATCCAGGCCATAATACTGCACGTCATGGCCGGCGTTTTTCAAGAGGGATCCAAGATCCAGCAGGTAGGTTTCCACGCCGCCCCTTCGAACGAGGAACTTACTAACCTGAAGAATTTTCATTCAGCAAATACCTCCATAGACGGCGAGGGTCCGCTCGACGACGGAATCCCAGTCGTAGGTAGATAGGACGTGTGTCTTTGCGGCTTCGCCCATGTCTCCGGCAAACTCGGGGGCATCAATAAGGCCCGCGAGGACGCGGAGCAGGTCGTCGGCATCGCCATGCTTGAACGTTCTGCCTGAGCCGGCAAGGACGTCGGCGCATTCGGGAATGTCTGAGGTGACACAACAGCATCCGTAGCTCATGGCCTCGAGCAGCGAGAGGGGCATTCCTTCGATGTCCGATGGGAGCACGTAGGCATAGGCGTTCGAGTAAAGCTCGGCAAGCGGCCGACCCGTAACGAAGCCGGTAAAGATCACGCGCCCGTCCGATGCCGCCTGCTGGCGTAAGGAAGCTTCAAAACCCGAAGCGTCCGATCCGCCGCCAGCGATGACCAGGCGTATATTGGTGTTAAGTCGCGAGAATGCGTCGATAAGAAGGTCGGCGCGTTTCTCGGGAACGAGGCGGCCGAGGTACAGAATATAAGAGTCTTTCTTAAGGCACCAACGGGTGGCGATTTCGCTGGCCGGAAGGGGTCTCCTTGCCTCAATGCCGTTTGGGATGACGACCGCCTCCGCGCCATAGGTGGACCTGAAATAGTCTTTGGCGGTTGAGGAGAGAACAATGAGACCATCGGCTTTGGTTGCCGCGGCCTTCTCGCCCATCTTTATATACGCGCTTGCGAGCTTGCCCCATTTGGCGCGCTGCCAATCGAGCCCGTGAATGGTTGCCACGGTGCGGATGCCGGCCAGCTTGGACAGGAGGAGCGGAACGCAGGGGCCCTCGGCGTGATAGTGGATAACGTCGGGCTTGTCCTTGATTGCCGCCCTGGTGGCAAAATAAGACGACGAAAGGGCCGCAAGGCCCTTCTTGTCGATCGTCTTCACCGGCACGATGCGAACCCCGTCAACGAATCGCTCGGACGAGCCTGTGGACTCGCCAGTCATCACGTCTGCGCCGGATCGGTCGTAGCAGGTCACCTCGTGACCGAGTGCCGCCATGCGGCGCGCAAGCTCGGTGACGACGACCTCGACACCCCCCTCACGGGAGCCGTATCGCTTGTGGCCTATCATCGCAATCTTCAAAGCGCTTTAATTCCCTTGCGCCGTTAACACGACACCAACAGTTTGAATAATCAGTTTCAAATCACTCCAAACAGAACGTTTCTTGATGTAAAACAGGTCCAAATCGACCCACTCGTCAAATGAAATCGCATCGCGATTGCGGCGCGTCTGCCAATAGCAAGTTATACCAGGCTTCACCAGCAAACGCTTACGCTGATGCTCCGTATACGTGGCGACTTCGTTCGGCAACGCCGGCCTGGGTCCCACAATGCTCATATCGCCCTTCAGCACATTCACGAACTGCGGAAGCTCGTCCAAAGACAGCTTGCGCAGCCACTTCCCAACTCGGGTGATGCGGGGGGCATCTGCAATCTTGAATACAGGACCCGTCTTCTCGTTCAGCGCCCACAGTTCCGGAAGACGCTCCTCAGCATCAACGCACATGCTGCGGAACTTGTACATAACAAACTGACCCTTGTCAGAGACCCGGTTTTGCTTGAAAAATACAGGCCCTTTCGGATCATCCGCCTTTATTGCGACGGCAATAAGTAAAAATAACCAGCTGAAGAGCGCCAACACAATGGCGCTGAAGACAATGTCGAACGTCCGCTTTGCGAAACGGTAACCCAAGCGGCCATGGATACCTGTCAGCTTTGCATTTGCGACCTGAGCCTTTACGTTTGCCGCCCGAATAGCATCTATCGATGCCGTTGCATTCTTCGAGTTGAAATCGTAGGCGTACCCGCTCCGAACCGTCGAATAGCCGCCCGCCTTCGTATTTTGTTTTTCGGGTCTGTCGTCATTTGGCCAAAAGGACACCCGAGCCGCCGCATTCCTTGACGCAGAAGCCTCGATACGATTCTGCAAATCAATGATATTTGCTGAGCCTGCTCCACTCCCCGTTGCCTTCTTCTCCGCAACCGTAGCCGTATCGCTCACGCGGCATGCACCGCCTTCGCGGCAACAGAAGAAGACATCTCCACCTTACAAGAACGGTAGGCAATAGAACATCCGTAATGCCCAACAACGGAAAAGCGCGTATGAGAACACGATGCTAAAAACTGATTAGCAGCGTAAGAAACTTGGACTCTCCCCGGTTCGGAAGAGCCTATCAAGATAATTTGCGTCATGTGGGTTACCTTCCCTGCTTTTGCAAGAAGGTAGAAGAAGCAATGTATCCGGAACGTTTGATTGTTAACTTCGCATCATCAAAACAAACCGCAATGGTGTCCCGTTGCATCCCCATAAATGAATTCCCCGCCTGTTTCTTCTTTAACAGAAACCGTTTTCGTTATAACGATTTCATCCCCTCAGACAATTACATGCACAGAAGAATCTCCCTGTTCTGGTATTCATGTTATCGCAGATGACACGCAATAATTTCCAAATCCGCGAGAGACTAGTCATCTACCCCGCATTGTATAGCCTTTATCTCAGTTTTATTTTCCGTACTTAAGTAAAGCCTTGCGATAAGCCTCGTAATTCTCCGGTTTGTGAGCATCGCTCACCAGCGCATCGCACAGTCCTTCCTTGATAAGGCGCTTCGCGCATTTTGCCACTTTGCTGAAATGCCCCAGGAACAAATCGCCGGCGCTTACCTGCATACGACAACCCAAATCCGCAAAACGATATACCGTATCCCAGTCTTCCCACACCGTGGAATAGCGCTCCGGATGCGCAATGGTAACCTGCAGGCCGTACTTCGACTGCATCCGATAGATGGTCCGTTCCCAATCCTGCGCCACCGCGCCGCCGGTATCCCATTCAATCAAAATGCGATTGGTATCCGCAACGGTAAACTCTGGAGCGTGTTCTATGCCCACGCGCATCAAGCGGTCGTAAAACACCTCGTACCCCAGCACAAGTTCCACGCCCGACGCAGATTCTTGAAGCTTTGCAAAATGCCGCTGTATCTTCTTTTGGTCGAAATCGCTCCACCGCATATGCGGTGTGCAGACAATGCGCTGGATGCCGCTTTGCTTTGCCTGCTGCAACATGGCCTGCGTGGTATCCCAGCTATCCGATCCGTCGTCTACGCCCCACAGAATATGGCAGTGCTCGTCTGTTCGCATGCTTGTTCCCTTAAGCCTTTACCGTATACACATAGCCGCGCCAACCTATGCGCTTGCCCTTCTTCACGTGCTTGCCGCCAACGGCCTTCACGCTATGCGCGCCCGTAACCCGGTACTTTGTGCCGCCCGTGCTGAAGATGTTGCCCTTTGAAAGATGCTTATGGCACAGCTTCTCCCAATTCGCGTTCGCGTACTTTGCCGCGTACAGCTGGCCGGCGTGTTTGTCCGTTGTAATGAACTGCTTGTGTACCTGGCCCATGTACCAGTCGTTGCGCAACAGGTACTTATGGCAGATGCTGTGCACCCAGAAATACCGCCCGGTATACGAGTTATCCCAAGTAGGATCCACGTTGTACCACTTGCCCCCGAACTTCACGCGCACCCATACGTGATAGCTGCCCTTCTTGCTGTGGTCCAGTGCCACGCAGGTCTTGAACCCGGCTTCCCGCAGCAGCACGCGCATGCCCAACGCATAGCTAAGGCAGTCGCCCTTCTTGTACACCAGCGTGCCAATGGCGTACTTGTGCTTCAGGTTCCCGTCGTACACATAGTTCGAGTGCTGGATAAGCCAATCGTGCAGCATATGGATGCGCTGGGCACTGGACATTTCCTTCGGCGCCCACTTCTTTGCCGCCTTGATGCGCTTTGCCATGCTGCGCCGCAGCTTGGTAATCTGAGAATCGGAAAGATAGCAGGTGTAGGTGATGCTCTTCGTGGTCTTCGGTGGATTGCCGAACGTGTTCACCCAGAAGTAGCGTCCATCGTAATGCACCTTGTCGTATACGGCGCAGATCTGCTTATAGGAAAGATGCAGGTCCTTCACGTTCACCGAAATGGACTTCGGCTGGTGCTTGTAGTTGTTGATGGCCTTCACGGAACGCTGATACGCCACGCTCTGCGCATGGGTCCATCCCGCATGCGCCTGCCCCGGCGTTGCCGCCACCGCGAACAGCGCGCAGACAAGCGCTGCCGCCATCGTGAGAGCGAATGCAAGGGTCCGCACCCGCGCGGGTGCGGTCGTAAGCATGCCACCGCCGAGAGCATCGGAGACTTTCGCACACGCCCGCTGCGTGGCCGAGCGTGCATCCGTTGCCCTAGCGCAGTCGCTCCTTCGCGCCTCCGTGTGATTCCCCATGCGTTACCCCCTTGCCCGCATACTTGCTAGCCAACATAGTAACAGGGGCGAAAAGCGCATGCGCCCTTCGCCCCTGCCTGCCAACAGCTGTCAGAAGCTGTTCCGATTAGAACTTCTTCACGGTTACGGTCTTGCCGGCATTCTTCTTGGAGAAGTACTTGCTGGACTTGTACTTGGACTTGCAGACCTTCACGGTCTTGACCTTGGAGGACTTCATGCTGTTCTTGACGCCCTTCTTCGTCAGGCTCTTCGCCTTGACGGTGACGGTCTTCACCTTGGAGCCCTTGAATGCCTTCGAGCCGATGCCCACAACCTTATACGTCTTGCTGTAGATCTTCACCGTATTCGGCACGGTTGCGCTTTTGCCCTTCACGGCAGTCTTGACGTAGATGCAGGTAGAGGAGGTCTTTACCTTGTACTTGGCCTTCGAGGACTTGCTGCTGGCCATCTTCGACGTGCCGTTCACAGCACCGCGCACGGTAACAGCCGCTACATCGGACGCTTCGCGCTCCGTGGCACGCACCGAAGCGGGCAGCGCCGCCGTTGCCTTGATGGTGCTGACTCCGTTCGACAGGCCCTTCAGCTTCACCGTAGCCTGGCCCTTGCTGTTCGTGGTGGTGGTCTTCGAGGAAACCTTGGCCTCTACGTACTTATGGCCGCCCGTGTTCGTCCATTTCCACGTCACGGGAACGCCGGCGATGGGCTTGCCGGTCTTCTCGTTCACCAGCGTGAAGGTGTACGTGCCGTAGCCGCCCACCTTGATGGTCTGGCCGGCGGGCGTCAACTGCGCCGCCGGGGATACCAGGTTCGAAGCCTGCGCCTGCTGGCCGAAGCACAGCACCAGCGCGAAAACAGCAACAACGGATGCTGCAATAGCCAGCAACCAGCTTGACGGATTCTTGGTCTGTTCCATGTAGTTTCCCCTTTGCCTTTCTCCCAAAACAATGCTGAATCGAATAACCGCTTCGATTATATGTTCCACGGAACGGTGTTCCGTTGTTTGAGGCGCTCATTTGCGACAGTCCGCGCACATCGTATACGGATAACACTCAAACATACCTGATGGCAGGCCGAATATGACCGATATCGAACCGCTTGCGCTCCGGCACCGCCCGCCTACTTCGATTGCTCCTTCGCCTGTTCGCTAGCCGTCATAGCCTGCCGTGCCTCGGGGCTGTCTGCGGGAACGGTCTTCTCCTCGTAGTAGTAACCGTAATACCCGTACGAACCCGCGGAATCGGATGACTGGCAGTTCATGACCAGGCCCAAGATATGGGCGCCAGCGCCGCGCAGCTGCTCAACGGCCAGCTGGGCCTCTTTGCGCTTCGTTTCGCCCTCGCGAATCACCAGCAGCGTGCCGTCCACTTCCCGGCTGACCATCAGAGCGTCTGCGTACACGCCCACGGGCGGCGTGTCCACCACCACGAAGTCGTACGCCTCGCGCGCTTCGCGGATCACCTTGCCGTACATCTGCGATGCCAGGATCTCCTCCGGATTCGGTAAGCCCGCCTCGGCGTCTAAGAAATCCAGGTTCTTGTACGCCGTGGCCGTGGCGGCTTCTTCCAGCGACGCTTTCTTCGTCAGCACCGCATGCAGGCCGTGCTCCGGATGCGTGTTCAGCGCCGTTCCCAGCGAACGGCGGCGCAGATCGTTCTCCACAATCAGCGTGCGCTTGCCCTTGTTGCCGGCGGCAATGGCCAGGGCCAGCGACACCGTTGATTTGCCCTCGTTAGGCGCAGCGGACGTAACAGCCACGGATTTTATCTCAGCGTCGACGCTGGAAAACTCGATATTCGCCAGCAGCGCGTTTGCGGCCTGGCGCAGCACATCGCTGGCGGCAACCTGGGCCGTGGCGCGCTGGTTCTGCGCGCGCTTCTTCTTGCCGAACATCAGCAGCGACCTTCCTTCCCCATCGGAAACCGTCCGATGACCGGCACGTCCAGCAACTGCGACGCTTCCTCATCGTTGCGGATGGATGTGTTCATCATGTCCATGACCACCACGATGACGACGGCGGCGAACAAGCCCGCTAGTAAGGCGACCAGCGTATACAGCGTGCGGCTGGGACCACTGGGCTGCGTAGGCGGCTGCGCTTCGCTGATGACGTTCACAGCCTTCACGTCCATGACGGATTTTGCCGTGTTGCCCAGAACCGTGGACAGCTTGTTCGCCACCACGGCAGCGCTGTCCGGATCCATGCCGGTCACGTCCACTTTGATGACGCGGGTGGTGGTGGAGGAAACGACCGAGATGTCGTAGTCGTCCAGATCCTCCATGCCCAGCTTCTCGGCCGTGCGCTTCTGAATCTGGTCGTCCTGCGCCAACTCTGCGAAGTCGTTCGCCAGCATCTGCGAGGCGTTCAGGTCGCCGTATGTGACACCATCCGACCCCGTTGCCTGGGAATCGCCCCTCGTCAGCGCATAGATGCTGGTCTCGGCCGTGTATTCGTTCGGCAGGAACCCCCAGCACACAATGGCGCATGCGACTGCGCACACCACCGGCAGCCCGATGACCAGGCGCACATGCTTGCGCAGCAGCCTTATTAGTTCGAATAGCGTCATCTCGCGATCGTTCATCCTTTCATCTCCGGAAACGGATGGTCCCGTTAATCGATTTGCGTATAGAAGGCGCCCAGCATGGCCTTCGTCACGCTGTCCTTGTTCAAGTGGTAATGCTCGTGCTCCACGCCGTTCGCGTCGGCGGACACGGTGGTCTTGCCTTTCAGCTGCGTGATTTCCAGCTGCGCGTTCTGGCCGCTGGCAAAGCAGCTTGCCAAGTACGACACCTCGCTTGCGCCCAGGTTCGTGACCGTGCTGTCTGATACGCTGTTGAATATCTTCACCATACCCGAAGCACCCTGCTTGCGCGCTTTCGCGGCGAATGCCTTCACAAACTGCACCTGGCGCGCCTGGCGGTCCAGGGCGGATTCGTATACGGACGTGTCGCGGTATTGCACGTAGTGGTACGCAGCATCGCCGGTAAGCAGCACCTTGTCGCCCTTGGAATACGAGGCGCCCGGAATGTCCTGCAGCGCCGTCAGCTCCACTCCGCCCACGGCATCGGCCGCATCAGAGAGGGCCTTCTCATCCAGCGCCACGTAATACTTCACGGGCAAGCTGTAGAAGATGCGCGATACGGCCTTCGCGGTGTTCTCTGCGCACTTGCTCTGAGAATCCACGTCAACCGCATACGACAGCGTCAAGTTCATCTTCTTCGTGGCAACGAACTGGTTATTCTGGTAGATGTCCACGGGCACGTACGAATTACGCGGGACCATGATGGCCTTGGCCTTCTTCGTCTGCGTGTCCAGAGTCACCAGCACAATGGCGTCTGCGCAGTTCGAGTTCGCGCGCTGCGCGTATTCGCTTTCGTCGTCATGGCCGATGAACAGGCAGCTGACCACGTTCTCGTTGTAACGGTAATGGTGCCCCTTGTATTCCAGCAGGTCGCCTTGGTCCGACTGGGTCACGTTGCCGGGGGTATCCTGAAGCTCCGTGGCGTCTTGGTGCAGGTTCGCATTGCCGCTGCTGACAAGCACCGCGAACGCGATGGCCGCTGCCGCGATAACGGCCACGACGACCGCCACCACGATGATGGCGATGCGCTTGCCTCGCGAAAGCTTGCGAAACGCGTGCAGGAAACCCGAATGCCGGCGCTTCTTGCGCGTACGGATGGTCACGTTGTCCGGGTTGTCTGGATCCGGTGTGACGGTCACCTTGGTCACCTTGCCGTCACCTTGTTTTTGTGTCACTGGTTTTCACCCCGCAGACCAGATAGCGGCCGTCTCCTCCCGCATTGACGGAATTGCATGTGGAAAGCACCACGAACGTGTCTTTTGCCGTGAGCTTCGCGTTCTTGCGGACGTTCTGCGAAACGGAGTTCGGATGCATGATGTCATGTTCGAACTGCTTCAGTTGGGACGCCTTGCCGAAGTCGTACATTGAGAAGATATGCCGGTCGTCCGTCCGGTACGCGCTGACGATTCGGTACGTGTAGATATGGCCGGGCGTATAGATATAGAACTCTGTGTGCTGCTTGAAGAAATCCGCGTCCTCGAAGTCGTGCAGCGACGTGAACATGGCACCGCCGAACCCGTAATGCCCATACAGCATGGTCACAGGGTCTTTAAACGTCTTGGTATTGTAGAGCTCGCTGAACACGGCACCCGCATCGTTCGCATTGACGTCGGAATCGTGCTTCAAGTAGTACGAATTGTCTTTGGGATGCTGGCACACGGCGTAGTTCACCTTCGTGCCAGGCACGGTAATCCAAGCGTAAACGTCCTTGTTCTTCTTTTTCAGGGACGCAAAATCGATGGGGTTTTCGACGGAGTCGGAGCTTTCGGAAGGCTCGGAAGAGACCTGCGAAGGGGTTGCCGGCGTGGATGTTTCGGACTGCGTCTGCT
Source organism: uncultured Coriobacteriaceae bacterium (assembly GCA_900552585.1). Lineage (GTDB taxonomy): Bacteria > Actinomycetota > Coriobacteriia > Coriobacteriales > Eggerthellaceae > UMGS1519. The sequence goes on from USAB01000007.1 coordinate 33,900, forward strand.
CGGCGCGCTGCACCGTCATTCCATAGTTCACCAGGTAGGCAACGCCCAGCGCAACTCCGATAAGGCAGGCAATCAGCACGACAACGAGCGCCATGCGTCTCTTGACGGGTTTACCGCCGTTGCTCTGTGACATCTCCCTCCCCCATGGGTCAGCGAAAACGATGCGGGCACCTTGACTGCGCCCGGTTCCTTACAAGACAAAGGCCGCGTTGAAAACGTGGCCCTGAAAACAGAAAGGGGAAGGCGCCATGGAGCGGCTCTTCCCCCATCCGACTGCAACGAAAGGCTACTTGCGCTTGCGCAGAGCAGCACCGGCTGCGGCAGCGCCGCCCGCGAAGGCGACGGTGGCACCAGCAACGGGAATCAGAAACGCACCCGTAGCAGGGGACGTCTGAGCGTCGTTGACGGTAGCGGCAGAAACAGCGGCGTCGTCGGTTGCCGTTGCGCTGCTGTCGGTAGCAGCGGAGGTGCCGTTGTCGGCAGAGCCGTTGTTCGTGGCCGTCACGGTGGTGCTGGTGGTCAGCTCTGGCGCGTCGGCCGTGTCGCTGCCCGATGCGAATGCGGCACCGGCAGGAATGGAAAGCGCCAGGGCCATTGCTACGGCAGCTGCGGAAAACTTCTTCAGCATAAACAATCTCCTTCATTGGCATGTCCCGCAAACGCGCATAGCGCGGGACGACCTTTGAACCTCTTTAGCTTGGTACGGGTGGAATAATAGCACTCTTCCCTTTCGGAAACAGGTTATTTTCCGTGAATGCCACTATTGAACTGGGGATATAAGACATAAGAATCCGACTGTAAAATTACGTTCGGGTGCACCGAAAAGCGGATTGAAGCGTTTGTCAAAAGCAATTTGCAGCGCCTGCCGGTAATTGGAAGCTGGCATTAAACGAACTATACTTCTCTCCAGAGCCAAAGAGAAAGGATCGCATCATGTGTTCGGGCATCAGATTCACCGACAAGCAGGGAAACATGTACTTCGGCCGAAACCTTGACTGGAGCTGCTCTTTCGGAGAGCGCGTGTGCATCACGCCCGGAGGCTATTCCCCCGTGTCGCATTTCGGCGCCATCGAGCGCACGGAATATCCCTTGATCGGCATGGGCATTGTTGCCGACGGCACGCCGCTGTACTTCGATTGCGCGAATAGCGAGGGGCTGGCCATTGCCGGCTTGAACTTCCCCGGCTTCGCGCAATACGAGGCCGCACCCGTGGAGGGCAAGACGAACGTTGCCGCCTACGAATTCCCGCTGTGGGTGGCCGGGCTGCATAAGACCGTCGACGAGGTGGAGGCGGAGCTGCCAAACGTGGCCATTGTGGACAAGACCATCAACGACAACTTCCAGACGTCGCTGCTGCATTGGATCATCGGCGATGCCACGCGCTCCATTGTGGTGGAATACACGCCCGACGGCATGCACGTCTTCCATGACGACGTGGACGTGCTGGCGAACCAGCCGGGATTCGCCTGGCAGGCCGAGAACCTGCGCGGCTATCTGAACGTGACCAGCGATGTGCCGCCCACCCGCCAATGGCGTACGGCACAGCTGACGCCGTACGGTTCGGGTGCTGGCATGCGCGGCATTCCGGGCGACTATTATTCGCCTTCGCGCTTCGTGCGCTTGGCATATCTGAATGCCAACTATCCCGACAAGGATTCCGAGCAGGAGAACGTGGCGCGCCTGTTCCATTCGCTGGGCGGCGTATCCATGGTGGAAGGCGCCGCGCGTATGACGGACGGCGACTTCGAGGTGACCGTGTTCACCGGCGGATTCTCCTCGCGTACGAACACGTATTATTACTCCACGTACGACAATCCTGCCATTAGGGCCGTTGCAATGGGCGACTACGACCTTGAGGGAGACAGCATCATCCAGGTGGAGGATCCCATCAGCGCCTAGCCTGACGGCATGCGCGGCGACATGCAGGTGCAAGAACGATAGCGGCCTGCCCAGGGCATCATGCCCGGGCAGGCCGCTTTCCGTTTATGCAAGTCCGTTTATTCCGGCGCTTCGGGCAGGCTGGCGAACAGCCGATGCGCCGCCTCGCGATAGCGCGCTTCCGGGTTCTCCTCTATCTCTTCCTGTGTGGCGCCGTCCGGCATCGTGGGAAGCACCAGCGTCAGCCCGGCATCGGAAAGCGCCTGCATGTCCTGGTCGAACGCCATGCTGCCCACCACGGCGAAGCACGGGACGCCGGCCCGCTTGCAGCGGGAGGCAACGCCCTCGACGGCCTTGCCGTGCAGCGTCTGGGAATCCAGGCGGCCTTCGCCCGTGATGCAGTAGTCCACGCCCCGCAGCTTCTTCTTGAATCCCACCACGTCCAGCACGTAGTCTATGCCGGACACCAGATCCGCACGCAGCACGGACGCCAGCGCGGCGCCCAAACCGCCTGCCGCACCGGTGCCGGGCAGTTGCGAGCAGTCGATTCCCGTTGCCTCCTGCAGCGCCCGCGCGTAATTCTCCATGCCGGCCTCCAGGCGCTCCACCATATCCGGGTCCGCGCCCTTCTGCGGGCCGAACGCCCGGGCCGCACCCCGCGGGCCCAGCAGCGGGTTGTCCACATCGCACAGGGCGCGCAGGCGGCATTCCCTGATGCGCGGATCCAGGCCGGACACGTCGATGCGTGCCACATCTTCCAGGTTACCGCCGCAGGCGGGCACTTCCCACATGCCGTTGTCCCAGAAGCTCACGCCCAGCGCCGCCAGCATGCCCATGCCGCCATCCACCGTGGCCGTGCCGCCCAAGCC
>USAB01000008.1 GCA_900552585.1 uncultured Coriobacteriaceae bacterium
GCCACCCAGCCGCCAATAATGCAGTAATACGGCGTAATGATGAACGGCACGATAGAGGCCAACACGCCGATGAACTTATATTTCTTCCCGAAGCTGCTGAATGCGCCGATGGCAGACTGCCCCGTCTTGCGTCCCAGCGACGTTTCGAGCAGCAGCATGGTCACACCGAAGGTGAATACCAGGCAGACGTACACGAAGATGAATGTGCCTCCGCCGTACTTCGCTGCCAGGTACGGGAAACGCCACATGTTTCCCAGGCCGACCGCCGACGCGGCGGCAGCCAAAATAAACATCCATTTGCCCGACCAGGATGCGCGGGCACCGGTTAGTTCTGCCATGGTCTCGATAGTCCTCTCCCGAGGCAGCCGTCTGCTGCCAATTTTTCAAGTCGATACAGCTCTCCTGCCATATCGCAGCGTGGGCATTATACCGTTTGCGGAAATATCCGCTTTCGGGAACAGCCAAACGTGCACGTACCCCTAGATGAATGGTCGAATCCGCTCCAGCACTATAGAGTGCCATAGCGGTCGCGCGCGAGACGCAGCCGACAGCGCGGCATTCCCTTGAGTCCTCTTGTACCCTTTGCGGTTTTGCCTGCGTCTGCAACCCGATTGAAATGTCAGAGGCTATCATGGAGTTTCGAATCAATCGAGTTCGCCGGGAGGCTGCGCGCCGATGCGAGCATCCTCTCGACGTCAACAGGAGGAGTATCTGCATGTGCGGCATCTGCGGTTTCACCGGGGCGAAAGCCCACGACTTCCCCATCTTGAAGAAGATGTGCGACATCATGGCCCATCGCGGCCCGGACGGCGAGGGCCAGTACCTCGATGATGGCATTGCCTTGGGGCATCGGCGCCTGTCGCTTATCGACCTTGCCGGAGGCAACCAACCCATGGTCCGCGCCAGCGGGAATCACGAAGCCGCAGTGACATCACCGGCCGCCGAAGGCCAGGACGCATACACGCGCGGCCAGTACGCTATCGTGTTCAACGGCGAGATTTACAACTACCGCGACCTGAAGGCGGAGCTGGAGGCCATGGGCTGGACATTCCAAACGAACTCCGACACCGAGGTGCTGCTGGTCAGCTACCTTGAGTGGGGCAAGAGCATGTTCAAAAAGATCCGCGGCATGTTCGCTTTCGCCATCTGGGATGCCAAGACTCGCGACCTGTTCTGCGCACGCGATTTCTTCGGCATCAAGCCGTTTTACTACACGCAGGTCAATGGCCACTTCATTTTCGCAAGCGAGATAAAGTCGATTTTGGAGCACCCGCTCTACATCCGCGAGCTGAACCAGGAAGCACTCGAGCAGTACCTCAGCTTCCAGTACTCCGTACTGCCTGAGACGTTCTTCAAGGGCATCTTCAAGCTGTCGCCGGGCCACTGCATCACTGTGCACGAAAACGGCCGCATCGATGAGGAGGAATATTGGAAGGTCGATTACGACATCGACCAGAACTTGACCGTGGACCAGGCCACCGAGGAAATCCATGCCGCCGTGCAGGATTCCGTGAAGTACCACCGTGTGGCAGACGTGGAGGTGGCAAGCTTCCTGAGCTCCGGTGTGGACAGCAACTACCTTACCGCCAGCCTGAACGACCAGGGGTCGGACATCAAGACGTTCACTGTGGGCTTCGAGACGCCAGATGGTGAAAAATACAACGAGATCAGCTATGCCAAGGAAGCCAGCGACTGCCTGGACATCGAGAATTTCAGCCATGTCATCACGGAAGAGGAATTCTGGTCCAGCCTGCCGCGCGTGCAATGGCACATGGACGAGCCGTCCGCCGACCCGGCAGCCGTGGCCCTGTACTTCGTGGATAAGGAAGCCGCGAAGAAGGTCAAGGCCGTGCTTTCCGGCGAAGGATCCGACGAATTCTTCGGCGGCTACACTATTTATGAGACGCCGCTGGAGAATGAAAAGCTTGCCGCCATCCCGAAACCGCTGCTGCGCGCCGGCTCGAAGGCCCTGAAGGCGCTGAACATCCGCGGCGGCAACTACCTGTATCGCGCCGGCACGCCCATCGAGCAGCAGTTCATCGGCAATGCGAACATGTTCTCCATGGCCGAGCGCAAGCGCCTGCTGAAGCATCCGCAGTCCACGCAGAGCCCCGCCGACATCTGCGCGCCGCGCTATGCCGAGGTGGCGAATCTGGACGATGTCACGAAAATGCAGTACATCGACATGAAATTCTGGCTGATCGGCGACATCCTGCTGAAGACGGACAAGATGTCCATGGCCCACAGCCTGGAAAGCCGCGTGCCGTTCCTGGACAAGGAAGTATGGAAGGTGGCCCGCACGCTGCCCGTACCGTGCAAGGTGAACACGGAGACCACGAAGGTTTCCCTGCGTCGCGCCGCCATGAAGCTTCTACCGGAACGCTTCTGCGTGAAACGGAAGCTGGGCTTCCCCGTTCCCACGCGCGTGTGGCTGAAGCAGGACAAGTACTACAACAAGGTGAAGGCCGCGTTCACGGGCGAGGTTGCCGAGCGCTTCTTCAACACGAACGAGCTGGTGAAGCTGCTGGACGACCATATGTCCGGCAAGGCCGACAACAGCCGCAAGATTTGGACCGTGTACAGCTTCCTGATCTGGTTCAACGTGTACTTCGTGGAGCGCACGGTGCCGCCGAAACCCGTCGACTCCGCCGCGTAGCATACCGCGCAGCACGCATAGGAACCGCTCATCGGGTACGCAGCACGCGAAGCCGATGCGAGCAATCCGGCCGCTGGGAGCCTTTCACCCCCGGCGGCCTTCTTGTTGCCCCGGACAACACCGACGCTCCCCCTCGCCGCCGTGCGCACCTCCCCCTCCCTCGCCGCCGCGTCCTTCCCCGCTGCGCGCACCTTCCTCTCCGCAGCCACTTCAGCAGTTGCTGCGGGGTTATTCGCAATGCGGGATGCTTAATACCTAAACCGTATTGGCATTTCCGTTCATTCGGGCGCATCATCGAGTTAGCAATGAACGCCCCCGAGGACCGAGGACAGGGGCGAATCGCGCAAGGGAGGTAGAACGCATATGAAGTTGAATCCATATCCCGGATATGAAACGCACGTCTTGATGAATATCGGCGGACCCGAGTACCACTACACCATGGAGGAGATCCAGGCCACCATTGCCGAAGGCAAGCCGGCGCCCGGCACCGCCATCACGGACACGCAGATTCCCGGCCCCGATGACGGCCAGCAGATGAAGCTGCACGTCATCAAGCCCGCGAACCTGCCGGAGAAGGCACCCATCGTCATGGACATCCATGGCGGCGGCTTCATCTCCGGACGCGTGGAGATCGACGACAGCCGCAACCTGCTGGTGGCAGAGAACATGCCGTGCATCGTGATCTCCGTGGACTACCGCCTGTGTGTGAACGGCATCCACTACCCGAAACCGCTGCAGGATTGCGTGACGGCATGGCGGTGGATCCATGACCATGCCGAAGAGCTGGGCGGCGATCCCGAACGCATGGGCCTGATGGGCACGAGCGCCGGCGGCACGCTGTGCGCGGCGCTGCAGCTGTACGTGCGCGACCACGGCCTGCCCGCACCGAAGCTGACGGCGTTGGTCTGCGCCGCCCTGAAGCGCGGCAAGACGTCGTCGAAGCTGAAGTTCGGCGAGCTGGGCCCGGACGGCACACCGTTCCCGGACAGCCCCGATTACCAGTATTTGCCCGCCGACGGCCAGCCCACGCCCTATTACGCGTTTCCCGGTTATTGCGAGGACCTGTCTGGCATCGGCCCCACATTCGTCATTGCTGCAGAATACGACCCGCTGCTTGCCGATGACATGGAATATGCCACGCGCCTGATGGAGTCCGAGGTTCCGTGCGAGGTATTCGTGGCGCCCCGCGTCACACACGGCTATGCCGTCGTCGACCACCCGCTCACCCGCCTTACGCAGCGCATGATTACCGCCGCATTCAAGCGGGAATTCGGCATGGAAGTCGGAGAGATCTAGCAGCTCGTTCTCGCAGCATGCGGGCGCAGCCCGCTGCCGCAACGTGCGGCCCGAGGGCCACGCCCGCTCCCGCACATCGCACATAATGCACGAAAAAAGCCCGTCACCTACAGGACGGGCCTTTCGCATAGCGTCGGCGAACGGCGGCATCCCGCCACACGAAGCGCAGCCCCCCCGCAGCCGCAAGCGGCTACACCAAGCGCGCCGTATTCACGGCCGTAATGCGGCCCTCTGCATCGCGGAAGAAACTGATCCTGCCGTCGCGCGAGGTGTGAAACAGCTCGAATGAAGCCGGTGCCACATGCCGGTCCAGTTGATCGCCTGCGGCAGATTTCTGCTGGTCGGATGAGGTCCGCGCCTGTTCGAACTTCCCGCGCTCCGCACCGCCGCCGGCCACACCGCCCGACGGACCGCCTTTATGGCCCTCCGTATCATCGGACTTGTCGGAGTCGGTCGAATCCTTCGCCGATTTTGCATGGCCGGGCGTATGGGAGCGCTTCTCCTGCCCCTTGCGTTTCGGCGTTTCCTGCCGCTTCTTCTCCGCTGCAGCACGATGCCGATCGGATACGAACAGGTCGTCCGGCGCCTCCTGCGCCTTGCCGCGCGGAATGACAAGGTCATCCTTGTCCTGGTTCTTGCGACCGAAGATCTTCGAGAAGCGGTGCTTGCGCGCATCCTTCTTCTCGCGCTTCGCCGCCTCCTTGCGCTCGCGCTCCGCCAAGATCGCGCGTTCAGCACGCGAGTGCGACGAGAAGCCCACGGACACGCTTGGCTCCCCTTCCGCCGGCTTCGGGTCCGCCGGCTTCGTGCCGCCCGCACCGGGAGCGCCGGGCACTTTCACCGCGGGAATCTGCAGGCGGTCGACATCGTCGCGCTTCGCATGCGCATGGCCGCCATGGGCAGCCTGCGCCTTCTCGTCTTTCTTGAAGACGGCGCGGCCGTCCGCCTCCTTTGCAGGCGAATCCGATGCCGCGGCAGCGCTTTCAAGCCGGTCTTCCTGCGCAGGCTCCGCCTTCTCTTCCGATTCCGATTCGCCCTGCGCGGCGGGTTCCTCCGCCTTCTTGGCCGACGGCGATACGGAAATCCGCCCCTCCAGTTCGTCCGCCGACGGCAATATGACCGCCACGGGATCATCGTACAGGCTGGCTTGCGCCGCTGCGGCGGCATAGCGGTCTTTGTCGTCCTCGTCTTGGGATTGATACACCATCTCCGCATTGAGCATCTGCACGATGTTCACGGGAGCCGTGCTGCCGCGCCAACGGCCCTTTGCATCGTAGTCGTCGTTTTCCGCAGGGTCGGCGGGTGCAGCGGGTACGGCAGAGGCAGACTCCTCGGGAGCATCGCCCTCCGAAGGCTCCGCCGCATCGACAGCTGTTTTCAAGTCCGGCGCTTCGCCCGCATCCGCATCGGCAATGGGCACCGCGTCCGTTGCCCGGCGTTCCGTTTCGTCATCCGTTGCCAAGCCAACGGCGTCCATGAGAGAATCCAGCTTCCGCGATACGCGCTGGGCCAGCCCGGCCGCGCTGTCGCTTTCGGCCAAGTCCGGCACTTCGGGAAACTCGGGATGCGAGAACCCACCCGCAGCTCCAACGGACGCAGAAGAAACCACGCGTGCGGAACCATGTGCCTCCTGCGGCTTGCCGCCCGGCTCGGGCTCTGCCTGAATCTGCGAAAGCACGGCCGCAGAAGCGCTTGCAACGCGTGCCTGCTGCGCCGCATGCTCGTCGGGCGCGGGGTCGTCCTCCCCTTCGCCTTCCTCCATGGCGGACAGCACTTGCTGCCGCTGGACCAGCGCCAGGTTCGTGGCGGCGATGGAATCCAGCTCGCGCGCATATTCCAGCCTCTCCGATGCTGGCAAATCGCTAGCGGCAAGTTCCACGGCAATCTCGCGAATGCGCGTCCAGGAAAGCTGGCGAAGATCGCTATCCAATGCCATGATCTTCTCGGCTGCAGCATTGATGCGCTGCTCGGCAGCGTATGCGTTCTGAGGCTTCACCATGCCAATTCACTTCCTAGGAAAACCGCGCGATCATGTTTCTTCATTATAAGCGGATTGTCTGGATGTTCAGGCCGATGGCATCGGCAATATCGTCCTGCGAGCAGGCAAATAGGCATAGGACGGCACCTGCCATACGACAACTTCCGAAGTTGCTAGCTGGGAATGCCGTCTTTATACGATACACGCCAGAATACCAGCCCGCGCGCCGGCGCGTTCTCGCCCGCAGCGGCCCGATTGCGCGCCGCCAGCACGTCGCGCACCCATTCCGCCTCGCGCTTGCCGCGGCCCACCGCCACGAGCGTGCCCACGATGGCGCGAATCATGGAATGCAGGAACGCGTTCCCCACCACGCGCACGCACAGGGCGCGCTCGCCCAAAGCAGAATACGGCTCCACGGTAATGGAATGCACGGTTCGCACGGTATTGCGGTCCTTCGCCGATACGGCAAGACAGAAGCTTTTGAAATCATGCTCGCCCTCAAGGATGTGCGCCGCCTGCTGCATAGCATCCGCATCCAAGTCGCAGCTCACGTGCCAGGCATAGTTCCTCAGGAACACGGGCGGTACGGCGCCGGGCACGATGAAATAGCGGTATTCGCGCTCATATGCGGAAAAGCGCGCAGAGAATTCAACGGGCATAGCCGTCAGGCTGCGGATGGCAATGGCCTCGCCCGACAGGGCATTCACAGAACGCCGCAAACGGAACAGGCTGCGCTCGTCCGCCTCGCGCGCCGTGATGGGCAGGTTCACCACCTGGCCCAGCGCATGCACGCCGGCGTCCGTGCGACCGGCGCACGTCGTCTTCACCGGGCGGTGCAACGCAGTGCCGAACGCCTGTTCCAGCCTTCCCTGCACGGTCTCCAAACCGGGTTGCCGCGCGAAGCCCGCAAACCCGGTGCCGTCGTACGACACCACCACCGCAAGCTGCGCTGCGGCGGGCTCGTGCGATCCATCCGCCAGCTCCACCGGCTCCGGTGCCGGCATCTGGAATCCGGGCGTCTCGTTCAATGCGTGCGGCTGATCCATGTTACGAGGCATTCTTCCACACCGCGCGGCCGAACAGCGCCGCAATACGGCTCAGCAGCGCGGAATTGTGCGCGTCGACGGTCGTAGGCAGCTCCGCCCGGAAGCAGCGGCCGTCGTTCTGGGACACGAACAACACGACGCCGTCATGACCCGGGAACTGCTTCAGCAGCTGCCCCAGCTGGATGGAGACGGTCTGGCTGAAATCGCCCGCGCCGATGCGCAGCTCCAGCTTCTCCGGCAGGCGGTTCGCATCCGCTTCCGAAAGCTCGATCTCCTTCACTTCATAGCAGATCATCTGGTTGCCGCGGTCCGTATGCTCGAACTTGCCCTTCACCTGGACGATGGCATCCTCGAACAGCGCATCCGCATTTTTGTCGTAATCGAAGCAGATGGCCTCCACCTGACCGGTCGTATCCTCCAGCGTGAACGTGGCCATCTTCTTGTTCTTCTTCGTCAGGCGCGTGCCCACGCCGCTGATCATGCCGGCGAACGTGCCGCTGCGGTCCTTCTCGGCTTCCAGCAAATCGCCGATGGAGTACTTCGCAATGCGTGCAAGCGCGTTCTGGTACGGGTTCAGCGGATGGTCGGAGACGTAGATACCCAGAATCTCCTTCTCGAACGCCAGCAGCGTCTTGCGATCCCATTCCACGCCGTCCGGCTCCGGTACTTCGTCGCAGAAACCGGATCCCTCTTCGTCCGCGAACATGTCGAAGAAGCTGACCTGGCCGTTCATGCGGTCCTTCTGGCGCTTCGCCGCGCTCTCCAACAGCGGGGTCTCGTCCACGAAGTACATCAGCTGCTTGCGCGTATAGCCCGCCGAGTCGAACGCGCCGGCCTTGATCAGCGACTCCAGCACCTTGCGGTTGTACGCCTTGCTGTCCAGACGGTCCACGAAATCATGCAGGCTGGTGTATGGGCCGTTCGCCTCGCGCTCTGCAATGATCTCCTCGGCCACCTTCTCACCCACGCCGCGAACGCCCACCAGACCGAAGCGGATACCATCGGCCGTGGGCGTGAACTCCGTGTTCGACGAGTTGATGTCGGGCGGCAGGACAGAGATGCCGGAACGCGTGCAGCTGGACACGTAATGGATCAGCTTGTCGTTCTTGCCCATGTAGCTGGACAGCACGGCCGCCATGTACTCATTCGGATAGTGCGCCTTCATGTACGCCGTGCGCATAACCAGGATGGCGTATGCGGCGGAGTGCGATTTGTTGAAGGCGTACTTTGCGAACTTCTCGGCGTCTGCCCAGATCTGTTTCGCAATCTCCAGCGAGTAGCCGTTCTCCACTGCGCCCGTGTTCCAGTCCTCCTGGAGCATGCGCATGATGTCCAGTTTCTTCTTGCCCATTGCCTTGCGCAGCTTGTCTGCCTTGCCGGCGGAGAAACCGCTCATAACCATGGACACCTGCATGATCTGCTCCTGGTAGACCATGGTGCCGTACGTTTCCTCCAAAATGGGGCGCAGGCGGTCGTCGTAGTAATGCACAGGCTTCTTGCCCTGAACGACCTTGACGTAGTCCTCCACCATGCCGGACTCCAACGGGCCCGGACGGTTCAGGGCGATGGATGCGACAACGTCCGAGAAACGATGCGGCGGAATCTGATTGAACAGGCTCACGTATAGCTGGCCCTCCACCTGGAACAGGCCGTCCATGTTCCACGGCAGCTCACCGCGCATCAATGCGAACGCCTTCTCGTCGTCCGTCGGAATCTCCTCGGCAACCATGTGCTTGCCCGTGGTGTGCTCGACGTTCCGGCACGCGCGCGACAGCACGCCCAACGTGCGCAGACCCAGGAAGTCCATCTTCAAAAGGCCCAGGTCAGGCGTGTAATGGCCATCATATTGCGTAATGATGCCGCCGCCCTTCGTGTCGCGCTTCATGGGCACGTGGTCGGCCATGGGATCGCGGCAGATGATGGTTGCGCACGCGTGCACGCCCTCGCCGCGGATATTGCCCTCGATGGAGCGCGCTGCCTCGATGACCGCGCGCGAATCTGGCTCGTCCTCGAACGCCTTCTTCAGGTCGGGGTTCGTCTCCAGCGCCTTGTCGATGGTGATGCCCAGCTCGCCGCCGATCATCTTGCAGATGCGGTCGCCCACGCCGTACGGGAACCCCAGCACGCGCGCCGCGTCGCGCACGGCGTTCTTCGCCTGCAGCTTGCCGAACGTGATAACGCCGGACACGTGGTCCTCGCCGTAGAACTCCTTGATGTGCTCGATGACGTCCTGACGATGCTGGTCGTCGAAGTCGACATCGATATCGGGCATCTCCACGCGCTCCGGGTTCAGGAAACGTTCGAACATCAGGCCGTTCGCGATGGGGTCCAAGTCCGTGATGCCCATGGCATACGTGCAGATGGCGCCTGCCGCAGAACCGCGGCCGGGGCCGACGCCGATGCCGTTGTCGCGCGCCCACTGGATATATTCCTGAACGATGAGGAAGTACGCCGGGAATCCCTGCTGGATGATGATGCCGGCCTCGTACTCGTAGCGCTCGGCGACGGAGATCTCCTTGCCCATGTTGTCCTTGATGACCACGTTGCGCCAGTCTTTGCCGTAACGGCGCTCCAAGCCCACTTCGCACTGATGCCGGAACCACGATTCCTCCGTCTCGCCCTCCGGCAGCGGGAATCGCGGAAGAATGGAATCGCGCTCAAGCTCCACGTGGCACTTGTTCGCCACCTCGACGGTGTTGTCGCAGGCCTCTGGGAACTCGCGCATGGCCTCGCGCATCTCCTCCTCGGTCTTCATGTAGAATTCCGAGTTTGCAAAGCGCATGCGGTTCGGGTCGTCCATCTGCGAGTTCGTACCGATGCACAGAATGATGTCCTGTTTGCGCGCGTCTTCCTTGTTCAGGTAATGGAAGTCGTTCGTGGCGATGCATTTCAGCCCGGCGGCCTTCGCCACCTTGTCCAGCTGACGGTTCAGCTCTACCTGCGTCATGCCGCCGTCCGTGGTGATGCCCTGGTTCTGCATCTCGATGTAGAAGTCGCCCGGAGCAAAGCAGCTGGCGAATTTCTTCGCCCACTTCACGGCATCTTCGAACTGGCGGTTGTCCAGCAGGCGCGGGATGATGCCCGCCACGCACGCCGATGTGCCGATGAGGCCTTCACCGTATTTCTGCAGCATCTCGAACGTCGTGCGCGGCTTGTAGTAGAAGTTGTCCACATGCGATTCGGACACCAGATGCAGCAGGTTGTGATAGCCCACGTTGTTCTTCGCAAGCAGGATCATGTGGTACAGCGGCGGCTTGCCCTGGCGCTTCAGCTCGGAGTCCGTGGTGAAGTAGATCTCGCAACCGTAGATGGGCTCCACGTGCTTGCCCGTCTCCTTCTCCACCTTCTCCACGCAGTCCGCCAGCTCCGGCACGCCGCTCATGACGCCGTGGTCCGTGATGGCGACGGCGGGCATGTCGCAGTCCGCCGCCTTGCGCACCATCTCGTAGACGTGCGTGGCGCCGTCGAGCAGGGAGTATTCCGTGTGATTGTGCAGATGAACGAAAGCCATGTACCGCTACCTCTGATTCGCTTCGAAGCTAAAGAATTTCATTGTGCATTCTATCAGCCCGCTCCCTGCGCGCTCATGCGCAATCCGTCGGTTCCAGCAACTGAGCACACGGTGTTCGTGTCCTGCATGCCACGCCGGGAAGCGGCGAACGCAGAGCGCATTCCGGTTCCGGCAGCCGACACACGCAGCCCGCATGTGCAGTCGGCACATGCGGCCGCACACACGGCCCTACCGTTGCCGCTTCGCACACGCCAGCGCGCAAAAAACGGGCACCCCCTTGTGGGAGTGCCCGTTAACATACACCTGTGTGCCATTCGAGCTTACAGGGAGGAAGCCTCATTCTTCGCATCGCGACGCAGGTAAACCCAGCGAAGCTTGCGCTCAAGAACCTTGCGCTTAATGCTGCCTTCCTCCTCGGCGTCGATACGCTGCTTCAATTCAGCTTCTTCGCCTTTCAGGCCTTCCAAATCGACATCGTCAACGGCGATGCCGCGGTCGACCAGGATGAAGACGCGATCGCCCGTGCAGTAGGCGTAACCGCCCTGCGTGACGAAACGCTTCACGCTATCGTCCTGCAAGTGAACACGCACAACACCGCTGTTCAACCTGGACAGCACGGGCACATGGCCCTCCATGAAGCCCATTTCGCCGGCACGGCCGGGAACGACCACCATGGAAACATCGTCGTCGAGGAAAACGCGATCATTCAGATGCACGATATCACAAGCGATATGAGACATTACTCTTCCCCTTCTGCCTGCTTCAGCTTCTCGTAGCGCTCGTAGACGGAGTCGATGGAGCCGGTCATACGGAAGCACTGCTCGGGGATCTCGTCGACCTTGCCGTCGAGAATCAGAGCGAAGGAACGAACCGTATCCTCCATCTTCACGTAGGAACCGTCCAGACCCGTGAACTGCTTGGCCACGTGGAAGTTCTGGCCCAGGAACTGCTCGGCCTTACGGGCGCGCTGAACGATGAGCTTCTGCTCCTCGGTCAGTTCGTCCATACCCAGAATGGCGATGATGTCCTGCAGGTCCTTATAGTTCTGCAGCAGCTGCTGGATGCCGGTAGCAACGCGGTAGTGCTCCTCGCCGACAATGGACGGATCCAGTGCGCGGGAGGAGGACTCCAGCGGGTCGACAGCGGGGTAAATGCCCTTGTCGGAGATGGCACGGGAAAGAACCGTACGAGCATCCAAGTGCGTGAACGTCGTTGCCGGGGCGGGGTCGGTCAAGTCGTCGGCGGGCACGTAAACGGCCTGCACGGACGTGATGGAACCCTTCTCGGTGGACGTAATGCGCTCCTGGAGGTCGCCCATCTCGGTTGCCAGCGTGGGCTGGTAGCCTACTGCGGAAGGCATGCGGCCCAGCAGAGCGGAAACCTCGGAACCGGCCTGGGAGAAACGGAAGATGTTGTCGATGAACAACAGCACGTCCTGGCCCTGGTCACGGAAGTACTCGGCCTCCGTCAGGCCAGCAAGGCCGACGCGCAGACGAGCTCCCGGGGGCTCGTTCATCTGACCGTAAACCAAGCAGGTCTTGTTGATAACTCCGGAGTCCGTCATCTCCAGGAACAGGTCGGTGCCCTCACGAGTACGCTCGCCGACGCCGGTGAACACGGACGTGCCGCCATGCTCCTGCGCCAGGTTGTTGATGAGCTCCTGAATAATAACGGTCTTGCCAACGCCAGCGCCGCCGAACAGACCCGTCTTGCCGCCCTTGATGAACGGCTGAATCAGGTCGACAGCCTTGATGCCGGTCTCGAAGATCTCGGTGGTGGTGCTCAGGGTATCGTATGCCGGAGCCGGATGGTGGATGGGCATGTATTCCTCCACCTCGGGCATGGGCTTGCCGTCAACGGGCTGACCAAGCACGTTCCAAATGCGGCCCAGAGTCTGAGGACCGACGGGCATGCACATGGGAGCGCCGGTATCGGCGACATCCATGCCACGGACCAGGCCATCCGTGGAGTCCATAGCAACCGTACGGACGATATCGCCAGCAAGGTGCGACTGGACCTCCAGCACGTTGTGCACGTGACCGATGGCGGTCTCGCCGTCAACGATCAGGGCATTGTAGATGCCGGGCATATCAGCAGGTGCAAATTCCACATCCACGATAGCGCCGACGATACGAACAATGCGCCCGACCCCGCCCGGGTTCTTCACCCAGGGCATATCTTTCAAAATGTCTTTAGCTTCTGCCATTTAATCCTCCAATGCCGCCGCGCCACCGACGATCTCGTTAAGCTCGGTAGTAATCGTGCCCTGGCGCACGCGGTTATAAAGTCGGGACAGGTTGGTTTCGATTTCATTGGCGTTATCGGTAGCAGCCTTCATAGCGTTACGACGTGCACCCTGCTCGCCAGCAGCCGAGTCAATCAGCGTGGCATAGAACATGGTCCGCATGTAAGCGGGAAGCAGCGTCCACAGTACCGAGTCGGTATCCGGCTCGAAGATAATCTCCGGCTTGATCTCCTTCTCGACTTCGCTTTCGCCTTCTCCCTCGTCGCTATCTTGCATGCTTCCGGTGGCCAACGTCTCCTGAATACTGTGGAGGTCGACCATGGATACGAATGCGGACATGGGAGCCAGCCAATTCGGAACAGCCTTGGAAGCATCGACGAACACGACACGCTTGACGGGGAGCAGGTATTCGGCGCGAAGCACCTGGTCGCCTGCATTCCTTGCGTGGTTATACACAAGGATGACCTCATCGTACGTACCGTCCGCATAACGCTCCATGGCATAGTTGCCCAGCTGGATGGCCTCGCCCATGGTGGGATCGGCCGACAAATCCGTAAACGTCATGATCGGTTCGATATTGCGGTACTTGAAGTAGCTGATAGCCTTCTTACCGCAGGCGATGACATCGGAGGTCGCCCCCTGGGCGGCCTTCTGCTTGATGACTCGCTCAGCAGCTCGCAACACGTTGCCGTTGAAACCGCCGGCCAGACCGCGGTCCGACACAACGGCCACGACGAGGACATGCTTGACCTCGTCGTGGACCTTCAGCAGCGGGTTCTCGCTGGAACCCAAACGGTCGATAACCTCCGTCACGGTCTCGGCCATACCCGCAGTATACGGGATGGTCTTTTCAACACGCTGACGGGCCTTGCGAATCTTGGCAGCCGAAATCATCTCCATGGTACGCGTAATCTGCTTCGTCGACTGGACGGAGTTGATACGCCTATTGATGTCATGAAGAGTGGCCATTATCTACTTCCTTTAAGCCTCGGGCGTGGGAGCGAATTCGCTCTTGAAGCGCTCGATCGCTGCCTTCAGCTCGGTCTCGATCTCATCCGTGAACTTCTTCTCGGCTTCCAGCTTCTCGTACACGCCCTTCGCGGATGCATGCAGGTTCTGCAGCATCTCGGTGCGGAAGCGCACGACGTCGCCGACCGGAATATCATCCAGGTAGCCCTGGTTACCGGCGAAGATGGAAATAGCCTGATCGAACACGGGCATCGGCTCGAAACGACCCTGCTTCAACAGCTCGGTCATGCGGGCACCGCGGTTGAGCTGGTCCTGCGTGGCCTTGTCCAAGTCGGAACCGAACTGGGTGAACGCCTTCAGCTCGCGATAGGCAGCCAAGTCCAGACGCAGCGTACCTGCCTGCTGCTTCATTGCCTTCAGCTGGGCATCGCCGCCAACGCGCGAAACCGACGTGCCGACATCGACAGCAGGACGCTGGCCCTGGAAGAACAGGTCGGTCACCAGGTAAATCTGACCGTCCGTGATGGAAATCACGTTCGTCGGAATATACGCGGCAACGTCGCCAGCCTGCGTTTCGATGATCGGCAGTGCGGTCAGAGAGCCGCCGCCGTTCTCGTCGGACATCTTGACAGCACGCTCCAGCAGGCGCGAATGCAGATAGAAGATGTCACCGGGGTAAGCTTCGCGTCCCGGCGGACGACGCAGGGTCAGCGACATCTGTCGGTAAGCCACGGCTTGCTTGCTCAAGTCGTCGTAGACGCACAGCACGTGGCCGCCCGGATTGTCGGGACCGGCAGGCTGGCCGTCTTCGCCGTTGTAGATGAAGTACTCGCCCATTGCGGCACCGGCCATAGGCGCGATGAATTGCAGCGGAGCGGGATCGGATGCGGTAGCGGCAACGACGATGGAGTATTCCATTGCGCCGTACTTCTCCAGGCTTTCAACGATGTTCGCAACCGTGGAAGCCTTCTGACCGATGGCGACGTAGATGCAAATCATGCCCTTGTTCTTCTGGTTGATGATCGCATCAACCGCAATGGCAGTCTTGCCGGTCTGACGGTCGCCGATGATCAGCTCGCGCTGACCACGGCCGATAGGAATCATGGAGTCCACAGCCAAGATGCCGGTCTGCATCGGCTCGTGAACAGGCTTGCGGGCATGAACGCCCGGAGCCTTGAACTCAACCGGTCGCGTTGCAACGGTCTCAATGGGGCCCTTGCCGTCGATCGGCTCACCCAGGGGGTTGACCACACGGCCGAGCAGACCGCGGCCTACGGGCACGCGGACCAGTCGACCAGTGGTGTGCACCTGGTCATTCTCTTTGATTGCGGTGACATCACCGAGCAATACGGCACCGACTTCGTCCTCTTCGAGGTTCTGGGCCATGCCATAAACGGTCTTACCACCGGCTGCATCGAATTCGAGGAGCTCGCCTTGCATGGCGTTCTTCAGACCGTCGACGCGCGCAATGCCGTCGCCCACCGTGATAACGGTGCCGACTTCGCGTGCCTCGACATCGGTCGACAAAGAATCCAGCTGCTTGCGCAGCGCCTCATCGATTGCCTGGGCGGTGATTTCAGTCACTTGCATTCACCTCCGTATTCGTGGTAGTAGACTTCAGCGTCAGGCGAGCCCTGTCGAGCTGCGCGCGAACGCTTGCATCGATTCGCTTTCCTTGGGCGCTCATCACAATACCGCCGAGCATGTCCTTGTTGACGCGCTCGTTGATGATTGCATCCTTGCCGAGTTCATCCTTAACCTTCTGACGAATGACATCGCGCAGATGGTCGTCGAGCTCGACGGCGGTGGTGACGTCCACGGCAACGAGATCGTAATTATCGAACAGGCGCTGATCGAACGCGTGGAACACGCGTGGAAGCAGCTGCATATCGCGTTTGGCGGCCATATAGCCGACCACTTCGAGCACAATAGGGTCGAAGCCCTCGAACACGCCATGGATCAACTGGGATTCCTGCTCCTCCGTATAGGAGTCATCTCCGATAGCCTGGATGAATTCCGGCTTCGAACGCATGTAGCGGATGATCCACCGGAGCTCCCTGCGTGCCTCGATAAGAGCCTCGCGACCGCCCTCTTTTACGATATTGTCAACGAGGGTCTCGGAATAAGCGGCAATCTTCCCATTGGTTATCAGGCGGTTAGTTCGCATTTAAACTCCCTGCCTCTTTGATATAGCGCTCGATGATGGCACGATGCTCGTCGTCGCTCAGGTCGTTGCCGATGACGCGACCGGCCACCGAAATGGTCATATCCGCGACGGACCCCTGAAGCTCCTCGATAGCTGCCTTCTTCTCGATTTCGATGGCAGTGCGAGCCTTGCTGATCATCTCGTCGGCTTCGGCCTGGGCCGCTGCCTTGATATCAGCCTCGATGGCGGCGCCGGACTTCTTGGCATCGCTGACGATCTGGGCAGCCAGGGCACGGGCCTCGGCCAACTGGTCGTCATGCTCAGCCAGGATGCGCTCGCTTTCCTGACGTGCTTCCTCAGCCTTCTTGAGGGCTTCCTTGATGGTGTCCTCACGGCGATTGAGCATATTCTCGAAGACGGGCCAACCGAACTTGGCAAGCACGAACCAAAGAACCAGGAAGGCGATGAGCATCGGGATGAACTCATCCATCTGAGGAAGAATGGCACTGATGCCGCTTCCCTCATCAGCGAACGCCAAAACCGGGAATGCAGCTGCCGACGAAGCTACCACAGCCATGCTGCCGGTAAGCATCTTCGCGACGTTGCTAATCTTCGCTTTCAACTCGTTAGCCTCCTTTTCTTGTCTTCTTCGATCTTTCATCTGCAATTCGCTATTGCGTTAGCCGATGAAGAAGAGGACAAGGCCGAGCAGTGCCAAGGCCTCGGACATTGCAGCGCCGATGAAGAAGTAGCCCATCAGCTGGCCCTTCATCTCAGGCTGGCGCGCAGCAGCAACGCACAGGCCGTAGGTGGCAACGCCGATGCCGATGCCAGGGCCGATGGCGGCGAGACCGTAGCCGACGACCTTCATGGCTGCGACCGAAAGAACGATTTCTCCCACAATAACCTCCTTTGTTGAACCCGGAGCCCGTCTCCGGCATTCACCTGTTAATTACCCCAGCTGGATGTGGACCCCAACTGAAAGTACCGAAATTGAGGCGGGACTCGAACCCGCGCACTCCCTGCGATCAGTGAGGATGAACAGCCAGACCGATGTAGGAAGCGGACAGAATGGTGAACACGTACGCCTGCAAGAATGCAACCAGCGTTTCCAGAGCGTACATAGCGATGAGCAGGATGAACCAAACAACGCCGATGGCACCGGTGATGAAGTCCGCCGTGAAGAAGCAGTACTGCATAAACACCGTGGTGGCGATGGAGAACACGCCCAGAATCATATGACCGGAGAGCATGTTGCCGTAGAGTCGAACGGCCAGCGTCAACAGACGGATGACCATGGAGAAGAACTCCAGCACCCAGATGACCGGTTTCATAGGACCGGGCACCGCCTTCGGAGCCAAGCTGGCAAGGTAACGGCCAAGACCCAATTCCTTGATGCCGTAGAAGTTGAAGTAAACAAACGAGATGAGGGACAGCGCCCACGTGATGGAAATCGTACCGGTGGATGCCTTGAAACCGGGAACCAGGCCCAGGACATTCGCCGTAACGATGAAGAAGAAGAGGGTAGCCAGGAACGGCACGTGCTTCTCGAAACCGGCACCGATGACGTCCTCGCCGATGCTGCCCTTAACAAAGGTGTAGCCGAACTCGATGGTGTTGAAGAACTTGTTCTCGGGAACCAGCTGCAGGTGCTTAGCCGTGTACAGAATAAGGAAGAGCACCACTGCCAGGCCGATGAACATCCACAGCGTGTACTGGGATATGGTCCATCCTCCGATAGAGAATACCTCCGTGGATACGAAAGTATTGTAAATACCTTGTGCACCGGAGACGAAGTCGTTCAGCGCTTGACCTAGTGACTGACCCATTGAGATAGCCCCTACCCTTTCGTTCTCAAATCGTTACTTGCGCTTCGCAAGAACATTCTTGTACACCACGTAAGCAGCGGTGACCACAATCAGCGTAATCAATTCGGCGATACCGAACGGCAACAGAATATCGTGTGCCAATTGCGAGCATAGCAGAAGTTCAACCACAACGACCACCAAAGAGACGAGCGAACCGAGCAAACCGCATGCGGCGGCAGACATCACAGACGTCGATGTAGATCGACGGGAAATGCGGATAGCGATGAAAATGGGGATGAACCCTATAGCACCCGCAAGGATTCCAAGGATGATCGCCACTGAATTGCTCACTTTAAATAATCTGTCCCATTTCTTGTTGGTATTCGCGGTCCAAACAGCGATTTACTATAGCAGCCTGACCAATTTATTTGCCCAAAAATGAAAAATAAGGCGAAAAATAAGGCGAGTGGAAGCGTATTCGTTCATTTTATGCATGATTACTGGCGCGATCCATGCATAAACTACGACGAATCGGGCGCTCACCTGCCAAGAGGGGAATATTCCCAAAACATGTTTCGTTTCGGTTGCCGGCAGTACCCTCCCCCGCAGACAGCAAGCCGGGAAAGCCGAGCTCGCTTGCAGGCTATCCCCGGCACACTGACCGCCCGCAAGTGCACTACTCTTGCAACCCTTGGTCGTCTTCCTGGTAGATGCGCACCTTCGTTCCCGCTTCCTCAAGCATCTCCATGGACAGCTTGTCCGGATACGGATTTGCGAAGACGATTTCCTTGATGCCCGCATTGATGAGCATCTTCGCGCAGGTGATGCATGGTTGCGTGGTGATGTAGATGGATGCCCCGCAGATATCGATGCCGTAGCGCGCTGCCTGGATGATGGCGTTCTGCTCGGCATGCAGCCCGCGGCAGATCTCCTGCCGCTGCCCGCTGGGCACGCCCAGCTGCTCGCGCAGGCATCCGGTTTCGGCACAATGCCGCATGCCAGTGGGAACGCCATTGTATCCGGTTGCCAGGATGCGGTGGTCCTTCACCACCACGGCGCCCACAGCGCGCCGCAGACAGGTCGTTCGCGTGGCCACCTCATCGGCCAGCGTCATGAAATATTGGTCCCATGAGGGACGTTCTCCCGTTCTGGTCAGCATGCTGCCTCCCTTCGAAGCCGATTGCGGATGGGCTCGGTGCACCACGCCCATCCGCAACTATCTTATATCGTTTCGAATATACGGTCGCCGGCATCGCCCAGTCCGGGCACGATATAGTCGTCCTCGTTCAGGCCCTCATCCAAGGCGCAGGTATAGATGCGTACCTCGGGATCGGCATCGAGTACAGCCTTCACTCCCTCGGGTGCGGCGATGAGCACAACCAGTTTGATATGGCGCACACCGCGCTCCCGCAACACGGAAATGGCGCGGACGGCCGTGCCGCCCGTTGCCAGCATCGGGTCCACAACGAACACGTGGTCGTGATCCGCAATGTCCACAGGCAGCTTGTCGTAGTATTCGACCGGCCTATGCGTCTGCTGGTCGCGTGCCATGCCCAAAAATCCCACGTGGGCATTCGGAAGCAGCTCCAACACGCCGTCGAGCATGCCGATGCCCGCCCTCAACACGGCCACGACGGACACCTTATGGTGCGACAGCGTCTTGCAGTGCGCGGTGCTGATGGCGGTTTGCACATCGATATCGGACAGCGACATGTCGCGCGTGGCCTCGGCGCCCTCCAGTATCGTGAGCTGCTTCACCAGCTGGCGAAAACGGTTGCTGGGCGTCTCGACGGCGCGCAGCACGGCCAGGCGATCTTGGATAAGCGGATGGTCGACCACGGTCAGGCGGTCAGGCGTTGCAGCCATTTTGTCCTCCTCACAGAGAAAGGGTATCCGGCCAAGCATAGAGCCGGATACCCCTTTGCCTTGCATTCGATCGTCGGATGCGAACGCTTTACTTGAATTCAGGATACAGCGGATGGTTAGCCAGGATGGCGGAAACCTCCTGCGCCACGCTGTCAAGCTCAGCCTGGTCGTCATGGCCGAACACGGTGCGGGCGATGCATTTGCCCACCGTGTAGAACTCGTCCTGGTCCAAGCCGCGCGTGGTGGCGGCGGCGGATCCGACACGGATGCCGCTGGTTACGAACGGAGACAGCTTCTCGTTCGGAATGGTGTTCTTGTTCACCGTCAGGCCGACGCGTTCCAACAGCGCCTCGGCATCCTTCCCGGTGACACCGGAAGGCGTAAGGTCCACCAGGCACAGGTGGTTGTCCGTGCCGCCGGAAACCAGACGCAGGCCGCCATCCGTCATGCCGCGGCCCATGGCTGCGCAATTCTTGACCACGTTGTCGATATAGGTCTTGAATTCGGGCTTCAGCGCCTCGCCAAATGCCACAGCCTTGCCAGCGATGACATGCATGAGCGGGCCGCCCTGCGTGCCCGGGAACACGGCGCTGTTAATCTTCTTGTTCAGCTCCTCGCTGTTCGTCAGAATCATGCCGCCGCGCGGACCACGCAGCGTCTTATGCGTCGTGGTGGTGACGATGTCGGCATATGGCACCGGGCTAGGATGGGCACCCGTGGCAACCAAGCCGGCAATGTGCGCCATATCCACCATCAGGTACGCGCCCACGCTATGGGCGATATGGGCCATGCGCTCGAAATCGATGACACGCGGGTAGGCGGAAGCGCCGCCGACGATGACCTTCGGCTGGAATTCCTTTGCCTTCGCCTCCATGTCCTCGTAGTCAATGCGTTCTTCGTCGTTCAGACCGTACGAGACCACGTTGTACAGCTTGCCGGAGAAATTCGCCTTCGAACCGTGCGTCAGATGGCCACCGTTATCCAGACTCATGCCCAGGATGGTATCGCCGGGCTTGATAATGGCGGCGTATGCAGCATAGTTCGCCTGTGCGCCGGAATGCGGCTGCACGTTCGCGAACTTCGCACCAAACAGCTCTTTTGCACGGTCGCGAGCAAGGTCCTCGACGATATCGACCTTCTCGCAGCCGCCGTAATAGCGGTGCCCGGGATAGCCCTCGGCGTACTTGTTCGTCAGAACGCTGCCCATGGCTTCCATCACGGACGGGGAAACCACGTTCTCGGACGCGATGAGCTCGATGGTACCGCGCTGGCGATCCAGTTCCTGCTGGATGGCATCGGCCACAGCAGGGTCGGTCTGGGAGAGATAGGTCAGGGACATGGAAATCCTTCTTTCTTAATGAGAGGGGTGTTGGCACGGTGTGCGCACCTGCCCATGCTAGCATTCGATGTTCCCCGCGCCGCGAACCGACGCGGAAAATGCATTCCTACAGCGGACGAGTGGCCTCAAGCGGCAGAATCTTCGCCAGGCGCTTCGCGTGACGCCCGCCTTCGAACTCCGTGTTCAGGAATGTATCGATAATCTTCTTGTTCGTTTCCAGGTCAACGAAGCGGCCGGACAGCGCCGCCACATTCGCATCGTTGTGTGCGCGCGCCAACTCCGCGAACTCCGTGCTGGTCAGATTCGCGCAGCGAATCTTCGGCAACTTGTTCGCAACGATGGACATACCGATGCCGGTGCCGCAGATCAGAATGCCGCGGTCCGCGCGGTCGAACGCCACGTCCATGCCCACCTTGATGGCATAATCCGGATAATCCACGCGCTCGTCCGAATTCGGCCCGCGGTCGATGACCTCATAGCCCTTCTCCTGCAAGTAGGATACAAGCTGCTGCTTCTGCTCGAAGCCCGCATGATCGCTTCCGATGCTGATCCTCATTCGCCGTTCCTCCTCTTCCCGCCGGCGCTGCAGCGGAATGTTTGCGCGGCACGAAACCGCCTGCTCATTCTTACATGGTGCATTGTAGTCGTGACCGTTAGTGCATGCGCGTTCGGTTGATGCACCGGTGCCAGCCCTCCAAAAGACCTTCACGAACGGCCGGATCCATATGCTCGCAGAAGCGAGTGCCCTCGCCCCGCAGGCTGCGCAGTTCGTCGCAGTCCTTCCAGAAACCTGTGGAGAGCCCCGCCAGGTACGCCGCGCCCATGGCCGTGCTCTCCGTGTTCGACGGACGAACCACCTGCACGTCCGAAAGGCGCGATTGGAACGTCATGAGGCTGTCGTTCCTGCTGGCGCCGCCGTCCACGGCAAGCGCGCAGATAGGCATGCCGGAGTCTGCCTCCATGGCGCCGATGAGGTCGTTCACCTGGTATGCCAGCGACTCCAGGCTGGCGCGCACGATATGTGCGCGGGTCGTGCCACGCGTCAGGCCGTATATGGCGCCGCGCGCCTGGGCATCCCAGTACGGCGCGCCCAACCCCGTGAACGCCGGCACCACGTACACGCCGCCTGCATCCGGCACGGAATTCGCCAGCAGCTCCACCTCGGCAACAGAATCCACCAGACCGGCTTCCTCCACGAGCCATTGGATAAGGGCGCCAGCCATGAAAACGCTGCCCTCCAGCACGTATTCGATATGGTCGACGGAAGGCGGCGTTGCCGCGATGCTGGTGACCAGGCCGTTTTGCGACGAAACGGCGTCCGCCCCGGTGTTCATGAGCAGAAAGCACCCGGTGCCATATGTGTTCTTCGCCTCGCCTGCGTCGAAGCAGCACTGCCCGAACAGCGCCGCCTGCTGGTCACCCGCGACGCCGCGTATGGGGATGTCGCCCGCGATGCTGGGATGCGCCGTCCAGCCGAAATCGCCCGAGGAGGGGCGCACTTCCGGCAGCATATCCTGTGGGATGCCGAACAATCGGCACAACCAGGGATCCCACGTGCCGGAATGGATGTCGAACAGCATAGTTCGGCTGGCGTTCGTGACGTCTGTGGCATGCACGCGACCGCCGGTCAGATTCCAGACCAGCCAGCAGTCCACGGTGCCAAACAGCAAATCGCCGGCCTCCGCGCGCTCCCGCGCGCCGGGCACGTTGTCCAGCATCCACTTGATCTTGCTGGCGCTGAAATACGCATCCGGGACCAGCCCGGTGGTCTCCTTGATGCGCGTGCGCACAATCGGATCGGCGCAGATGCGCTCCACGATGGGAGCAGTGCGGCGGCATTGCCAGACAATGGCATGGCACAGCGGCTGGCCCGTGTTGCGGTCCCAGACTACCGTGGTCTCGCGTTGGTTCGTGATGCCGATGCTGTCGATGTCGGACGGCTGCAGGCCGTTGCGCACCAACAGGTCCGTGAACACGGACAGCTGCGTGGCAAGGATCTCCTGCGCATCGTGCTCCACCCATCCCGGCTGCGGAAAGTACTGGTGGAACGGCGCCTGCGAGATATCCCTCACCGTACCGGCCTTGTCTATCAATACCGCGCGCGAACTGGTGGTTCCCTGATCGAACGCCACGATATAATCCCTCATCGGAGGCCTCCCCTTTCCTCTGCCGGCCCTGCTGCGTTGACGGCATCCACCACCTGCTGCGCCGTTACAGCGCCTTGGCGCAGCACGTTCGGCATGTCGCCCGTGCAATCCACGACCGTGGAGGGAACGCCGCTCTTCTGCTGCGCGTCATCCAATGCCACCGGCACACGGGATGCAAGCGCAGGGTCTATGTCTGAAAAACGCATGGGCGCCGGGTCGCCAGACGGATTCGCGGACGTGCAAGCAAGCGGCGATGCCGTCCGACTGATAATGCGAAGCACCAGCGAGTCGTCCGGCATGCGCAGGCCGATGGTGCGCTCTGCAGACGAGTACGCCAGCGGCACCTGTTCTCCCGCGCGAACGATCAGCGTCAGGGGGCCGGGCCAGTACCGTCGCGCCAGCGCGCGGGCATACGCGGGCACATCCGTTCCGAATACTTCCAAATCACCCACGCCGCCCACGAGCCAGGCGACGGGTTTCGAGAACGGCCGTCCCTTCAGACGGTACAGCACATCGGGTCCGTCTGCATACTGCGGCGCCACTGCCAGGCCGAATACCGTATCCGTCGGCAATATGACCGGTTCTCCGCGCCGCAGTGCAGCGACTGCATCATCTTCGCGCAACACGGCGCTGCCGTTATCGACCATGATTGCACCTCTCTCTTCCCCTTTATCCGCGTTACCCGCTTTCGCCCGTCTGCCAAACATGCCCGTCCAGACGGCTGCTGCAGCGAATGGGACCGCCAAATACGACCGAAGCGCGCAGGAGTCGCAGGCACCGACAACCGAATGACCGGCGAAGATGGCCTGCAGACCGGGCTACTTGTCCTTCGGCTCTTCCTTTTTACTGCGGCGGGGCAACTTCGGCGGCTCCATGTTCGCGATGGAATCGGGCGTGATGAGCTGATCGAACACCTGGCGGCGCGCATACAGCCACACCGCAAGCGCGATAACGACGATAGCCACCTTGATGGTGTCGTAGAACAGGAATTCCGCAGCCGCCACCAGCACCAGCAGGACCTCCGTGATGGCCCATGCCGTACGGAAGCGCATGACCAAACCCACGGCCAGCACCAGCAGGGCAATGCCCACCACGATGAGCGTGGGGCCCATGAACAGGTCGCCGAAGCTGATCCACTCCACCAGCGCCTGGTAGGGCTCGAACAGCGACGGGATGAAGTTCAAGCCGATGTTCACCAGCCCGACGATACCCACCAGCGTGCCGGCGATCCAGCCAATGTCCTTCGCCTTCTGCTCCAGCGATGGGTTCTTCTTTCCTACGAAGAAGTCCGTCTGGGACAGCAGCAGCGCGCCGATGCCGAACGGAATCCAGAACATGACACCGCGGTAGACCAACGCGATCGTGGCACCAAGCGCCGCATCACCGCCTCCTCCGGCAACAGCCGCGATGATGACGGCTTCGACAACGCCGACTCCCTGGGGCGTGGGGCTCAAGATGACGGAGATGGCCGCCAAGGCGAATGCCGCAACAAGTACCGGCACATTCGTATAGCCGAAGGCGAAACCGACGGCGACCAGGCAGAGCATGTTCGTGATGGCGGAAAGCGACGCCCACGACACCGTCACGGCCGTGCCCTGCGGGTTATGCACCAGGATGCGCGCCGATTTGATGATGGAATCCGCCGTGGCGGAACCCCAAGCGGCAGGCAGGGAGCGATGGAAATGGGAGATAATCTTGTTGATCCAGCGGTCCAGGAAGTCAAACAGACGGTACAGCAGGTCCGGCTTGAAGTAACCGATGATAAACATGCTGGACAAGATGGCCAGTGTGCCCGCCAGAAGCAGACCGCCTACGACGAACAGTACATTCACCGTGCCGCTGACCGTCATAGTTATAAAGCCGATGACGGAGATGACGAAGATGGCAGCGAAATAACCGACCTGCGAAAGTATGGCACCGGACGTAGCGGTGCCCAGGCTTGCCCCCTTACGATGCAGGTCATCCACAATGAAGGCCACACCCGTCGCGCCGCCGAACAGGCAAAACGTATTGATGAACACAATGCTAAAAATCAGGACGATATTATCCCACAACGAGGTTTTATCGAATCCGATGGCAGAGAACGCCGTCTTATACGACTCCGCCTGCGTCAAATGACGCACAAGCATGAGGATGACGGCGATGACAAGCGGCACCACGGCACCGGTGGCCAGCGCCGATGCGAAATCATTCAGCATGTCGGCGTTCGCAAGCAGCACACAGCAGGCCACGATGCACACTATGATGAGGATGGCTTTTTTCATGCAGCTCTCTCAGGCATGGATGTCTGGCAGACTTTTCCGTTCATAACTTTGCAATCATAGCATCTTTACCGCAGGGTCCGCGTCGAATGCGGAACGTGAACAACCCGTGAAGATATGACCGCAATACAACCAGAAGCGCATTCGAGGAAATGGTCAACCCGTGAAAACTGCATGCGCACGCATCATTTCCGACGAAACCATGGACGAATTTCTATATAGTGTTTCGAACATGAAGAAGTCAGAAGCATTGAATATCCTGGGGCTCTCCGGCAATCCGACGGAAGAGGAAATCAAAAAAGCCCATCGCAAGAAAGTGATCGAAAATCATCCCGATCGCTTCCAAGACCCTGCCAAAAAAGCGGCGGCAGAAGAGCGCACGAAGCTGATCAACGAGGCGCGCGATGTGCTGGAACGCGGAAACTGGGACCCCGAGTTCAGCTCGACTTCCTATAACCGCCCTTACGGCAACCCGTACGGGAACCCCTATCGCGGCGGAGGCTACTACCGTCCAACGGGCGGTGGACAGAACCAGGACAATCCCTTCGGGTTCGACCCGAACTTCTGGGTGCAATGGGAACAAGCCAGCCGCGGCAACGGAACGGACAGCGGGCAACATACTTACGACCCGTTCAACAACCCGTTCTCGGCGCAGCAGACCACTCAAAGCACCGCGGAACGCGCGAAGGCCGTAGCGGAACGCGATATGCGCATCGGGTTCGGCATGCTGGCAGTCAAGCTGGTGGCCTGCGGGCTGCTGGCGCTGCAGGGTGCCTGGCTCGGCGCCATGGTTGTATGGTCTATCCTGAGCTTCATCGTGGCAGGTTCGAACCGCCTGGGCGGCAACGCAAGCGGCTGCTTGTGGCTGATCCTGCTGCCCCTGTTCATGTACTTCCCCACCATGATCGCCATCTTGTCCTACAACCAGAGTCCGGCGAACGTCCCCGTCATCGTGGCAGTGGCCATCATCTTCGTTTGGGGTCTGTACTACGATGTCCGTGACCTTCGCGAGGCCGTCCGCCGCTGGCGCGTGACCACGGGCAAGAAGTCTCCGGGCGAAAAACGCGCGGGCAAACGGCGTGCACGCAAGGAAGCCCGCGCCAAGAAAAAGGCCGCAAAGCAGAAATAGCCTTCTTCGCCCAACGCCCGCTTCATCGGCAACACAAAAGAAGAACGGACAGCCTATCTGCTGCCCGTTCTTCTTTCATCCCTATTCTATTGTCCCCTGCCGTCTAACGCCCGGTCACTTCACCGATGGATAGAATGTCGCCTCATCGAACACCTGCTCGACGCACTTGCCGTCGATGAAGGGAAGCTGCAAAAATTCGCTTACCGTGGGCACCAGATCGCTGCAATCGACATAATGGCCCTTGTCGTTTACCCGCGAGGTGTCCTGGGCACGCCAATGGTGCTCGTTCACATCGGTCAGATAGTACTCCCTGCCGGCAACCTCCATGTACGCAGAGTGATTCGCACGCAGATACGTGGCAAGATCATCGCGGGAGATATCCAAAGCCTGCTCAGCCTTAACACCCATGGCCCATCCTTTCGTACGGAGCCTCTCATGCTTCGACTATAGCAAGAATCCCCCATCCGACAGAAGGGACGGGGGATATGACCTACTACACAATAGCCTGTATCTGGGTAACGCTTCTGAACAGTGTCGCACCCGCTTGGGAGCGACACACAGAAACCTATTCGCCCCAGATGAAATTATCGATCAGGCGCGTCTTGCCAATGTAGACGGCAATGGCGCACAGGGCGGGTTTGCCGTCCTCAATGCGATCGATCTGCACGATGTCGTTGAAGTCGACCAGTTTCACGTAGTCGATCTTCGCCAGCGGCTCAGTTTCGATGATGGCGCGCATAGCCTCAAGGATGGGCTTCGCCTCGCGCTCGCCGTCTTCCACCATCTGCTTGCCGGCAAAAATGGCGCGGGACAGACACAACGCCGCCTTGCGCTCTTCGGAGGACAGATACGTGTTGCGCGAGCTCTTCGCCAGGCCGTCCTCCTCGCGGACGATGGGACATCCCACGATCTCCAGGTTGAAGTTCAGGTCGCGCACCATGCGGCGCAGGACCGCCAGCTGCTGGGCGTCCTTTTGACCGTAATATGCGCGATCGGGCTGTACGATGTTAAAGAACTTTGCGCAGACCGTGCACACGCCGCTGAAATGGATGGGGCGCGTGAGGCCGCACAGCTCGTTCGTCAGGCCGTTCATATCGATGTACGTCACGTTGTCCGGATAGTACATCTCGGATGGTTCGGGATGGAACAGCAGGTCGGCTCCGTTATCCTGAGCCAGCTTGGCATCGCGGTCCAAATCGCGCGGATAGGATTCCAGATCCTCTGTGGGGCCGAACTGCGTCGGATTCACGAAATCCGTGACCACGACGCGGTCGTTTTCCTGGTTTGCACGCGCAATCAAGCTTGCGTGGCCCTCATGCAAGAAGCCCATGGTGGTCACCAGGCCCACGGTAAGGCCTTCTTGACGCCAGGCTTTCACCGCCGCGCGGACTTCGGGAATGGTTTCGACGATCTGCATGCTTGTATTAACCCCTCTTCACCTGTTCGACGAGTTCGTCCATGACCTCATCGTCAATCTTGTACGTATGCTCGGGCGCCGGGAACGCACCGCTCTTGACTTCCTCGATGTATTTGCCGTACGCCTCCTTGATGATATCGCCAACATGGGCGTACTGCTTGACGAATTTCGGCACGAAACCGCCGCCGAACATGTCCAGCAGATCCTGGCATACCAGCACCTGGCCATCGCATCCGTTGCCGGCACCGATGCCGATGGTGGGAATGTCCAGCTGCTCGGAGATGAACGTGCCCAGCTTTGCGGGAATACCTTCCAAGACCACCGAGAACGCCCCGGCCTCCTGGACCTTCAGCGCGTCTTCCACAAGCTGCTTCGCCGCATCCACGCTCTTGCCCTGCACTTTGAAACCGCCGAACACATTGGACGACTGGGGCGTCAACCCGATATGGCCCTGAACGGGAATGCCATTCGTGGTCATGGCTTTGATCTGGGCGGCAACGCGCGCGCCGCCTTCCAGCTTCACGGCGTTCGCACGGCCCTCCTTCATCAGGCGGGCGGCATTGCGCAGGCCGTCTTCGACCGAGATCTCGTACGACATGAACGGCATATCGCAGACCACCAGCGTATCGCTGGTCGCGCGCGCTACGGCTGCGCAATGGTGAATCATATCCTCCATGGTCACGGAGATAGTGTCCTCATAACCCAGCATGGTCATGCCCAGCGAATCGCCGACGAGGATCATGTTGATGCCCGCCTGCTCCGCCAGCTTCGCCATGGAGAAATCGTACGAGGTCACCATTGTGATCTTGTCTCCGTCGAGCTTCTGCTGCTTGATCGTGAGCACTGTATTCTTAGCCATTATCCGACCTTTCCGCCCCTCCGTTTTCCGGAAGGCACATGGGGCAGGCGCCCCTTCTTATTATCGCGTGACGCTTCAGCATCGCGCCGATGCCAGAATCCGCACCTCAGGCGCGGGCATGCTTCGCAGCGGCGATATCATACAACACGCTTGTGAGCTGCTCATAGATAATCCGGTCGCGCCCTTCCAGGCAGGCAAGGTGCTTTTCGATGGTAGCCGCGTCGCCGCGTTCGGCGGGACCCGTAAGCGAATCCACGATGCCATCCGTCACGATATGCTCTGCATTGCCCATGAACAGCGGACACAACGCCTTCTCCGCCGCGTTGCGAGAAAAACCGCACTGCACCAGCTGATCTGCTGCCGTGCTGTACAGCCCCACCACCAGGTTGCTTGCCATGACGGCGGCCGCATGGTAACGCACCTTGTCCTGCGCGTCTATGATTTGAACGGTATTACCCACGCCGCGCATGAAGTCCACGATGCCGTTGATATGCGCTGCGCTGCCTTCCACCGTGAAGAACGCGTCTCCCAGCTCCCGGTACGACTCGTATTTCGAGCTAATCGCATACAGCGGATGGATGGAATAGCCCCATCCTCCCAGTTCCTCAATACCATCGAACACCGTCGAGGGAAGCGCGCCGCTGCAATGGCAGATGCTCTTACGCGAGAGGTCCACAGCGCCTTCGCGCGTCATCTGGGCAATCTCATGCCAAACTTGGGCGATGCGGTCGTCGGGAACGGTAAGGAACACCAAATCAGAAGCAGCAATGAGATCCGCCTTGTCCGCATATGCACGGCCGCCGGCGAAAGCGGCCGCTTCCTGGGCGGATGATACGCCGGTGCTGGTGTATCCGACAATTTCCACGCCGTGTTGGGCCAGATACTTCCCCATTGAGAAGCCAACCTTGCCTGCACCGATGAATCCAACTTTCACGTTTGTCTCCCTATCTGTCGGCGCCCTTCGATATGGCACGGACGCCCGGTGCGCACCCGCTCATTCCGCCTACGACCGATCAAATCTCGGCATCGTCGCATCAGCGAGGGGATTCCTGCCCGAAAAGTATGGCGCATTTCTGCCAGCCCGTTGGGATATATCCGCTAAATAACCTGATATGGCTACTTAGCATCACAATATATTGAGTCAATTTATGCAATGAAAATCAATATGGCGTGGATAACAGCCCTATATTTCAGAATTGTTACACAGATAGGCGGATACGCGCGAGCGCTGTGCACTCCGCGCGTATCCGCCTATCGCAACGGTTCCTGTCGCATTCTCCTACTCGATGACGAGGTTCTCCTTCGTGGATTCCCGGCCGTTGAAATGAAACGAGTTCAACACGGGCTCGTCTTCCCTAAGACTCAAAATGAGATAGCTGGCGGAGTGATCGTATGCCAGGCGCTTGTCCTCTTCGGACTGCCGCGACGGCGTCTCCGGGTGCGAATGGAAATTGCCGATCATGGCAAGGCCCCGCATCCGCGCATCCTTCACCGCTGCCAGCTGGTCGCGCGGGTCGATGGTGAAGTGCACGTTCGTATGGTCCGTGTTCTCGCACGGGTACACGCGCTCGACGGTCTTCACATTGCCCTGTATGCGGCCCGCCAGCAGGCCGCATGCTTCTTCCGGCAGGCAGGCGCGTGCGTGCACGAGTATCTGCTCGTACGCAGCCTGGGGCAGCTTCACGGTATACATGAACCCACCCCTATGCGTGCGACTTCATATCGCAAGCAGTCTGCTCGTAGTCGATGGAGCGGTCGATGGTGGGATGGTCGCCGCAGACGGCGCAGCGCGGGTCGCGGGAGATTTTCACCGTGCGGAATTCCATCTTCAACGCATCGTACGTCATCAGACGTCCCGTCAGAAGCTGGCCCACGCCCGTAATGTATTTGATAGTCTCCATGGCCTGCAGACTGCCGATGACACCGCCCATAGCGCCGATGACGCCCGCCTGGCTGCACGTGGGAACCGCATCGGCCGGCGGCGGCGTCTGGAACACGCAGCGGTAGCAGGGGCCCTGACCCGGCACATACGTCATGAGCTGCCCGCTGAAGCGAATGATACCCGCATGGGAAAACGGCTTGCCGGCAAGCACGCACGCATCGTTGATCAGGAACTTCGCTGGGAAATTGTCCGTCCCGTCCACGATGAAGTCATATGGCTCAATCAGGTCTATGATGTTGTACGAGCTCACGAACTCCTGGTACGTGTTGACCGTGATATCCGGGTTGATGGCACGCATCTTGTTCGCAGCGGATTCCACTTTCGGAATACCGACATCCGGCGTGGTGTGGATGACCTGGCGCTGCAGGTTCGACAGGTCCACCACGTCCGCGTCGGCGATGCCGATGGTGCCCACGCCCGCCGCAGCAAGATACAGCGCAACCGGCGCACCCAGGCCGCCGGCGCCGATAATCAACACCTTCGCGTTGTTGATCTTCTTCTGGCCCTTGATGCCGACCTGCTTCAGGATGATGTGGCGCGAATAGCGCTCCAGCTGTTCGTTCGTGAACGCCATCTAGCAGGCACCCCCGCCCATGAAATACAGGAATTCCACCACGTCCCCGTCCTTGATGACCGTGGTGTCGAAATCGTCCGAGCGGACGAACTCGTCGTTGAGGGAGACCGTGACGTACAGCGGATTGTCCAACTCCTCCGCGTCGATGAGCTGCTTGACCGTCAGGCCGTCGTCGTACGTCTTCTTCTCACCGGCAACTGTAATCTGCATGTTAATTACCTTTCTCCCGTGACGTTGCTATTCGTCATCCTCGCCTTTGCGCACCAGCATGGTGTACGTGCCGTCGCCGTTGTCCGACAGCTTCAGCACCTGATGGCCCTGCTCCTTGCATGAGCGGGGCACGTTCTGCAGCGGCTCGCCATCCGCCAGCCGGACGGACAGCACATCGCCGGTATCCAATTCCTCGAGCGCGACCTTCGTTTTCACGAAGGTAACCGGGCACACCACGTCCGTGATATCCACGCTATCCGCAATTTCGAAATCAGCCATTGAAAGCCTCCTTGATCGTCTTGTTGAATTCCACGCGGCCGGTCCGCTCCAGCAGCTTACCGAAGCGCTCGCCCGCCACGCCGTGGTCACGGAAGTACCCGATAGCCGCATCCGTCACGCGGAACAGCTGCTCTTCGTCTTCTACCACGGGAATGGCCGGCTGCCCCTTGATGAGCTGGCTGCCGAACTGGCCGCCGAAGAACAGCGAATAGCCCGGCTTGGTTTCCCAGGCATCCGTGGGACACGCCTTCGCGCAGCGGCCGCAGCTGACGCACTTGCCGTAGTCCAACACCACTTTGTCGTCTTCCAAATGAAGCGCATCGTCACGGCAAGCCTTTTCGCAGATGCCGCATGCAATGCACGGGTCGGGCAGCCACTTCACCTTCAGGGCGCCCTTGATGCCCACGTCGTTCTCCTCCGCCTTCAGGCAGTTGTTCGCGCATCCCGTGACGCCGAACTTGAACTTATGCGGCATCTCCACGCCGTAATAACGCTTGTCCAGCTTCTGCGCGATATCCTGCGCATCGATGCTGGCCGACGGGCATACCGTGTTGCCCTGGCATGCCGTGACCGTACGGGCGCGCGGCCCGCATACGCCCGGGCGCAGGCCGTACTGCGCCAGCTCTGCGCGGATGGCCTCCACGTCCTCCAGGCGCACGAAGGGAATCTCGACGCCCTGGCGCGCGGTCAGATGCACCGTGCCGTTGCCGTACTTGTCCGCCACGGCGGAGATGGAGCGCAGGTTCTCGGCGCTCAGTGCGCCACCGACCACGTGCAGGCGCAGCGAGAAGCGGTTCTTCTGCTTCTGGCGCATGAAACCCCCGCGTTTCAGCGTGGCATAATCTACCTTCTCGGTCATTTCTCCTCCTCGATCTTCCGAAGCGCAGCGTCGAAGTCCGCAATCAGGTCCGCGACATCCTCCAACCCCACGCATACGCGAACCATGTCCGGGAACACGCCGGATGCCTCCTGCTCCTGCGGGCTCAAATGCGCCGCGATGGTGGTGGCGGGATGCACCACCAGCGTCCGCGCATCGCCGATGTTCGAGACGATGGATGCCAGCTCCAAGGCGTTCAGGAACGCGAATGCCCGTTCCTTCGTTCCCAACCGCAGCGTGAAGATGCCGCCGAACATCCCGTTGAACTGCCGCTCTGCCAGATCATGTCCGGGGTCGTCCGACAATCCCGGATAGCGGACGCTGAACCCGCCCGCGGCGGGGTCCTCCCCCCCCGGCGCCGGCCGCACGACTTTGCCGCCCCGCAGGTCAATGGCTGGGAATAGCTGCATATTATTACTCCTAATCTAAGGCTTTCCTTCATACAACCTCTCCGTCTGCACCTTCGGTGCAGCCACCTCTCCTAGTAGGAGAGGCTTTGGCATTTCGTGAAGCTTCGCCTCTTCGCCAGAGGCTCCCCTACTAGGGGAGCTGTC
>USAB01000009.1 GCA_900552585.1 uncultured Coriobacteriaceae bacterium
GGTTATCCGCTAATGCGCCGCAAGCGTGCATGAGCGTGTCGCTTTCCGCCTGTGTCAGTGCCGGCGAGCAGAAAACGGCGACGTTTTCTCGTATTTGGTCCAGTGTCGACATGCCGCTCAATACCACGGCTACGTTGTCCAGGCCCTTCACCCATCGCAGCGCCCATCCGGCAGGGGTCCACGCGGGGTGCATGCGCTCCAGCGGCTTCGCGGTATCTGCGGGAAGCTTTGCCAGCGCCGCGCACAGGCTCCATAACCACGATGGGCAGGCCGGCATCCGCGACAATGTCGTATTGCTGCCGGGCGGAGCCGAATGCCCAGTCGTAGTAGTTGATCTGCAGCTGCACGAAGTCCCAAGGCGCCACGCCTAAGAAATCCCGTAGCGTATCCAGCCCGGCGTGTGATGAGAAGCCCAGATGCCCGATGCGGCCGAGCGCCTTCTGCTCCAGGAAGTACTCGATGGCGCCGCGCCTCTCGTATCCGTTGGCGGTGGCGTTCATGACAGAATGGATCAGGTAGTAGTCGATGTAGTCCGTCTGCAAGCGTTCCAGCTGGTTTGCGAACACCTTGCGGTAGTTCGGGAATCCGGTGCCGAAGTACTTCGTGGCAAGGCGATAGCGGTCTCTGGGATACCGCTGCAGGGCCTTTCCCAGGAACTTCTCGGATTGCCCTGCATGGTAGATATAGGCGGTGTCATAATAATTCACGCCGTGATTCATGGCGTAATCGATGATCTCCTGCGCTGCGCCGTAGTCTATGCGCCCGAGTCGGGTGGGTAGGCGCATACAGCCCATTCCCAGGCGCGAGAGCGGCTCTCCCGGAGCAATCTGCCGGTACTCCATTTTGGGCCTATCTGCCACGAGTGCCTCCTTGCAGTATGGGGAGATGCGTTCTCCCCGCCGTATTCGGTGCGGGGAGGTGCGGTTTGACGGGGAAAGGACAGCAAAGGACCCCGCCGCACGGCGGGTGCGGCGGGGTCCTTTTTTGATTCCGGCAGCAACTGCCGGAAGATAATGCGCTTTGCGCAAGGCGGGTTACTTCGCCGCAGTCTTGGCCTTCTCGTTTTCGGCCTCGTCCTCGTTCGCGATGATCTTTGCCTTCGCGTCCACGCTGACCTGGGACATAGCATCCATGTAGATCTTCTTGCCGGACGGGTGCTCCTGCAGCCAGAGCTCCTTGGCAACGGGTGCCCAAGCGTGGGCGTACGGAGTGGTGCGGGCGCACAGCTCTTCGGCGGTTTCGGGCGTCACGTACTCGGTGCTGTGAGCGTCTGCTTCCTTGACGATCTCCGGAAGGATATCCGGATTCTCCAGCATGGGGCAGGGCTGCAGCAGGTTGTCGTTCCAGGGCCAGTGCTTGCGATATGCCTGGAACAGCGGCTGCTGCAGGCACTCCAGCAGGCTCTTCTCCTTGATGTTTGCAGTGGAGTAGTGGATGAACACGCAGGGCTCAACGTCACCGCGGGCATTGATGTGGCAGTACACGCGTCCGCCGGCAATGCAGCCGCCCACGTACTCGCCATCGTTCTGGAAGTCCATGGCGAAGATCTTCTTGCCGCCCTCGATGCCGCGCACCTCGCGAATGCGATCCTTCATGTACGTGCGCTGCTCGATAGTGGGCATCAGATCGGCATCGGCACCGGCGCCGACCGGCATGTAATGGAAGTACCAGATGAAACGGCAGCCCTTGTCGATGATCATGTCAAGGTACTCGTCGGAGCTGACGGTTTCCACATTGTTGCGCGTGTATGCGACGGAGATGCCGTAGACCAGGCCATGCGCGCGCAGCTTGTCCAACGCGTCCATAACCTCGTTGAACGAACCGTCGCCGCGGCGGCCGTCGTTGGAATCCTCGAAGCCTTCCAGGGAGATGGAGAACGTGATGTTGCCCAGCTCGCGGACCTTCTCGCAGAACTCATCGTCGATCAGGCTTGCGTTCGTGAAGATGTTGAACACGCTGTGGTTGTGGACCTCTGCCAGTTTCAGGATGTCCTTCTTGCGAACCAGCGGTTCGCCGCCGGTGAGCATGAACATATGCGTGCCCAGGCCCTCGGCCTCGTTCAGCATCTTGTCCATCTGGTCATAGGACAGGTTCAGGGCATTCTCGTAGTCGGCGGCCCAGCAGCCCACGCAATGCTTGTTGCAGGCGCTCGTGGGGTCGAACAGAATGATCCAAGGTACGTTGCACTGGTACTTCTCGGCGTTGACGGTGGTTTCACGCAGGCCGCGGAACGCCGCTTCATAGCCGCCGTTCAGAATCAGCGTCTTCAAGACGTGGGGATCGACCTCGTCGATCAGCTGGAACAGGAACTCTTCCCACTTGGAGCCCGGATGCAGGCCTGCGCGCAGGCCGCGCGTCACACCGGGGGAGGTGTCTTTCAGCAGCTTGCCGGCCAAGTCGATGAACTGGTCGATGCGCTTTTCGCGCTCGCTTCCGGACGCAGCATGGATGATCGCGTCCAGTGCCACGCTGAAGGCTTTGCGCTCTGCCGCGTGTGCGATTTTCGATTGCATATGCACTTCCTTCTTGGTTCTCCGAACCATCGGCTTTGTTGCGTTGGCGATGGCTCCCCGCATTTGCGTTGGAATTCGGCGGCTTATTGTGCCACGTTTGCATTAACCTGACTCAGGTTACTGCAAAAAGCACACAGCCGTTAGATGATTTTATTAACAGTTCAGCATCAATACGATGACAAATCGAACTCGGTACGACCGCTATCGGTATGTCCGATGACCTCACGAAACGCAAAATATGGCATTTGCCGTATGCTGCCGCGTAAGGGCATGGTTGGCATGCCGAACGAACGACGGTCCTTACGGAAAGGAGGCGCAGACCCTATGGCGAAGAATCCCCCGTCCCTCCGCGCCGCAACGGTAGCGGATGCGTCCCGTATCCGGGCCATCTATGCGCCGTATGTGTGCAAAACGGCCATTACGTTCGAATACACGATACCGGATGTCCGCGAATTCGCGGACCGCATTTCCCGCACGCTGGAAACGTACCCGTACCTTGTAGCCGAGGATCCGGACACGGGGGAGATGCTGGGGTATGCGTATGCCGGTTCGTTTGGGGTGCGCCGTGCGTACGACTGGGCGGTGGAGACTTCCATTTACGTGAGGCGCGATGTGCACGGCAAGGGCATTGGCCGGGCGCTGTATGCGGCATTGGAGCGCGTGCTTCGCGCGCAGGGTTTCGTGGCAATGTATGCATGCATCGCATACCCGCCGGATGGGGTAGACGATGTGTACCTGACAAGCGCCAGCGTCGCATTCCATAAGCATATGGGCTTTCAGATGGTGGGCCTGTTCCGCAGGTGTGCCTACAAGTTCGGTCGTTGGTACGACATGGTGTGGATGGAGCGGTCCATTGCGCCCCGCGCGCCGCAACAGCCGGATGCGACTCCGTTTCCGCAGATGGCCAATGCCCTGCTGCGGCTGCTGAACGCCGAATAGCGGGCGGCTTTCCATGTGCGGGCAGACAGGCGGAGAAGATCGTCTCTACTATATGTATGTAGCGGAATGCGCGGACGGGACGCTGTATACAGGGTACGCGCGGAACGTGCACGAGCGGATTGCGCAGCATAATGCGGGTACGGGTGCGAAATACACGCGTTCGCGCAGGCCCGTGCATCTGGTGGCGTGCGCAACGTTCGCCACGCAGCATGAGGCGCTCAGCGCCGAGTTTCGCTTCAAGCGCCTGACGCGCGCGCAGAAGCTCGCGCTTATAGCGCAGGCAGCCTCCGAAGATGCCGCGAACTGCGCTGCCGCCGCCGAGAGCGGCGAATGGCCTGATGCACGCGCCTGTGCATTCGCGCGCGTCCTGTCCAAGGCGTTCCCGCTGCGGCCCGATCCGGGTGCGGGTGCCGCGGCGGTTTCGGCGGCAACGGTTTCCGCTTCCAATCAGGCAAACGGAGCCTACCCAGCCGATGGCTGAGGTTCGTCCGCGTCTGCCGTCAGGGGGTTCGCCCGCAGCTTGTTCACGCGCCTATCGCAGGTCATCAGGCCGTTCGTCTCTTCCTGCACGTCGGACAGCTGCGTGAACACGAAGCCGGCAAGCCCCTCGTTTTCCAGTGCATCGGCCTTCGCAAGCGCCATGCGCACGGCTTCCTGCCAGTCTGCTTGCCGCTCGAATGTCTCATAGCCGTACGAGCGCGCTCGCTGGCAGTGGCCTTCTACGGACCATGTCAGGCCACCGAACTCCGAGATGACGAACGCCCGCGCACAGGTGCGGACGGCGCTGCCGTCCAGGGCCGCGGTGCCCTTCGACCCGGCCGGGTCTTTCCAGACCGCCAGTGGGCGGAAGTAGTTGTGTACGCTGAAAAAATCGCCTGTGCCCTGGTCGTACCAGCCACTGGTGGCGCTGATGGGGCGTGTTGGATCCATCCTGCGCACGGCGTCTACGGCGCGGCGCGACTCGAACTGCCCCCAACCTTCGTTGAACAGCGTCCAGCCAATCACGCATGGATGGCTGCGCAGCCGCCTTACCAGACCGAGCGCGGTGGATGTCCATTCGCGCCGGTACTCGGGGTCGTCCGCCGCCAGCTTGTCGTACCATTCCGGCAGGTCGTCCGGAAGCTTGTTCCAGCTGCTGCGGAACAGCGTGGGCCGGTGGCTGGTCTGCCAGTCATCGTACGGTCCGCCGCCCGACACCATGTCCTGCCACACCAGCATGCCGATGCGGTCGCAATGGAAGTACCAGCGGTCGCTTTCGCGCTTGAGGTGCTTGCGCAGCAGGTTGAAGCCCAGGTCCTTCATGGTGCGGATATCGAATTCCAGTGCGGCATCCGAAGGGGCCGTCATCAGGCCGTCGGGCCAATAGCCCTGGTCCAGCACGCCGCGCACGAACAGCGGCTCGTGGTTAAGCATGATTCGCGGCACGCCCTGTGCGTCTGCCGCTATCTCCACCGTGCGGAACGCGCAGTAGCTTTCCACCGCATCTGCGCCGTAAAGGAGCTCCAGGCGGTACAAGTACGGGCTATCGGGGCTCCAGAGGTTCGGGCTGCGCACCTGCAGCGTCATCGTGCGCGTCATGGCGGGATTCGCGGCTTGGGACGCCTCGACGGGCGTACGCTTCATCGCCACCAGTTCGCCCTGCTCGTCGAATATGCGCACGGTCAGCGTCTCGCCGCCGCAGCTGAGGCGGTTCACGAGCGTTACGGTGCCCGCATCCGCATCGCATTTGATGGACGTTCCCGCGATATGACGCGTGGGCACGGCCTCCAGCCAGACGCTCTGCCAAATGCCGCTCTGTGCCGTGTACCAGATGTTGCCGGCCTCCAGCTTCTGCTTGCCGCGCAGCTGCGTGCCGCGGTCGCTGGGGTCCCAGACGCACAGCGCCAGTACGTTCTCGCCGGCATGCAGCACCTCCGTCAAGTCCAGCGCGAACGGCAGGTAGCCGCCTCGATGCGCGCAGACGCGTGTGCCGTTCACCAGCAGCGAGCAGGCGTAGTCCACGGCTTCGAAATGAAG
Source organism: uncultured Coriobacteriaceae bacterium (assembly GCA_900552585.1). Taxonomy (GTDB): domain Bacteria; phylum Actinomycetota; class Coriobacteriia; order Coriobacteriales; family Eggerthellaceae; genus UMGS1519. The sequence goes on from USAB01000009.1 coordinate 5,469, forward strand.
TATCAGACGGAAGCCGGAGGCGAGCGGGTCGGAGACACGTGCGCCGGGCCTTCCATTCGCGTCGGATGCCTGTTCTCGCGCCGGCAGCAGGACGCGGCGACGGTACCACAGCAGTTCGTTGGGCTGCGTCTGCCGATCTACGCCCGACAGCAGCGCCTCGGGCGAGAACGGCACCAGTATGCGACCGTCGAACCGGTCCGGCGGCAGGGAGGAATCCCATGCGCGCCGCGCCTGCTCCAGGCTGCCCGTATCCACGATGGCGTATTCCCACCACCCGTTCAGGCTGGTGAAGCTTTTGCGCGCGAACTGCGGATGCGGATGCTCCGGCAGGATGTCGCGGCCCGGAACTTCACCGTCCACGATGCGCTGGCCCCAAGGCGTGGTCAGGGGAAGGAGCGGCTCCTGCTCGTGCTTGCGTGGTTTGCTTGCCATTACTCGCTTGATGTCCAGCATGTACGCGCTCCTCGGTATCGATGCGGTTTCGTTCCTGTGCGACTCCAGTCTATCGGACGCGGTTCTTCCTGCTGTCCCGATTCTAGTTCAGATGCTTGTTCCGCGCAGGGCGGGCAGTGTACCGACGCTGCCAGGACGGATCGGCGGCAATCTCCGCGAACCATTTCGCGTATAGGTCGGGACGCCAATCCGGACGGCCGGTGAGCGGGTTCGTCTCGAATACGCGCAGGTTCCAGCTGTTCTGCTGTTCTACGGCGGACAGGTTCAGTGCGGCTATGCGCAGCCCGGCTTCGCGTTCCACATCTTCGCTGAACGGCACGCCGGCAAGGTAGGCGATGCTGTTACGCGGCCCCAGCGGGCCGATGATGTGACTCTGCCCGGCGAATGTGCTGGTCAGGTCTTTTCCCTGCAGGTTCGCGGTGGCCACGTACAGGTTCCCGCGCAGGCAGGTGACCTCGATCTTCTCGCGGAACACGTCGGCGGCAGAAAGCGCCCAGCCGGCGGCCGTAGGGTTCAGGAACAGCCGCGCGCCCTTCGCCTTCGCATACATGACCATTTCCGGGAAGCTGTACAGGTCGTAGCAGATGCCCAGGCCGATGGGTCCCCACGGCGTGTCGAACACGCAGGGCTCATCGCCGGCAGCGGCCCATTCGCTCTCGCGTCCGAACGGGTGGATCTTGCGGTACGTGCCCACGATCCCCTCCGGGCTCACGATGCAGGCGGCGTTGTAGATGCGCGTGCCGTCGGGGGAATCGACGCGCTCCGGCATGCCGAACACCGTCCAGATGCCGCAGGCGCGCGCGGCCTCCATGACGGCCGTGCTCGCGGGTCCGGGCACGGGTTCCGCCAGGCGCACCTGGATTTTCTCGGTGAACGGTGTTCCGGCGGGGTCGTCGTAGCCGGTCAGACACAGCTCCGGCAGCACCAGCAGATCCGCTCCTGCATTTGCTGCCCGCTGCTGGTATTCCCGGATTCGCCCGAGGTTCGCCCGCACGTCTCCCCAGACGGGTGGGAAGTTTCCCACGGCCACGGTGATGCAGTCGTCCATGGCGCATGCTCCTTTCCGTTCGCTTCGGTTCCTGTGGTGCGCTCCTGCGGCGGCGTGCCTAGATCGGTACCAGGCTTGTGAATATGAGCACCCACAAGAACAGCGTGATGATGGAAATGCCGGATGACACCGCTACCAGTTCGCCTGCCAGCGTGCCGTCCCCGCCCATGTTCTCTGCCATGGGATACGATGCACTGGCGATGGGCGCGGCGAACATGACCAGCAGCAGGAAGCGTTCCACGGGTGCAAGACCCAGCGGCAGCATGCTGAACACGATAAGCGAGATGGCCGGCAACACGACCATCTTCACGGTCAGGACGGGCGCCAGGTAGCGCATGTTCGCCTTCGTCTCGTTCAGGCGGATGGTGCCGCCCAGCGCGATAAGCGCGAGCGGGATGGCAAGGTTTGCAAGCGCGATGACGGGGCTTTCGATGCATTCCGGCAGCCTGATCTGTAGGAAGTAGAACGCGAAGCCGGTAAGGAAGCCCAGGATGAGCGGATTCTTCACCACGCTCAGGGCCAGGCGCCCGGGCGAAGGCGACGTGCCGTGGTAGTACTCCAGGATGACGACGGCCAGTACGTTGTATGTGGGGACCACGATGGATACCAACAGCGCGCTGGGCACCAGGCTGCCGGCACCGAATACGCTTTCCGTTAGCGGCATGGCGAAGAACACGATGTTCGTGCGGTAGACGGCCTGGATGATCACGCCGCGCTTGCTGTTTTCAGACTCCAGCCGCGGCACGACGAGCAGCAACCCGGCTACCACCACGGCGAGCGCGATGAGCGCGCATGCGATGAACAGCCAGTTGATATGCAGGTCGCGGCCTTCCAGCTGGTAGATGCAGTAGAACATCATAGGCGGAAAGAACGTCTTGAACGAAACGGTGTTCAGGCGGCGCAGGAACAGCACGTCCACCCATCCCAACCGGCGCATGAGCCACCCCAGGCCCATGTAGATAAGGAAGGGTGTGACGGAGGTGACGGCAACGGAGAAGCTGTTCATCGGGGCGCCCCGGCGGCAGGACGGCTGGCGCCCGCCGATGCGGGCAGCGCGGAGTGCTGCAGGTGTGTCAGGTGGACTCTCATACGACTAGAGTACGCCTATCGGTACCGGTTATTGTCGACAGGCCGCAATCTTAACCCAATTTCGACGTGACGATTATGATGCCGCTTACGCTGCAGGCGCCGATGACCGCGAGTACGCCCGCCGCATTCATAAGTGCCACGGGCGTCGTCAACCCGATGGAGAATGCGCTCGCAAGCGAGAGTACGGCCATGCCCGAAGCGGTGAGCAACGCACCGGCAAACGGTGCCAGCAGGGCGTTCAGGAAGGCCCCCATATCCGAGTTGTTCCGCCAGACGCGGCTGGGGAACACGGCGCACAACACGATAGCCGAGCATGCCAGCCCCGCAATGGTCAACGCCGATGCCGTGGTCACATCGTTCGGGAAGAAGTATCCGAACACCCTCGCATAGAGGGCGCTGCACAGGAAGCAATCCAAGATCACGGTGCATATGCTGACAAATATCCTCATAAAGTCAGTGTGCCGCGTACCGTATACGAATTCGCCGAAAAATGGACGGGCGGTGCAGCGGGTCCGCGAAGAGCGGCCAGGGGAGCTGCGATAGCGGGCCATCCGACCTGGGGCGGTTCGATTCAGGCCGTGCCGATGCAGCGCGCCCGGGTCTTCAGAGCTTCAGGCCCGATTGGTCGACGACCTTCATGGTGCCGCCTTCCTGGTCCACGAACGTATGCAGATACCGTTTCAGCTGCTTGGCGTCCGTGCAGTTCTGCGTGCCGGCATGGCTCGTGATCCACGGGTCGCCTTCTGTGTCCACCAGCTGGTAGCTTTTCCCGTATGTCACCTTATAGCGGTAGTTCTGCCCGTCGACGACGATGCGCCATTCCGTGGTGCCGGCTACCTGAGTGCCGCTGTCGGAGGGACGGTCCAGCTCGGCTTGCACGGTCAGGAAGATGCCGCCAGCGGCGATGATGAGCAACAGCAGGAAACCCGCCTTCGCGCTGCGCAGCTTCCAGCGGGCCGCGAAGGCTTCGCGCGCCTCGCGGTTCTCGCGGTCTACGTTCGCGCGCCTTGCGCTTTCGGAATCGGTTGTGTCGGTTCGCTTTGTCTGCATGTCTGCCTTTCGGGTTTCTCCCCAGAAACATACCCCTGCAAGGGTATCCATTACGAAGCTGTAACTGGAATCGCGCCAAGTATACATGGCTATCGCGCAGTGCTCGGCGCAACGGAACGTCGCGAGCGGGTGTCGTTTTGACGGGGGATGCCCGAAGGCGGTAAGGTTTCGGGTCGTAATATGCATACGGGATGCTTCTGGAAGGGGATGCGCCGTGCCTGAGTTCATCAGCGATACGCCCGATTGGGACAAGGTCAGGACGCGGGCGGTGGCAGAGTGCCTGTCCAACCGCCCGGAGGGCATGACGGAGCTTCAAGCGCTGCAGAAGCGCGCCGATGAGTTGAAAGCCGAGTTCGATGCCCTCACCGACCAGGGAACCGCCATCTACGATCGAGCGGCGCGCCAGGCTGCGGAGGTTCAGCGTCGGGCGCAGGCGAAGGCCGATGCCGTTCTAGACGAGGCACGCCGGCAGTGCGCCGAGATCCAGGCACAGGCGGATGCCCAGGCGCAGGCGGCGCGCGACCGCACGCCCGTTGCGTTGTTGGAGAAGCTGGCCATTGAGATGGAAATCCAGAACCGTACGTTGGGACGGTAGCCCTTTCGGTCTCGACAGACGCTCTTCGATAAGCGCACGTTGCGTTCCGTGCTGCTTCGGAGTGCCTCCCCGGCGCTCTTTTGCATAACGTTTACAATTATTGTTCTTTTTGTTTCTTCTTTATGGATGCTTGCGGACCCTTGACGTTCGCCTGCAAAGCGTTTGACGCGCTGGCGCCATTATCGATGCAGTAGTGGCATACCCCTCTGAAAGGAATGAACGCCAATGAAGAAGAAGTATCTGATCGTCGTCGTGGCGGCCCTTGCCGCCTTTGGCATGTTCGCGCTTGCCGGATGCGGGTCATCCGGCTCCGACTCATCCGGATCTGCGGCCGGCGGCAACGGCGGCACGAGCATTTCCGTGTACTCCCGTGAGGATGGTTCCGGCACGCGCGGTGCATTCATCGAGCTCACTGGCGTTCAGGATGGCGATACCGACAATACCGTCTCCTCCGCAATCATCACGAATTCCACTTCCGTCATGCTGACCTCCGTTGCCGGCGATGCGAACGGCATCGGCTATATTTCCCTGGGCTCTTTGAACGACACCGTGAAAGCCGTCAAAGTCGATGGCGTCGAGGCGACTGCCAAGAACGTGAAGAGCGGCAAATACCCCATCTCCCGTCCGTTCAATGTGGTGACGAAGGACGATCTGTCCAAGCTGGGTAAGGACTTCCTGGCATTCATCCAGAGCGATGACGGCCAGAAGGTCGTGACGGACAACGGCTACGTCTCCGACAGCAGCACGGGATCTTTCAAGTCCAGCAAGCCCTCCGGCAAGTTGGTCGTTGCCGGTTCCTCCAGCGTGTCCCCTCTCATGGAGAAGCTGATCGAGGCTTACAAGAAAGTCAATACGAAGGCCGAGATCGAGCTGCAGACCAGCGATTCCACCACGGGTATCAACATGGCGACCGAGGGCACCTGCGATATCGGCATGGCATCCCGCGACCTGAAGGATTCCGAGAAGAGCGCCGGCTTGACCACCACGGTCATCGCCAAGGATGGCATTGCCATCATCGTGAACAAGGACTCCAAGGTAGACGACCTCACCACGGACCAGATCAAGTCCATCTACACGGGGCAGACCACGACCTGGGAAGAGGTTCAGTAACCCGACCCGCAGGCACCTGACCTTTTGGAGCGCAACATGAACTCATCCACCTCTCGGGCCCATCTCTCCGAGCAGGTCTCGCGCATCCTCTTCATCGCTGCTGCGGGGGTTTCCATCCTCGCAGTGGCGTTGATTTGCGTATTCCTGCTCGTCAACGGCGTACCGGCCATTGCCCAGATAGGCCTGCCCGATTTCCTGCTGGGAACCACCTGGAAGCCGGCAAACGATATCTACGGCATCTTCCCCATGATCGTCGGCAGCATCTACGTCACGGCAGGTGCGCTTATTGTGGGCGTGCCCGCGGGCATCCTCTGCGCCATCTTCTTGGCAAGGTTCGCAACCGGGCGCGTCGTTCGCATCATGCGGCCCGGGATCGAGCTGCTCGCCGGCATTCCCAGCGTCATCTACGGCTCCTTCGGCCTTGTGGTGTTCGTTCCCATCATTCGCTCGTGGGGTGTTGGATCGGGCTTCTCGCTGCTGGCGGCAAGCGTGCTATTGGGCATCATGATCCTGCCCACGATCATCACGGTCTCCCAATCGGCCATCGAGGCGGTGCCGGCCTCGTACTACCAGGGCGCCCGCGCGCTGGGCGCCGACCACGAGCATGCCGTATTCCGCGTGGTGGTTCCTGCCGCCGTCTCCGGCATCGTGGCGGCCGTCATCTTGGGTCTGGGCCGCGCGCTGGGCGAAACGATGGCCGTCATCATGGTTGCAGGCAACCAGCCCGTGATCCCCGACAGCATCTTCGATGGCGTGCGCACCATGACCGCGAATATCGTATTGGAGATGGGCTATGCGGCCGATCTGCACCGTGGCGCGCTCATTGCAACCGGCGTCGTGCTGTTCGTATTCATCCTGATCATCAACACGCTGGTAAATCTGGCGCGCAATAGCGGGAAGGCGGAATGACAATGGGCGAAATCGTTGTGGATGAGGCCGGTGCCACGTCGGGCGCATCGGTATCCGATGAATACGAACGCCTGTCGAAGCTGGTTGCTTCGACACATGAGCGTACGGCGAAGCGCCGCCATGCTGTTGGCATCGCCTTGAGATGGCTTGTCCGCCTCGGTACGCTGCTCACCATGGCAGCGCTTGCCGGTATTGTGGGATACATCCTTATCATGGGCGTTCCGCGTCTGACGCCATCGCTGTTCGAGTGGGAGTACAACTCGGTGAACGTGTCGCTCATGCCTGCGCTCATCAACACGGTGCTCATGGCGTTTCTCTCGTTGCTGATTGCCGTGCCCATCAGCGTGGGGTCGGCAATCTATTTGGTGGAGTATGCCGGGCGCGGAAATAGGTTCGTGAAGCTGGTCAGCGTCACCACCGAGACGTTGGCGGGCATTCCCTCCATCGTGTACGGCCTGTTCGGCATGTTGTTCTTCGTCACGGCGCTGCATTGGGGCATGTCGTTGCTTGCCGGCGCATGCACGCTGGCCATCATGATTCTGCCCATTATCATGCGCACCAGCCAGGAGGCGCTTCTGGCGGTTCCCGACGACTATCGCATGGGCAGCTTCGGCCTGGGTGCCGGGCGCCTGCGCACCGTTGCGAAGGTGGTGCTGCCGTCGGCGATTCCCGGCATCCTGGGCGGTGTGATCTTGGGTTTGGGCCGCGTTGTCGAGGAGGTGGCCGCCCTGCTGTTCACCTGCGGCAGCGTGGCCGCCGTTCCGGACTTCGCCGGTCAGGGGTTGGGCGCGGTGTTCAGTTCCACGCGAACGCTGGCCGAGCACATGTACCTGTTGGCCAGCGAGGGGTTGCATATCAACGAGACGTACGCAACGGCGGTGGTGCTGTTGGCGCTGGTCGTAGCGCTCAATGCCGTGTCCACGTACTTCGCGAACCGCCTGGCGCGCAATGCGACGGGCGAGGACTGACGCCGCACGTTCCGTGCGGTTCCGAAAGGAGAATCATCCAATGGAAGCAATATTCGAAGAAGATGGGTTGAGAGAGGGCGGCAAGCCTGCGGCCGATTGCCGAATAGAGGCGGAGGTAAAGGGCGCGAGTGCTTCCGATCCGCATGCGCAGGTCAAGATGACGGTTGATCATCTTGACCTGTACTACCGTGATTTCCATGCGCTGAAAGATGTGAGCCTGGATATCCCGGAGCATCAGGTAACGGCGCTCATCGGTCCCTCCGGGTGCGGCAAGTCGACGTTTCTGAAGACGCTGGATCGCATGAACGACCTGGTGGAGGGCTGTCGCATGGAGGGCAAGGTCCAGCTTGACGGGCAGGATATCTACGGGAACATGGATGTGAACGACCTCAGACGCCGCGTAGGTATGGCGTTCCAGAATCCGAATCCGTTTCCCCTGTCCATCTACGACAACGTGGCGTACGGGCCGCGCACGCATGGCATCCGCAACCGCAAGGATCTCGACGCTATCGTCGAGCGCAGCCTGCGCGATGCCGCCATTTGGGACGAGCTGAAGGACCGCCTGAAGAAGAACGCCCTGGGACTTTCGGGCGGCCAGCAGCAGCGCCTGTGCATCGCGCGGGCGCTTGCCGTGCAGCCCGAGGTCCTGCTGATGGACGAGGCTACCAGCGCCCTCGACCCTATCTCGACGGCGAAAATCGAGGAGCTGATCGCCCAGATCAGCGACCGCTATACCATCGTCATGGTGACGCATAACATGCTGCAGGCGCTGCGTGTGTCGCAGAAGACGGCGTTCTTCCTGCTCGGCGAGCTTATCGAAGCCACGGACACGGACACGCTGTTCACACACCCGTCCGACAAGCGCACGGCGGACTACGTGTCCGGCCGGTTCGGCTAGGGCATCACTCCACCTTCACGTCGATGCCCGCTTCGGCGGGCAGGGGGCTGCTCGGTTTCCCTGCCGATCATGCGGTCGAGCTCGCGGTCCACGGCGCCCTCCGGGTTCGTGGGGAACACGCTGAACGGCACGGCGGGGGTGAACAGGCTGACGATAGGCACCACCGCAAGCGACAGCACCATGGCAAGCGCCCCGCAGTTGATGGGCGAGGCGATGAGCGGCGTGCCCATCATGCCGGCAATCATGTTACCGCAGGTCAAACCGACGCCAAGGACGAAACTCGTCCACACGGCCGCCTTCGAGATGTGCCTGCTGTACAGGCCCCACACGAACGGGCCCAAGAAGGCACCGGACAACGCGCCCCACGAGATGCCCATGAGCTGCGCGATGAAGGTGATCGTGGAGTGGTACTGAATCAGCGCGATGATGGCGGACAACACCACGAAGACCACCAGCAAGATACGCATGCTCCAAATCTGCTTCTTCTCCGATAGGTCTTTGACCAGGTTGTGCTTGATCACGTCCAGCGTCAGCGTAGACGATGAGGTCAGCACCAGGCTTGACAGCGTGGACATGGAGGCGGAAAGAACCAGCACCACCACCAGACCGATCAGAATATCGGGAAGCGTCGACAGCATGGTGGGGATGATAGAGTCGTATACGGGCTGCCCGTTTGCGCCCATGGTTACCTGGTCGCCGTACAGGCGCCCGAAGCCGCCCAGGAAGTAGCTGCCGCCGGCAACCACGAACGCGAAGACAGTGGAGATAATGGCGCCCTGCTTGATGGCGGATCCGCTGCGGATGGCATAGAACTTCTGCACCATCTGCGGCAGGCCCCAGGTGCCCAGGCTCGTTAGGATCACAACGCCTAGCAGATTCAGCGGGTCGGGGCCGAACATGCTCACGAACGCGCCGTTTAGATCAGATCCTTCTGCGGGAATCCGGCTCATGGTAACCAGGGATTCCATGAAGCCTCCGTTCGCTCCCAGCACGGCGGCTACCACCAGCACGATGCCCACCAGCATGACGCATCCCTGCAAGAAGTCGTTCGTGACGGTGGCCATGTAGCCGCCAAGTACCACGTATGCGCAGGTGATGGCCGCCATCCCTATGACGCAGTATTCGTAGGGAATGCCGAATGCCATCTCGAACAGGCGCGACAGACCGTTGTAGACGGATGCGGTGTACGGAATCAGGAACGCGAAGATGATCAGCGCGGATGCAGTGCGGATTGCGCGGCTTTCGTAGCGCTTCCCGAAGAACTCCGGCATGGTTGTCGCGCCCAGACGATGGGACATCTCCCGCGAGCGCGGTCCCAGCACCCACCAGGCCAGCAGGCTGCCGATGAGCGCATTGCCGATGCCGATCCAGAACGCCGCAAGACCGTACTTCCAGCCGAACTGACCGGCGTAACCCACGAAGATGACGGCGGAGAAATAGCTGGTACCGAATGCGAACGCCGAAAGCCACGGCCCCACATTGCGTCCTCCTAACACGAATCCCTCCACGCTGTTGGTGGTATGGCGGCAGTAGATGCCCACTCCCACGGCCACGCCGATGAAGATGAGCACCATGCAAATTTTGGCAATCATGCAGTCCTCCCTGTTCGATGCCACAACCTGTCGGCTTTTCGGGGAAGAGAGAGGAGTATTGATGCTGATGGCGCGCAAGGAAGGACGGCACGGGACAATAAAAAAAGCACCCGAGTCGAAACTCGCGTGCTAGCAGAATCGATACGAATAGCCTGCGACATCCGCGCGGGTGCGCGGTGCTTGCAGGCATGCCGCAGGGCAGCCTGCAAGCACAGACTGCATGGCGAAGACCTCGCTCATCAAAGCGTTGGCCTCTGCACCGTTGCGGACGATCTGTTCCTTCCCGAAAACCATGGCAGGAATGTAGCACGGAAACGCATTTCCGCTTGGCACTCGGTGCGAAAGGGGGCGAAAAAACCGCGGGCGGCATATGCGTTGCGCTGCAGAATCCACCCGGTGCCTGTCGGGCGGCTCTTTTGCGGCATAGGTCGGCGCATGGGTCTTTTGGCGCACCGGCGGCCCGAAGTTTTCACCTGCAGCCGGGAGCATGCTTATGGGGAAATGGCGCAGCATGCGTCCAGCGGGATGGCAATGCTTTCGGGCAGTTGGTAGTATGAAACCCTATTCAATACCATGAACAGGAGAAATACCCCATGGCGGAATTTATCTACACCATGAACCAGGTGCGCAAGGCGCATGGAGACAAGGTCATCCTGGACGACGTGACCATGGCATTCTATCCCGGCGCGAAGATCGGCGTGGTGGGTCCGAACGGCATGGGCAAGTCCACGCTGCTGAAGATCATGGCGGGCATGGAGGACATCTCGAACGGCGAGGCGCGCCTTTCGCCCGGCTACACGGTGGGCATCCTGGAGCAGGAGCCGCCGCTTGACGAGTCTAAGACCGTCAAGGAGAACGTCGAGCAGGCTTTCAGCGACGTTATCGCGAAGGTGAACCGCTTCAACGAGATCAGTGCGGAAATGGCCGATCCCAACGCGGATTTCGATGCGCTCATGGACGAGATGGGTAAGCTGCAGAACGAGATCGACGCAGTGAATGGTTGGGATTTGGACAGCCAGTTGTCGCAGGCCATGGATGCGCTGCAGTGTCCCGATCCCGACGAGGCGGTGGATCATCTTTCCGGCGGCGAGCGCCGTCGCGTGGCGCTGTGCAAGCTGCTGCTGGAAGCGCCCGACCTGCTGCTGCTCGATGAGCCCACAAACCATCTGGATGCGGAATCCGTGCTGTGGCTGGAGCATTTCCTGAAGAACTATCCGGGAGCCGTGCTTGCCGTGACGCACGATCGCTATTTCCTGGACAATGTGGCCGAATGGATCTGCGAAGTGGACCGCGGTACGCTGTATCCGTACAAGGGCAACTATTCGACATGCTTGGAGACGAAGGCGAAACGCCTGGCAGCGCAGGGCCAGCAAGACCAGAAGCGCGCGAAGAAGATGCAATCCGAGTTGGAATGGGTGCGCAGCAGCCCGAAGGCCCGCCAGGCGAAGAACAAGGCCCGTTTGGAGCGCTACGAGCAGATGGCCGCAGAAGCGGAAGCGGGACGTAAGCTGGACTTCACGGAGATCCAGATTCCCGTGGGTCCCCGCCTGGGCGGCAAAGTCATCGTGGCGGACCATCTGTGCAAGGCGTTCGGCGATCGCGTGCTGATAAACGACCTGTCGTTCGATCTGCCGCGCAATGGCATCGTGGGCGTCATCGGCCCGAACGGTGTGGGCAAGTCCACGCTGTTCAAGATGATCATGGGCAGGGAAGACGTGACGGGCGGTTCTCTCGAGATCGGGGAGACCGTGAAGATATCGTATGTCGATCAGATGCGCGAGGGCATCGATCCGGACAAATCGCTGTGGGAAGTGGTGTCGGACGGTCTGGACTACATGAAAGTGGGCGAGACCGAGGTTCCCAGTCGCGCCTATGTGGCGGCATTCGGCTTCAAGGGCTCCGACCAGCAGAAGCCGGCCGGTGTGCTGTCCGGTGGTGAGCGCAATCGCCTGAACCTGGCGCTCACGTTGAAGCAGGGCGGCAATCTGCTGCTGTTGGACGAGCCTACGAACGATCTGGACACAGAGACCATGGAAAGCCTTGAAGAGGCCTTGCTGCGTTTCCCGGGATGCGCCGTCATCACCAGCCATGACCGCTGGTTCCTCGACCGCATCGCCACGCATATCCTGGCCTGGGAGGGGACGGACGAGAATCCCGGCGCCTGGTACTGGTTCGAAGGCAATTTCGCGGATTACCAGAAGAACCGGGAAAAGCGCCTGGGCCCCGACTTGTCGAAGCCCCATCGGGTGCATCGCAAGCTGACGCGCGACTGAGTGCGCAGCACGGCACGGTAGTATCGAGCGGTTTGCATACGGCGCGGTCCGGCGGGGAGCCGGCCCGCGCCGTATATGTTTTACCGCTCGGAGGCCGGAGGGGCGAAACGGGTGCGCGAGCGCTGCGGTTTTTCTGCCTTGCGTTCGGCAGCTTCTTCGGCGCGGGCGAAAGCCAGCTCGCGCAGCGCCTCGGGCGGGGTCGCCTTGCAGGTGCCGTCGCCCATTTCCAGCACCTCGATGGCGTCTCCGGGCCGTATGGTGCCGCCTTTGCGTACCACGAAGAAGATGCCCTCGCGCGGGAAGATGCAATCACCCACTTGATGGTAGATGGCGCATTTGGTGTGGCAGACCTTGCCGATTTGCGAAAGCTCCATTTCCACCCCGTCGCCTGCGCGCACAATGGTGCCCAGCGGCAATGCCAGCAGATCCAGGCCCTCGCAGGTGATGTTCTCAGCAAAGCTGCCTTCGACCAGGTCCAGGCCCATCAGTTTGCGGGCGCGCAGTATGGACTCCCAAGCCAGGATGCTGACCTGGCGGTGCCATTCGCCAGCATGGGCATCGCCGACCACGCCCCAATCCGGGCGAATTTCTATCTTTTTGACGGGAACCTTGCTGCGCCCTTTCTTCTCGGACAGGTTCACAGAGCGCACCGTGCCTGCAAGCGATGCGGGTGCGGGCATGGCCGAGGGAACGGTGCCGGGGGCAATGGGCCAGCCGGGCTTCGCGGTATCAGGGGTTGCTGTCTCCATAGCGGTCCTTTCATGGGAACTGCACAGAAGTCGGACGGATCGTGCGCGGATGCCGTCCGAGCGTGCGCATACGAAAGGGCGGGTATGCCCGCCCTGCGCGATAAACCCTCCGAAGCATGCCGGAGGATGTGCGGTCGGTATGGCGGAGACGTGTGCGAATCGAACACACCCGAGACATTCTGCATGCCTCACAACGGCTTTGAAGGCCGCGGGACCCACCAGGGCGCCACCCGTCTCCATTATCCGGGAACGCGATTGAGTATACCCAATATTACCGCCGAGGCAACATATCGCGCGCCCCTTCGGCTATCGTCCCGATAGTGAACGGATATCGCCCGAGCGCACCGTCACGCCTTGGGTGTCGAAGTATTCCAGCAGCGGCACGGCATATCGGCGGCTGGTGCCCATGGCGTCCTTGAGCGCTGCCACGGTTCCCGCGCCTCCGGTCTCCAAGTGCGCGCAGACCGCCTGCTTGCAGTGTTCGAGCGCGTCGGCCGCCAGGTAGAGGTCGCCGCCGATATGCACGGCGCGCCCGTCCCGTACCAGCGTTGTCAGCGCATGTTGCCCCGTCTTGGCGCCAAGGCCCGCCTCGTCGAACAGCTTCGGCGGCATCGTGGGGGCGGCACCGCCCGCTTGCAGGGCGCCCAGCAGCGTTTGGGCCTCTTGCTCCTGCGCCTTGCATGCAGCACCCTGCGAAGCCGGGTGGCCTACCTGCCCTCCGACGACTATCGCCTTGCCGTCGTGGACCGCCTCGCCTAACAGCGCCTCGAATGCGGTTGCTCCCAGGTGGGGGGCCACCTGTTGAGCAAGGCGGGCTTTCGGCAGGCCGGCCTGGCCGGGATGCGCAGCGTGGAAGGCGACGAGGGCGCGTTCGATGCCCGCCACGTACCGCTGCCGTAGCGACTTGGTGGCAAACGTCGCCTCTGCGCTGCCGGCCTCGCCCAGCCGTATCAGCTTCCGGTTTTTCACCGCCTCCTCCAGCATTCTGCGCACCGGTTCGCGTTCGGTTCCGATGGCGCGGGCAACCGCGGCGGCGCCGACCGGCTGCGCTTGCTCCTTCACTACATCGATCGCGGCGGTCTGCAGGTCGCCGGATTCCGATGCCTGGAGCAATTCGCGTTCGTTCGGGGTCAAGCGGGTGCGTCTGCGCGGGTAGCTCAGCAGCACGCATCCGCCGCCGGCTACCGATACCGGTGACCAGGTGCGGATGACGAATCGGTCGCCCGCGCTCACCGGCAGCGGTTCCTCCAAGCGAATCTGCGCGAAGGCGCTTTGGCCGCTTGCCAGCTCCTTCAGGCCATCCATGAAGAGCACGCGCCCCTGCACTTCGCGGGTGCCGTGGGCGATATGCATGCGCGTCCCGCTGGGCAGGGGCTTGCCCTGTCCGGCGGTGTCGATGAAGGTTACACGTGCATCGAAGCGGTCGGTCGGCTGCAGGCTGTCGGGCGCGGCAAGGAAGTCCCCCGGGTGGATCTGCTCCTTCTTCAGGTCGGGCAGGTTCAGGGCGACGCGGTTGCCGGCCGGCGCGGCGTCGACCGGTTGGCCGTGCATCTGCACGCTGCGGATGCGCGAGGTCAGGCCGCTCGGCAGCACCTCTGCCACGTCGCCAGGGCGCGCGGTGCCGCTCCAAAGCGTGCCGGTGACGACGGTGCCGGCGCCCCTGATGGTGAATACGCGGTCGATGGGCAAGCGCAACTGCCGGCCGAATTTGGAATGCTCGGTGCGGGCGGCGGCTTTCTGCAGCGCGCAGCGCAGCTCGTCGAGGCCCGCGCCGGTGCGGCTCGAGCAAGGTACGATGTCGGCGTTCGCGTACGGGGTGTCGGCCAGCCATGTGCGGATCTCATCGGACACGAAGGCGATCCACTCCTCGTCTACCAGGTCGGTCTTGGTCAAGGCGACTACCAGGGTCTTCACACCCAAGGTGCGCAGTACGGCTAGGTGCTCGATGGTTTGCGGCATGATGCCGTCGTCGGCGGCGATGACCAGCAGGGCCAGGTCGATGCCGGTGGAACCGGCGATCATCTGGCGCACGAAGTGCTCGTGGCCGGGGACGTCGACCACGCCTACGGCGGTGCCGTCCGGCAGTTTCAGCTGCGCGAATCCCAGCTCGATGGTGATGCCGCGCTTCTTCTCCTCGGCCAATCGGTCGGGGTCGGTGCCGGTGAGGGCGCGGACCAACGAAGATTTGCCATGGTCGATGTGCCCGGCGGTTCCCAGCACCACATTGGGCGCCGGCTGGCTTTCCTGCTTGGTGGGCATCTGGACCTTCCTTCCTTTTCCCGTATCCGTCCTATAGGGGTCGTTCGTTTGCCGCTGCGGCGAAGTAGGCGGCGAATGCCGCGCCGATTTCGGCGATCTCTTCGTCTTGGACGGTGCGGGCGTCGCAGAGCACGCAATCGTTCTTGATGCGCGCGACGATGGGCACTTCCCGTTGCTGCTGCAGGTAGGCCATGCAGCTCTGGGCGTCGGATGCCGCCGTGCGGAACGCCACCTTCACGGCGAACGTCGGGATATCGCACATGGGCAGGGCACCGCCGCCGGCGCGGGAGATCTCGGGCACTACTTCAAGCGTTGCGGCCCCGTGGGGAATGCGCCCGGCAAGTTCCCGCTGCAGCGCTTCGGCGCGGACGCACACGGAATCGGCGGGCTCGGTGAGCATCCGCACGGTGGGGATCTCGCGCACGGCGCGTTCCGGCTGCAGGTACAGGCGCAGTGTTGCCTCCAGCGCGGCAAGCGTCATCTTGTCCAAGCGCAGGGCGCGGGCAAGCGGATTGGCCTTCAAGCGGTCGATGAGCTCCTTGCGGCCGACGATGATGCCTGCTTGCGGACCGCCGAGCAGTTTATCGCCTGAAAACGATACCAAGTCGGCGCCGGCGGCAAGCGACTCGGCAATGGTGGGCTCGGCGTACTCCCCGAAGGCGTCCATGCGCTCGAAAGCGCCCGACCCCTGATCCTCATACACCAGCACGCGCTCGGCGGCGTTCGCGGCATCATCGTGGGCCCCGCGGGCAAGTGCGTCGCGCTGCTCGTTGGCCCGGTCGGCGATAGCGCGCAGGCCGGCTATACCGACGTCCTCGGTGAAGCCGATAAGGCGGTAGTTCGACCGGTGCACTTTCAGCAGCATGCTCGTATCGGGGCCGACCGCGCGCTCGTAATCGGCCGGATGCGTCTTGTTCGTGGTGCCCACCTCCACCATCTGCGCGCCGGAGAGCGCCATGATGTCGGGGATGCGGAACGACCCGCCGATTTCGACCAGCTCCCCGCGGCTGACCACCGCCTGATGCCCCTGGGCGAATTCGGAGAGCACCATCATCACGGCGGCGGCATTGTTGTTCACGGCGATTGCCGCCTCCGCACCGGTAAGCGCGCAGATCAGGGGCTCGCAGTGGGCATGGCGGCTTCCGCGGGCCATTGTCTGGGTGTCGTATTCCAATGTGGAATAGCCCGCTATCACATCGTTGACGGCTTGCACGGCGGCGGGTGCCAGCACGCTGCGGCCCAGGTTGGTGTGGATGATGACGCCTGATGCGTTGATGACGCGCCGAAGCGAGGGCCTCTCGAGCGCTTGCACGGCGCGTGCCGCGCGTTCGGCAACGCCAGCGGCGCTCACGGCGGGTGCGCCGCCGGCGAGGATGGCGCTGCGCAGGCGGGCTATCTCGTCGCGCACGGCATCGGCGACGACGGTATGGGGCAGATGCTGCGCAGCCTCCTTGGCAACGGGCTGTTCCAGCACCTCGTCGACTTTGGGCAACGAGCGCAACAGGTTGGCATCGGGTATGCGGGCGGGTTTCTGCTTGCCGGTCATGGGCTGCCTCCAGGGCGTCGTCGGTGTCTTCGCGCAATGTGTGCGGACATGCCGTATAGTGCGGGGTGGCGGGCCTGCCCGCCCGTGCGCGCACATGCGTTGCGGCTTTCGGTCGTTCTCGATAGTAAGGGTATACCATGCTGCGAATCCTGAACATCACCGCCCAGAAACCGGACAGCACGGGAAGCGGCGTCTTCCTGGCGGAAACCGTGCGGGCGTTCGCCTCCCTTGGCTGCGAGCAGGCGGTCATTGCGGGTATCGGACCCGATGACGATCCCCGCTTTCCCGAAGGGGTGCTGTTTTGCCCCGTGCGCTTCGAAACCCCGGCGCTGCCGTTTCCGGTGGTGGGCATGTCCGACGAGATGCCCTACCGGGCCACGCGGTACCGCGATTTAACCCCGGAGATGCTGGAGCGCTTCTACGCCGCCTTCAATGAGGCGCTTGACAAGGTTTTGGCCCGCTTCCGTCCCGATTTGGTGCTGTGCCATCATCTGTACCTTGTCTGCGCGCTGGCGGCTCATCGGGATTGGGACGTGCCAGTGGTGGGTATCAGCCACTCGACCGATATTCGCCAGATGCGTAGGATTCCCCTGGAACGCGCCTATGTGCGCAAGGGGGTGGCGCGCCTTTCGGGCATCTTCGCGCTGCATGGGCAGCAGAAAGAGGACATCGTGGAAACCTACGGGGTGGCCCCCGAGCGCGTGGCGGTGATGGGGACCGGCTACAACGACCGGGTGTTCCATCGCATGGAGGGATTGCGGCAACCAGATGGCGCGAACCTGGTATATGCCGGAAAGATATGGCGGAAGAAGGGCGTGCCCAGCCTGCTGCGCGCCGTGGATGCCCTGACCGATGATGAGGGGAATATCCTTTCTGCGACGGGTGACGGCATGTGCGGAATGGCGGGTGCGGCGCCATTCGGTGCCGCGGCGTCCGGCGCGCACCTTGCCGGCCGTCATCTGCGTCTGCGCTTGGCGGGTGGATACAGCAACCGCACCGATTACGAGCGCATCGTGGCCCAGGCATCGGCCTGCCATGCCGATATCGCGTTCCTGGGGCGCTTGCCCCAGGAAGACCTGGCTCGCGCCTACAACGAGGCGGACGTATTCGTGCTCCCGTCCTTTTTCGAAGGGCTGCCGCTGGTGGTTGTCGAGGCCCTGGCATGCGGGTGCAAGGTGGTGGTCACGGACCTGCCGGGCATTCGTCCCTGGCTTTCTGCGAACGTGCCCGCCGCCCCCGTGCGCTATGTGGCGCCGCCCCGGATGCGCGATGTCGATGAGCCGGATCCGGATGACCTGCCGCGTTTCGAAACCGATCTGGCGAAGGCTATCCGCGCAAGCCTTGCCGACCCCGTGCGTCCCTGTGCGGTCTCCCATCTGTCATGGGAGGGATTGTGCCGCCGCATGCTGGATTGGGTTCGCTTGCGGTAAGCAGAGTGCCTATTCCCGACGGGCGAATTGCCTTCGTCCGATTGATTGCCGCTCTGCGCCTATTTCAGGCCGGGTTTCCCGTTCTCGAAGGAAAAACCTGACCTGTAACGGGTAAGATACTGGTTAACCGGCGTAAGGAACGAAGATCTTGCAAGGTTGGCAAGCGCGCAGGGCGCATCTGAGCGGCTTGCCGGCATGCGGACGGGCGTTTGGGCGTTTATTGCGTTCTTTGCGTCGCCTCGAGAACCTTCGGAATAATCGATAGCCCGGATCGGGATCGTTAAACGCCTGCCCCGATCCGGGCAGGCCGCCCTGGGGCGGCTTGTTGCAAAGGAGGCAGCAATGGCAGTCGATCGTCATCCCATGTGGAAGGAACTGGGCATGGATCTGGAAACCCATGACCAGCTGTGCGAGGCCTTGCCGGCCGCGTTTGGCGATGTGTTCCTTTCGCAGGAGAACCGTCCCGAGGCCATGGCGTTTTGGGATATGGTTGCCGCCGATGTGCACGGCATCCGCCCTGCCGAGCTGGTGGAAGCCCAGAAAAACGGCCAGAAGGTCTTCGGTACGTTCTGCACCTACGTGCCCGACGAAGTGGTCGTTGCCTGCAACGGCATCGTCACCGGGCTGTGCGGCGGTTCGCAGTTCTGGGTGCCCGATGGAGAGAAGTACCTGCCGGCGGATATGTGCCCGCTGATCAAGGCATCGCTCGGTGCGCGCATGGGGCGCACGTGCCCGTTCTTCCGCATCGTGGACGAGATCGTGGGCGAAACCACCTGCGATGGCAAGAAGAAGATGTACGAGATCCTGGCCACCGATGTTCCCATGCACATCATGGAACTGCCGCAGATGAAGCGCCCGAAGGACATCGACGCCTTCGCCGATGAGATTGCACTTTTCGGCAAGAACGTCGAGGAAGTGACGGGCAAGCAACTTACCGTCGAGAACTTGGCCGACGCCATCCGAATCATCAACAACCGCCGCCGTGCGCTGCAACGCGTGTACGAGACGCGCAAGAATCCCGATATCATTCCCATCTCGGGTACCGACGCCCTGCTGATGATGCAGATTGCCTTCTTCGACGATCCGGTGCGCTGCGCCGAGATGGCCGGTAAGCTCGCCGACGAATTGGAGCAGCGCCTGGCAGACGGCGTCAGCGTGTTCCCGAAGGGCACGAAGCGCATCCTGCTTACGGGCACGCCCCTGGCCATTCCCAATTGGAAGCTCCATCACATCATCGAGACCAGCGGCGCCGCCATCGTCTGCGAGGAAAACTGCACCGGCACCAAGTTCTTCACGAACCTGGTGGACGAGAGCCAGACCACGCTGGAAGGGCAGTTCCATGCTCTGGCCGAGCGTTACATGAAGATCAACTGCGCCTGCTTTACCCCCAATACGGCGCGCATCGACGAGGTGCTGCAGCTGGCGCGCGACTACCAGGTCGATGGCGTCATCAACACGAACCTGAAGTTCTGCACGACGTTCAAGACCGAGGCGCCGGCGCTGGAGAAGGTTCTGGAGGACAACGGCATTCCGGTGCTCGATATCGAGACGGACTATACGGACAACGATGCAGAGCAGCTGCGCACGCGCGTCGAGGCGTTTGTGGAGATGCTCGGCGAATAGGAGGGGCGAACAGGGCGGCGGGACCTATGTGCCCCATGCGGTGCATCCGCCGCGTTCCTGCGCGGACAGGGGGATTGCAGCATGCAAAAGCCGGCAAATCCCCCTTCCGGGTTCCCGCCGCTATTCCTTCGGCAGGGGAAGGTACACTGGTTCTATGATTTCAACCGATGACATCGAATCGCGCATCGCGTCGGCGCGGGTGGCCTATCCGGACAAGCGCATCGACTGCTATATGCTGTTCGATACCCACATGGATGCGATGGCGATGCACGAGGCGGCCAGGAATCAGGGGCTTTCGGCCCGCGTGTCCGCCACACCGCGCCAGGCGCGCGCCTGCTGCGGGGTTGCCTTGCTGGTGATGGCATCCGATGCGCCCGCGATGCTTGACCTGGCGCGCCGGAGTGGCCTGCCCTACGAGGATATGGTTGCGCTGCCCTGTCAGATAGACCCGCATCGCGACCGCTACTGTTAGCCTGCGACCGCATTACGCCTCCCTTTTCCGGCGCGAACACGCGGTCGCCGTGAGAGAAAGAAGGAACGGATGGAATTGACGATCGATGCGATGGGCGATGCCTGCCCCATTCCCGTGGTGAAGACGAAGAAGGCGCTGGGCACCATGGAAACCGGTACCGTGAAGACCCACGTTGACAACGAGACCGCCGTGCATAACCTGGAGAACCTGGCGGAGAGTCTGAAATGCCAGGTGGCGTTTGAACAGGTGGCGGAAGGCGAGTACGTGGTGACGCTGACCAAGACCGAGAACAGCATCGGCGGCGACCAGGCGGAGGCCGGCGACGGCACGCGCGTCGTGGTCATCTCCAGCCAGTTCATGGGAACCGGCGATGACGAGCTGGGTGCCAAGCTGATGAAGGGCTTCGTCTTCTCCCTGACGCAGATGGACGTACTGCCCGATACTATCTTGCTGTACAACGGCGGCGCGCACTTAAGCTGCGAGGGCTCTCCAGTGCTTGACGACCTGCGAGCGCTTGCGGATGCCGGCGTTGAGGTGCTGACTTGCGGTACGTGCCTGAACCATTACGGCATCGCTGATCAGCTTGCCGTGGGCGACGTCACCAACATGTATGTGATTGTGGAGAAGCAGCTGAAGGCCGGCGTCACCGTTCGCCCGTAACGGGTTTCTGAAGGCGGGAAGCTGCAGTCGGGCATCTCGGGGCTTCGGCGCCCGAAAGGGGCGTTCGGCCTGGGCTACGGGTGCGATTGCGTGCAAGGGAAGGGAGAGGCGTGATCTATTTCGATAATGCGGCGACGACGATGCTCAAGCCGCCATCCGTCGCGCAGGCGGTGGCGCAAGCTATCAATTCGTTCGGTGGGGTGGGCCGCGGCGTGCACGAGGCGTCTCTTTCCGCCGATGTTGCCGTGTACAAGTGCCGACAGGCGCTTGCGCAGCTGTTCGATGCCCCCGATCCCCGGCGCGTGACCTTCGGGCTGAATGCCACCGAGGCGCTCAACACCCTCATCGGGGGATTGCTGCAAGAAGGCGATCACGCCATAACCACGGCGGCCTCCCACAATTCGGTGCTCCGTCCGCTCTACCGCAAGCAGGATCGGGAAGGCGTGGAGCTATCCATCCTACCGGTTGCCCCGGATGCGCATATCGATCTGGGTGCCTACGAGCGTCTGTTCAAGCCGAATACGAAGTTGGCGGTGGTCACCCACGCCTCCAACCTTACCGGTGACGTCTACGATGTAGCCGCTATGGCGCGCATCGCCCATGAGCATGGGGCACTGTTCGCCATCGATGCCGCCCAGACCGCCGGCCTGGTGCCCATCGACATGCAGGCGGATGGCATCGATGCGGTGGCCTTTACCGGACACAAGAGCCTTTACGGCCCGCAGGGAACCGGCGGCCTGGCGCTGATGCCGGAGGTTGATCTGCCCAGCTTCAAGGTGGGAGGATCCGGCACGCACAGCTACGATAGGCTGCATCCGTCGTTCTATCCCGAGCACCTGGAGGCGGGTACGCTGAACGGACATGGCATCGCGGGTCTGCTGGCCGGCGTCGAATACATCCAGGATACAGGCGTTGCGGCCATCGGGCGCAGGACCTCGGAGCTTGCCGAGCGCTTCGAAGCGGGCGTCCGCGCAATCCCCGGCGTGCGCGTGTACGGCGGCCATGGCGGGGTGGGGCGCACGGGCATTGTGGCGCTTAACATCGGTGATATCGACTCGGCGCAGGTGTCCGACGCCTTGAATTACGAGTATGGTATCTGCACGCGTGCCGGCGCCCATTGCGCGCCGCTGATGCATCGCGCCCTGGGCACCGATCGCCAGGGGGCCGTGCGCTTCAGCTTCTCGCACCTGAACGCCGAGGACGAGGTCGATGCCGGCATCCGGGCAATTGCGGATATCGCCGCCGGCTTCGACGGGAACGAGTAGGGGCGCAATGAGGGCAAAGACTCCGAAGACGGTTATCACCTTCGCTACGACCGCAGATGCCATGGCGCTCGAGGCTGCGGCGAAGGACTACGGCGATCTGCCGGGCCGTATGATCCCCGTTCCCTCCGAGATCGATGCCGGTTGCGGGTTCGCCTGGCGCTGCGAGCCTTCCGAGGAATCGGCGCTCCTGGCGGCCATGGAACATCATGGGCTGGCTTTCGAGGGACGATTCGTTGTCCCGATGTACTGAGCGTGCGGCCGCCGCCGAACGGGCGGGCGATTATGTCGAAGGGAAGGAATAACGTGCAGGTTGGATTGGATATCGGGTCGACCATGACCAAGTGTGTGGCGATGGATGGCGACAGGATCTGCGCCACCATCCTGACGCCGACCGGGTTCAGCAGCGTCGACACTGCCGAACGCGTTGCGAAGGAGTTGTCCGAACGCGGCTATGATGTGTCCGGGTTGCCGGTAGTGGCAACCGGCTACGGGCGCATCGCCGTGCCGTATGCCACGAAGAAGGTGACCGAGATCACCTGCCACGGGCGCGGGGCGGCCTACCTGTTCGGGCCGGAGGGCACAGTGCTCGATGTGGGTGGCCAGGACACGAAGGTCATCCAGCTGGCGGGCGGCAGGGTGAAGAAATTCGCGATGAACGACAAGTGCTCGGCCGGTACCGGCAAGTTCCTCGAGGTCATGGCGAACCGCATGGGCGTATCGCAGCAACAGCTGGCCGACCTTGCCGCCAAGGGCAGACCGACCGTCATCTCCAGCATGTGCACGGTCTTCGCGGAATCCGAGGTCATCTCCCTGGTGGGTCGGGGCGAGCCTCTTGAAAACATTGCCAATGGGGTCATCGAGTCCGTTGTGGGCCGGGTATGCACCCTTGCCAACCAACTGCCGGCAGACAAGTATTTCCTTACCGGCGGGTTGTGCGAGAACGGCTATGTCATCGAGCGCCTGTCTGCGGCACTGGGAAAGCCCGTGGTCAGCAAGCCCGAGGCGCGCTATGCCGGCGCCATCGGCGCGGCGCTCAGCTAGTCTGTCTGCAGCATGGCGCGATGCAAGGGGGCGGCGGTATTCGGCTGCGCGAAATCTTCGTCGCCGAGGCATACGGCCCGTCGGGAAAGGAGACGCGATGACGGCATTAGAGCTGCCGGGAACCTATGAGGAATTCAATGAGCAGCGCAAGCAAAGCTTCATGCGGGTGAAAGAGTACAAGGAACACGGTGGCCGCATGGTGGGCTATCTGTGCTCGTATACACCGGTCGAAATCATCGATGCGGCGCAGGCGGCAGCGGTGGGCTTGTGCGGCACCAGCAACGAAACGGTGCCCATTGCCGAGACGGTGCTTCCGGCAAACCTGTGTCCGCTGATCAAGTCGACGTTTGGATTCGCGCTATCGCAGAAATGCCCCTTCACCTATTTCTCGGACTTGATCGTGGGCGAAACCACCTGCGACGGCAAGAAGAAGATGTACGAGCTCCTGGCAGGCTTGAAGGATGTGTATGTGCTCCACCTGCCGCAAGGGCAGGTACGCCCCTCCGAGGCAGAGAGTTGGTATGAGGAGGTAGGGCTTTTCAAGGAGGAGCTGGAGCGACGCTTCGATGCAACCATCACCGATAAGGACCTGCGGCGTGCGGTGCATAACCGCAACCGGGTGCGCCGCGCCATGTTGGACCTGTTCGCGTTGCAGCGAACCGTCCCTGCGGCCATGAGCGGCGTGGAGCTGATGAGCACGATGCTTTCGGGCACGTTCAACTTCGATCCGGTGGAATATGCCGAGAGTCTGGAGGCCTTGGCGGAAAAGCGCCGTGATGCGTTCCGGGCAGGCGGCGGTGCCATCGATCCGGCAGCCAAGCGCATCGTGCTGACCGGATGTCCTACCGGCGGGATCATCAACAAGGTGGGAAGGGCCATCGAGGACAATGGGGGCGTCATCGTATCGCTTGACAACTGCATGGGAGAGCGCACGAACAGCCTGATGGTTGATGAGGAGGCCGATGACATCCTGCGGGCCATTGCCGATCGCTATCTGGCCATCAACTGCTCGGTGATGACACCGAATTCCGGTCGTATGGAGAACACGCTGCGTATGGTAGAGGAGTATCGCGCTGACGGCGTGGTCGATGCGGTGCTGACCGCCTGCCATACCTTCAACGTGGAAAGCGCCCTGATGCAGCGTGCGATGGAGGAGCATGATATTCCGTACATGAAGCTGGAAACCGATTACTCTGCAGGCGACGCCGGGCAGGTGGAGACGCGCTTGGCGGCCTTCATCGAGACCATCTAACCGCAGGTGATGCGCTCGGGCCGGGCCGGTTTCCACCCCCCCCGGCCCGAGCGTCTTCTTGCATGCCTAGCGCAGGAAGATGAATCCGGCCGGGCCGTCGACCACTTCGCCGATGCGTGCAGGCTGCCTTCCGGCGGCTTCCTCGAAAGCCTGGGCAAACAGGTCTGCTTCATCGGGTGCGACAGATACCAGAAGGCCGCCGCTGGTCTGCGGGTCGCATAGCACGCCCATGCGGTTGTCGTATTCCTGCGGGTCCAGCACGCCGCGCTTTACGAACGGTGCCGCCCATTTGATGATCTCGAACGAACGGCCCGGGCGGCAGTAGTCGCATGAATAGCGGTATACGTTGTCGAACAGCGGCAGCGCATCCCAATTCAGGCGCGCGGCTACACCGCTGGGTTCCAGCATCTCGTGCAGGTGCCCGGCAAGCCCGAACCCGGTCACGTCGGTTGCCGCATGGGGGTGTATGCGCTTCATGGCGTCAGCGCCCGGCTTGTTCAGTTCCATCATGGCCTTGACGACCGGGCGGATGCTCTCATCGGTTTCCAAGCCCGCCCGGAATGCGGAATTCTTGATGCCGATGCCCAGCGGCTTGGTATAGAACAGCACATCTCCCGCCTGCGCTCCGGCGTTGCGCACGATCTTATCGGGATCCACCAGGCCGAACACCGACAATCCGTATTTCGGTTCATCATCGTCGATGGAATGGCCTCCTACCACGAACGCCCCCGCCTCGGAGACCTTGTCCGAACCGCCGCGCATGACCTCGGCAACCACATCGGTGCCCAGCCAAACGGGAAAGGCCAGGATGTTCAGGGCGGTAACCGGCCGGGCCCCCATGGCGAATACGTCGGATAGCGCATTTGCCGCCGCCACGCAACCGAATTCATAGGGGTCGTCGACCACCGGCGTGAAGAAATCCAGCGTCAGCACCGCTGCCAAATCGTCGTCGATACGGTATACGGCGGCATCATCGCTGGTGTCGAAGCCAAGCAGCAGCTTGGGGTCGGCGGCCGGCGCAATCTTGCTCATTATTTCCTGGAGGTCACCCGGACTCCATTTTGCCGCTCAACCGCCCTTCTCCGTCAGGTGGGTCAGGCGGATCTGCCCGTTGGCGTCGCGCAGGGGCTTGTGCGGCTTGATTCCGCAGCGGGCGCCATCGGCGTTTCGGCCTTGGGCCTGCGGGTCGAAGGCAGGCGATGCGTTTTCAGCCATGGGGCCTCCTTTTCGTGAGAACGGGCGATCGAGGGCGCGGGCACGGCAGCAGATGGCGCGTCGGACGGCTGCC
>USAB01000010.1 GCA_900552585.1 uncultured Coriobacteriaceae bacterium
TATCCGCCACAGGTCCTGCCCGCGGCTGTTCAGCTGCTGCCGCTCGAATCCCATGCGCTCCAGCAGCTCGCGCGGCGACGTCTCCTTGCCGTCCACCACATAGCTCTGCTTGCAGCGCTTCAGGACGGTGCGCACGAAGTCGTCGGCCACCGGCTCCAGCTCGTGCAGGCGCTGCGACAGCACGGCACACTGCACGGTCTTGCCGATCTTCACGAAGCCGGACGTTGGTTTCAGGTCGCCGCATATCAGGCGCAGCATGGTGGTCTTGCCGGCGCCGTTCTCGCCCAGAAGGCCGAATCGGTCGCCGGGGCCGATGGTCCAGTCCACGTGGTCCAGCACCGTGCGGTTGCCGAAGCGCACGGTGGCATTCGTAAGGTCCACGACCTGCTTGCCCAAACGCTGCATGGACAGGCGCTTCAGTTCCAGCGTGTCGCGCAGCGGCGGGTCCTCGGCAATGAGTGCCTGCGCCGCCGCCACATGGAATTTCGGTTTCGTGGCACGGGCGCGGGCACCGCGCGACAACCAGGCAAGCTCCTTCCGCAGCTCGTTCTGTCGGCGCTGCTCCGTCACGTCCGCGATGCGCTGGCGCTCCACGCGCTGCTGGATGTACGCGGAGAAGCCGCCCTCGAACGGCGTCAGCGCGGCATCGTGCACCTCCCACATGTTCAAGCAAACCTCGTCTAAGAACCAGCGGTCGTGCGTGACCACCAACAATGCGCCTTCGCCGTGGCGCCAACGCGATTTCAAATGACCTGCCAGCCAGGAGATGGCGCGCATGTCAAGATGATTCGTGGGCTCGTCCAGCAACAGGGCGTCCCAATCCCCGATAAGCAGGCGCGCCAAATCCACGCGGCGCCGCTGGCCGCCGGACAGCTCTCCCACCCTGCCGTGCCAGTCAACATCGCCGATGAGTCCGGCGATAATGCCGCGCGTGCGCGCATCGGACGCCCATTCGTATTCGGGCGCATCGCCCACCACTTCGTGCTCGACGGTCTGGTCGGAATCCAGCGCATCCGTCTGCCCCAGCATGCCGATGCGCACGCCGCGGCGGCACGTTACCTGCCCGGTATCCGGCTCCAACTCATGCGCCAGCAGGCGCAATAGAGTGGATTTGCCGTCGCCGTTGCGGCCGACGATGCCGATGCGGTCGCCGTCGTTGACGCCGACCGTCAGATCCTCGAAGACCCTCTTCGTTGCGAATTCGAGCCCGATCTTCTCGCAGCCCATCATGAATGCCATGTACCGATCACCTTCCGTAAATTCCGCGTCATTATACCTGCCGCAAATGGTGACCTCGTGGGATTATCGGCACGCGCAGGTCGTTCACGTACAATGCGCTATAAGCAACATGGATGCAAGCGCACGGATTCGCGCAGCGTCGAAGGAGTAGCATGGCAGACGACAAGCAGCAACCCCAGAACGAGCATTCCGAGAACGCGCAGGATCGGCATCCGCAGGGCGCCCCCATCCCTCCGGAACGCGACTCGTCTTCGAAGGAGGGCAAACAGAAGAGCGAAATTGAGCGCAAGACCGATGAGCTCATGACGCCCGATCCGTATCCCAAGGACCCCGATGCGGGCAAGGGCAAGCGACCGTCGTTCTCCTCCCCCGCCGCCATGGTGGGCTGGTTCCTGCTGGGGTTCTTCTTCGGCCTGATCGGCCTGCTCATTACGCTCATCGTGGTCTGGCGTTCGGACCGCAAGGTGCGTTCGCGCGCGATTACGTATTCCTGCCTGGGCATCTTGACGGAGGTCATCCTGGGAACCATTGCCTTCTCGCTGCTAGGCGTGAGCCCGGACACGGTGAGTTCCATAACCGGCGGTATTTCCTCGTCCAGCTCCTCCGTCTGGTAGCGCAAGGCGCAATATCCTCAACACAGCGCCCCTTCGGCAAAGCGCATAGCTCAGACGTAGACGCAGAAACCTCGGCACCGCCCACCGCCGCACGGCAGCGGATCTCCCGTACCCTTGCCGCCGGTAGACCCTATCGCGAACGGCAACGCATGAAAAAATCCCGACGTTTCCGACACGCCCCGAAGGGGCTGCCGGAGCGGCGGGATTCGTTTTCTTGCCGTTGCGCAGCGCAGATGCGCGCTGTGCAGGATGGCTTACACGTAGAACAGGATGTCGTTGTACGTGGGAACCGGCCAGTAATCGTGATCCGTGATGCATTCCAAGCCGTCCACGGCCTCGCGCAGCACGTTCATCGCCGGCAGAACCTCGTCAGCATACGCCGTCGCCTTCTGCTGGCTGTCCTCGATGGCCTCGGTCTCGTTGTGGATCTTCTCCAGCTTGTCCGTTGCCTCGTAGGCGGCATTCAGGCCATCCGTAAGCTGCTTCAGCAGATCCTTCTGGTGCTTCACCGCAGCTTCGCCCACAACGGCCTCGGCATGGGTGATCTCCTGTGCAAGATCGCCGATATAGTTGTTCACGTCGGGCATGTACATGCGGCGGGACTGGCGGATCATGGTGTTCGCCTCGATGTTCAGCAGCTTGTTGTACTTGTCCAGCTTGACCTCGTAGCGGCTGCGGACCTCAGCCTCGGACAGCACGCCGAACTCGCCGAACAGGTCGATGGACTTCTGGTCCACCAGGCACGGCAGCGCCTCGGGCGTGTTGCGGTGGTTCGCCAGGCCGCGGCGCTCCGCCTCGGCCTCCCATTCCGCACCGTAGCCGTCGCCGTTGAAGACAATGCGCTGATGCGCCGTCAGCGTCTTGCGGATGTAGGACAGCGCGGCGGACTCGAACTCCTCGCCGGACTTACCCTCCATGGCGTCTGCGAATTCCTTCAGGCTCTTCGCCATGGCCGTGTTCAGGATCATGTTCGCATCGGACAGGTTCACCTCGGAGCCCGGCATGCGGAACTCGAACTTGTTGCCGGTGAAGGCGAACGGGCTGGTGCGGTTGCGGTCCGTGTTGTCCTTCATGAAATTCGGCAAAACGGCCACGCCCAGGTCCATGGCCACCTTATGGGCGGACGTGTACGTGTCCTCCTCGCCGTTTACCAGCGCGTCCATAACGCGTCCCAGCTCATCGCCCAGGAAGATGGAGATGATGGCCGGCGGCGCCTCGTTGGCACCCAGACGGTGGTCGTTGCCGGCGCTGGCCACGCTCATGCGCAGCAGCTCCTGGTAGTCGTCCACGGCCTGGATGACGCCGGTCAGGAACACCAGGAAGCGCAGGTTGTCCATGGGGGAATCGCCGGGGTCGAGCAGGTTCGTCTTGCCGGCGGAGATGGACCAGTTGTTATGC
Source organism: uncultured Coriobacteriaceae bacterium (assembly GCA_900552585.1). Lineage (GTDB taxonomy): Bacteria > Actinomycetota > Coriobacteriia > Coriobacteriales > Eggerthellaceae > UMGS1519. The sequence goes on from USAB01000010.1 coordinate 3,252, forward strand.
TTGCCGGAACCGTTCACGCCCTCGAACGGCTTCTCATGCTGCAGGCAGACCAAGCCATGGTGCGAAGCCAGCAGCTTCATCTTCTCCATGGTCAGCAGGTTCTCGTCAACGGCGCGGTTCGTGGTTGCGAAGATGGGGGCCAGCTCATGCTGCGCAGGGGCAACCTCGTTGTGCTTCGTGTGAGCGGAGATGCCCAGCTTCCACAGCTCGTCGTCCAGCTCCTTCATGAACTCGTTCACCGTGGGGCGGATGGCGCCGAAGTAATGCTCCTCCAGCTCCTGACCCTTGACGGGACGATGGCCGAACAGCGTGCGGCCGGTGAGCACCAGGTCCTGGCGGGCGGCGTAATCCTTCTCGGAGATCAGGAAGTACTCCTGCTCGGCACCGACCGTGGTGGTGATGCGGGCGGGATGCTCGCCGAAGAAGTCCAGCACGCGCTTCGCCTGGACCTCCAGGGCGTTCATGGAACGCAGCAACGGCGTCTTCTTGTCAAGCGCCTCGCCCGTGTAGCTGCAGAATGCCGTGGGGATGCACAGCACCTCGTCCTTGATGAACGCGTAGCTGGTGGGGTCCCACGCCGTGTAGCCGCGGGCCTCGAACGTGGCGCGCAGGCCGCCGTTCGGGAAGCTGGAAGCGTCGGGCTCGCCCTGGATGAGCTCCTTGCCGGAGAACTTCGTGATGGCGGTGCCGTCAGCCTTCGGGCTCAAGAAGCTGTCGTGCTTCTCGGACGTGATGCCGCTCAGGGGCTGGAACCAATGCGTGAAGTGCGTAGCGCCCTTTTCGATTGCCCATTCCTTCATGGCATGCGCGACAACGTTCGCGATGTCGATGTCGATGGGCTTGCCCTCCTTGATCGTCCTGGAAAGCGTCTTGTACACGTCGGATGGGAGACGCTCCTGCATCGTATGGTCGTTGAACACCATCGAACCATAGATGTCTGTGATTCTGGCCATGCTATTCTCCTTCGCAATTTCCCCGCCAGCCGAGTAGCGGGAACACCGATCGACCCCGCCAATGCCGCGATGCGCCTTCACGTCGCAAGGCACTGGGGAAATCCGCCTATCTGATGTTTCAATACTACCGTGGCAAAACAGTTCTGGACGGCAAACTTGCAAGTATTAACGGGGCCGAAATGTGCGCGAAACATTCCGCATCGGCGCCGCACCGATGCGGAATACGGCGAAGCGGCCGCTTAGAATGACCTCTCACCTGCGGTTATGAAAGCGCCGAACACCCAGGCTGCCAGAGGTGGCCGCATCCCTTCCCCACCTGCCGCACGCCAGGTGCATGAAACATTCCGCACACACCGAAACGACAACGGCGGGCACCCGGCACGGAATGCCGGATACCCGCCGCGTTAATGCAGGAGGTGAGGGCCGCTAGTCGGAGAACAGCTCCGTGGACAGGTAGCGCTCGCCCGTGTCCGGGAGCAGCGCCACGATGGTCTTGCCCGCATTCGCCGGATCCTTCGCCAGCTGGATGGCGGCCCAGACGGCGGCGCCAGACGAGATGCCCGCCAGCACGCCCTCGACGCGGCCGACAGCGCGGGCCGTTTCGAATGCCGCGTCGTTCGGGACGGGAATCACCTGGTCGTACACGGCCGTGTCCAACGTCTCCGGCACGAAACCGGCACCGATGCCCTGGATCTTATGCGGGCCGCCCTTGCCCTCGCTCAGCACGGGGGACGTCTCGGGCTCCACGGCAACGACCTTCACGTTCGGGTTCTGGGACTTCAGGTACTCGCCCGTGCCCGTCAGCGTGCCGCCGGTACCCACGCCCGCCACGAAGATGTCCACCTTGCCGTCCGTGTCGCGCCAGATCTCCGGGCCCGTGGTGGCCTTGTGCGCCGCCGGGTTCGCAGGATTCACAAACTGCCCGGCGATGATGCTGCCAGGCGTCTGCTCATGCAGCTCGTCGGCCTTTTCAATGGCGCCCTTCATGCCCTTGAAGCCGTCCGTCAGGACGATTTCGCCACCGTAGCCCTTGATGAGCTTGCGGCGCTCGATGGACATGGTCTCCGGCATGACCAGGATCACGCGGTAGCCGCGCGCGGCGCCCACGGCCGCCAGCGCGATGCCCGTATTGCCCGACGTGGGCTCGATGATTGTGGCACCGGGCTTGATCACGCCCTTCGCCTCGGCATCGTCCAACATGGCCTTCGCAATGCGGTCCTTCACGCTGCCGGCGGGGTTGAAGTACTCCAGCTTGCCCAGCACGGTGGCCTGCAGGTCGTTTGCGCGCTCGATGCCCTTCAACTCCAACAGCGGCGTGTTGCCGATCAGCTGATCGACGGAGGTGTAAACGGTCATGATGGATAGCTCCTTTGCATGTCTGTCAAGTATGCGGATCGCGAACAATCCGACTCGGGGTATTTATAGTGCGGGAACGGGCATCCCGTCAACTGCCCCCGCCTGCCGCGCGGAACGCCCCGATACGTTCGTTCTCCCAGTTCGCATGCGTGCATCAGCCGGCCCGATACCAGCGTATCGACGTTTCGCGCGCCTACCGCCCGCGCGTGGCGCGGGCAGGTTGCGCGAACGCGCCGACGAAAAGAGCCCGGCACCATGGCGAATGCATGGGAACCGGGCTCTCATTCACGGCAGCGCTGCAAGCGACGGCGTCGTTTATGCCGGTTGCTGCTACTTCAGCGCGGCAACAGCTTTGAAGCCGCGCTCCAGGTCCGCGATGATGTCCTCGGCGGCTTCGATGCCGATGGACAGGCGGATGGTGGCCTGCGAGATGCCGGCGGCCGCCAGCTGCTCGGGCGTCAGCTCGGCGTGGGTGGTGTCGTACGGATGCACGACCAGGGACTTCACATCAGCCACGTTCGCCAGGTCGGAGAACAGCTCCAGCGCGTCGATGAACGTGTAGGCTTCTTCCTTGCCGCCCTTGATATCGAACGTGAAGATAGAGGCGCCTCCGTTCGGGAAGTACTTCTCATACAGGGCATGGTCCGGATGATCGGGCAGGCTGGGATGGTTCAGCTTCGCCACCAGGGGCTGGTTCTTCAGGTACTCGACAACCTTCTTCGTGTTCTCGATATGACGATCCAGGCGAACGGCCAGCGTCTCCGTGCCCTGCAGCAGCAGGAATGCGTTGAACGGGCTCAGCGTGGCGCCCTCGTCGCGCAGCAGGATGGCGCGGATGTACGTGACCAGCGCCGCGGGGCCGGCCGCCTCGACGAACGAGACGCCGTGGTACGACGCGTTCGGCGCGCTCAGCTGCGGATAGCGTCCGGATGCCGCCCAGTCGAACGTGCCGCCATCAACGATCACGCCACCCAGCGTGGTGCCGTGGCCGCCGATGAACTTCGTGGCGGAGTGGACGACCACGTCCGCGCCGTGCTCGATGGGACGGATCAGGTACGGGGTACCGAACGTGTTGTCGATTACCAGCGGGGTGTTGTGCTTGTGCGCAATCTCCGCAATGGCGTCGATATCGGGGATATCGGAATTCGGGTTGCCCAGCGTCTCGATGAACACAATCTTCGTATTCTCCTGGATGGCGCCTTCGACCTCCTGCAGGTTCTGCGCATCCACGAAGGTGGTCTGGATGCCGAACTCGGACAGCGTATGCTCCAGCAGGTTCGCGGTGCCACCGTAGATGGTCTTCTGGGCCACCACATGGTCGCCGGCCTTCGCCAGCGCCTGGATGACATACGTGATAGCGGCAGCACCGGATGCGACGGCCAGGCCGGCCACGCCGCCTTCCAGGGCAGCGATGCGATCCTCGAACACGCCCTGCGTGGAATTCGTCAGACGGCCGTAGATGTTGCCGGCATCGCGCAGGCCGAAGCGGTCGGCCGCGTGCTGGGCGCTGTGGAATACATAGGAAGTGGTCTGGTAGATGGGAACGGCACGGGAATCCGTTGCGGGGTCGGCCGTCTCCTGGCCGATGTGAAGTGCCTTCGTTTCGAACTGTGCGTTATCAAAAGATGCCATGATGGGTATGTCCTCTCATTCGGTAAATCGTTATCTGCTCAAGCGGGTTTCTCTTTCGCCCGGCGCTGCTTGGGGGCGCGGGCTGCGGGTTTCGTCCTCCTAAGAGGACGAGCGCATTCGGAGGCTGCACATTCGCAGATGGCGCATTCGCCGGATGGATGAAGCGCTCGGCGTGAGTGCCGGTATGTTCTTGCAACCTGTCACGGTATTTCCTACCTCCTTCGTCGGGAAAAAGTTATACCCGCCCCTCACCCTTGCGTCAAACGGGGGTATTCATGATTCCGATACCATGTTTTCGCAGGTCATACATCTTGTTTCTGTTTTGCATATAACAACATATCGAAAGTTGGCATTGCCACGGGCGGCATATTCCACCGCGAAATCTGTCCGCCCGATAATCCGCATTCTGTTCGGGAGATGACAGGGCGCAGGCGTTCACGAATCCGCCACAACCAGTGCATCCTGCATGCATGGGAGCAGCTGCGCCGCAATGGGAAAGACACCCCTCTATACGAAGAAACCGCGTCGGCACGAATGCCGACGCGGTTTTGCGAACGCGTAATCTGATAAACGATATGCGCTTTAGCGCTTGCTGAACTGCGGGCGCTTACGGGCCTTCTTCAGGCCGTACTTCTTACGCTCGACCATACGGGAGTCGCGCGTCAGATAACCGGCCTTCTTCAGCTCGGCACGATAATCGCCGGCCTCCAGCAGGGCGCGGGCTATGCCGTGACGCAGAGCGCCGGCCTGGCCGGAGATGCCGCCGCCGTTGCAACGGGCCAGCACGTCGAACTGATCGACGGTGTCCGTCACCTTGAACGGGGTGGTAGCGTAGTTGAGCAAAGCCTCGCGGCCGAAATACTCCTTGCCGTCGCGACCGTTGATGGTCACCTTGCCGGTACCCGGGACGATGCGAACGCGAGCAACGGCGTTCTTCCTACGGCCGGTGCCGTAATAAATAGCTTCACCTGCCATTGGTTACTCTCCCATCTTGATCTCACGGGGCTTCTGTGCCGCGTGCGGATGATCCGGACCTGCATAGACCTTCAGCTTCATGCCCTGAGCACGACCCAGCGTGTTCTTCGGCAGCATGCCCTTCACGGCATGCTCGATAACGCGCTCGGGATGCTTGGCCATAGCCTCTGCGAAGGTCTCGGACTTCAGGCCGCCGGCGTGACCGGTGTGATGGTAGTAGACCTTGCTCGTGGACTTCGTGCCGGTCACCTTGATCTTGTCAGCATTGATGATGATGACAAAATCGCCGGTGTCGACATGCGGAGTGTATTGCGGCTTATGCTTGCCCTTCAGCAGCATGGCAGCCTTGGCGGCGACACGGCCGAGCACCTGGTCGGTGGCGTCGATGAGGAGCCACTCGCGCTCAACCTCGCCGGGCTTCGCGTAATACGTTTTCACAGTTTTCCTCCATTATAAAATGCGTGTTTCAAAAGTGCAGTTCCTCCGGATGCCGGTTTCCTACGCCGAACACGGTTCTACGTCGGGTCTGGACTTCCCTTCGCGGCTGCCGTCCCTTCGGTTTCTGCGTTTACGGGGCTTTTGAAAGCAACTGTTGCATTGTAGAATCGCGCGCGGTCAACGTCAACGCGGCTTCGCACTTTCCCCACGATTTTTCGTATGAAAACCAGTCATGCGAACGACGGCTTACAAGTGCGGCGCACTATGCGGTATTCTTCTGCGAGTCCGCCGCGGAATCGTGCAGCGCGTGGCCGCTTTCCGCGTGCTTGGAAGCCGCGTCCGCCGATGAGCTGGCGCGCTTCTGGGCTGCGTTCTTCGCATCATGCTCGTCCAGCGCACGGCGCATATCGTCCAGCATCTCGTCCGTCAGGCCGCAATGGCCGTTACACGTGCTGCTGTCCTCGCAGCTGTCGCACAAGACGCTCTTGCCCGCTCGGTGCTTGCGCACCATGGAAACGATGATTGCCGCCACGATGGCGATCAGGATGCCACCGACGATGATATTTCCCATGGTCGCCCTCCTTCTCTCTTGCTTGCGGGCATCGGACGCCGCAGCTTTTGCATGCGCCACGTTCCGTTAGATGCCCAGTGTACCGACGGCGCGCCCCACCGGAACGCGCCGCCATGGTGTTTTCGCAGTACCGACAGATTGCCCGCACATGCGAGGTGGATACCGCCTACGCTTCGGCGCCCTCGCTCAAAGCGGCGTTTGCGGGAGCCTTCTTCAAGCCGTTCTTATACGGGTTCGGACGGAACAGCAGGTAGAGGAAGCCGGCGAACGATGCCGCGGCAGCCACGGTGCCCACGCCGAAGGCGCACACACCCGTTGCCAGGCCGGCGAACTGGAAGATCCAGAAACCCACGAGCCAGGCAATCAGGAACTGATAGCCGATGGCTCCCAGCGTCCAGCGGGAGTCGCGCATCTCGCTGGCGATGGTGGACACGGCTGCGAAGCACGGCATGCACAGCAGGTTGAACGCCAGGAACGCGTAGCCGGAAGCAAGCGTGAAGCTGCCCATGAAGGCCTCGTACCAACCCATCGTGGGCGTGGCGTACAGGACGCCGATGGTGCTGACAATCTGCTCCTTCGCCATGAAGCCGGTGAGGACGGCCGCTGTGGAGCGCCAATCTGCGAATCCCAGCGGGGCGAAGATCCAAGCCAGCGCACCGCCGATGACGGCCAGGATGGAGTTGTTGGAATCCTCCACCATGCCGAAGGCGCCGTCTTGCACGCCGAAGCTGGACAGGAACCAAATCAGGATGGTGGCAATCAGCAGGATGGTGAACGCCTTCTTGATAAAGGCCCACAGCCTATCCCACACGCTGCGGGCAACGAAGCCCACCGTGGGAATGTGGTAGCTGGGAAGCTCCATGACGAACGGGGATGCATCGCCGGCGAAGAAGCGCGTCTTCTTCATGATGATGCCGGTTGCCAGGATGGTGCCCAAACCCAGGAAATATGCGCTGGGGGCAACCCACCACGTACCGCCGAACACGGCAGCGGCAATAAGCGCGATGACCGGAATCTTCGCAGAGCACGGAATGAACGTGGTGGTCATGATGGTCATGCGACGGTCGTTCACATCCTCGATGGTGCGCGACGACATGATGCCGGGCACACCGCAGCCGGTGCCGATGAGGATGGGAATGAACGACTTGCCGGACAGGCCGAAGCGGCGGAAGATGCGGTCGAGCACGAATGCCACGCGCGACATGTAGCCGCAGCCCTCAAGCAGCGCCAACAGGATGAACAGCACGAACATCTGCGGCAGGAAGCCCAGCATGGCGCACAGGCCGGCAACGACACCGTCGACGATCAGGCCGTACAGCCAGTCTGCAATGCCGAAGTTGCTCAATGCGTCGCCGATGGCCGTGGGCACGCCGGGTACGTAGGCGCCGTACGAATACGGATCGGGACCGTCATCGCCGTATTGCGCCATGGTCTCCTGCGCGTCCTGGTATACCGCCGGCGTCACGTCGATCTTGTCGTTTTCGCCGGTCTCATCATCATATGAATCGTACGTACCGGTAATGCCGGCCGCCTTCGCCTGCGCAAGGAAGTTGTCGCTGTCCGGATCCAGGCCCTTCGCCTCGGCGGCGGATTCGAATGCGCCGACCTCGCCGGACGCCTCATCGTAGGCTCCTTGGTCTTCTTGCCAGGCATCGAACGTCTCGCCGCTGAAGTCGCCCACATACCAGCCATCGCCGAACAGGTTGTCGTTTGCCCAGTCCGTTGCGGCGGTTCCGATGGTGGAGATGGAAATGTAGTAGATGCCGATCATGACCAGGATGAAGATGGGCAGACCCAGGATGCGGCTGGTCACCACGCGGTCGATCTTGTCGGACGTGCTCAGCTTGCCCTTGTTCGCACGGACGGCGCAGGCGGAGATGATGACCTCGATGTTGTCGTAACGCGCCGTGGTAATCACGGATTCCGCGTCGTCATCCAGCTCGTCTTCGAGCTGCGTGATCTTCGAGTCGATGGCCTTCAGCGCCGCCTTGTCCAGCTTCAGCTTCCGCTGCACATTCTCGTCGCGTTCGAACAGCTTGATGGCGTACCAGCGCTTCTGGTTCCCGGGCACGTCCGTCAGGTACGTGTCCGTCAGCCAATCCAGGATGTGCTCCACTTCGGGGCCGAACTGCGTCTGCACGCGGGGCAGCGCCAGCTCGCCGGACGTGGCGACCTTCACCAAGTTGTCGATGCCCTCATTCTTCAGGGCGGAGATCTCAACGACCTTCGTGCCCAGCTTCTCCGCCAGGGCGCCGACGTTGATCTTGTCGCCGTTCTTGCGGACGACGTCCATCATGTTCACGGCAACGACCACCGGAACACCCAGCTCCAACAGCTGCGTGGTCAGGTACAGGTTGCGCTCCAGATTGCTGCCGTCGACGATGTCGATGATGGCATCCGGACTTTCGTCCAGGATGTAATTACGGGCAACAACTTCTTCCTGCGTGTACGGGGACAGGGAATAGATGCCCGGAAGGTCCGTGATGATGATATCGCGGTTCTTCTTCAGGCGTCCTTCCTTATGCTCCACTGTGACGCCCGGCCAGTTGCCGACTGTCTGGTTCGCGCCGGTCAGCAAGTTGAAGAGCGTCGTCTTGCCGGAATTGGGATTACCGGCCAGTGCGATTTTCATACGTGCTTTTACCTCTCTTGTTCGTCTCGCGTCATTCGCGGAGATTGGATTAATCATCTCAAAATTAATTAATCAAAACTAACTTGATGAGCAAAAAATATGCGGCCGCAGCCGCGAAGTTCCACTGCCTCCCCGGCAGTGCAGAGCTCTGTTATTCGACTTCCACCATGGCAGCGTCTTCTTTCCGCAGGGAAAGCTCGTAACCGCGAACGGTCACTTCGACGGGATCGCCCAAAGGAGCGACTTTGCGAACGTAGACCTTGGCATTCTTCGTGATGCCCATGTCCATGATGCGGCGGCGGGTTGCCCCTTCTCCGTGCAGCTTCACCACTTTCACGGTGTCGCCGATCTTCACATCGCGCAGCGTTTTCACCGATTCCTCCTTTCCGGATTGCGAGGGTGCCTACACCAGCACCTTGGCTGCCAGCTCACGCGACAAGGCGACGCGCGACTCTTTCACGTTCAAGATGATGCCCGAAGAGTTTTTGGACACCACCTGGACCGTGCAGCCGGGTACCAAGCCCAACGATTCCAGATGACGATGCATCTCGTTGTTCCGTGCGTTCACGCGTTGGATGACATAAGAGCCTCCCAAGTCGGCCATAAGCAGCGGCATACCGTCCTCCTTCTGTTAGGCTTCTATAACGAGTTAAGGATAGGCAAACTATTGTTAGTTGTCACTGATTATTTTGCGAACGGCAATCTTTTAACAAAATGACCATTCTTTGATTAGGGGTGCTATTCGACAACCGGTTGCGAACGCACGCGCCGAGCGCACGCATGCAGCAGCAAACCGGCTGCGCCCTGCCGCCGACTCGGCGTATTTCAGCCGCCGATTGCCCGCCGGTGTGCGCTCAGCGTGTCTCTTCCACGGCCTGCGCCAGCGATTTCATCACTTGCAGCGCGCTGTCCGAAGAGCCTTCCGTGAACGCAACCAATATATAGGGATGGTCCCCTTCCACGATGCCCGCATCGTTTCTCACGTCCGGCGAAGAGAGGTTGCCCGTCTTATGCGCGAACGACGTCCCTTGCGGAAGACCTGCCAGAAAGCCCTGATCGTCCGTCTGCTCCTCAAGGCATTTCAGGGCGAAGGCGCTCAGTTCCCTGCTCGCCAGCTTCCCGCGATAAATATCCTTCAGGATGAGGGCGGCATCGGCGGCCGTCATGTAGTTCTGCGCGCCGTTGCTCTGCATCATGCGGCGATTCAGCTGCGTCCCGGCAAGGCCGAGCTTGCTCGCCTCCTTGTTAATGGCGGATGTACCCATGGTGTCGATGAGGATATTCGCCGCCACGTTGTCGCTCTCCGTGATCATGAGCCGCGCGGCCTCGCGCAGCGTGACCGTCGATCCCGCCGTCCGATTCTGCAGGCTTCCCGTACCGCCCACAAGGTCCGCAGCCTTCAACGTGTACGTGTCGTCCATGGACAGCCTTCCCGCATTCACCTGATCCAGGAACGCCGCCAAAATCAGCAGCTTGATGGAACTTGCCGACACCATCTGCTTGCCGCCGGCAACGCTGTATTGCGCGCCGCTGTCAAGATCCACGTAGCAGAACGACGCCTGCAGGGGCGCCTGCTGTAGCACGCTGCGCACGCGCTTTTTCAATGCGGTGGGCACGCTCTTCCCGCTGCCGACAGCAGACGTGGCTGACTCGCTGGAGTTGCCGGACTTCGATTGCGAAGAGGACACCTTGTCCGATACGGCGGCGCCGGACGATGCGGTCGAGCCCGTCTGCTCGGAAGAGAGCAAGGAGGCGCTCTGGCTGCCGCTGCCTGCCGTCGATCCCGTTTCCGACGCGCATCCCGCCAACAGGCAGGCGCACAGTGCCGCGATGCAGCACGGAATCAGAAATCTCCGCATCTTGCCATCCCTCCCGATAGCGCCATTCAGCAGGCGAAACAACATGTTGGCACGCATTCGTCCCTCATCGGATTTCGATGCTAGCACAGTGCGTTAGAATAGCCATTGTCTTTCCCGATAGCAAAGGAGCATCATGCCCGATATCAAGACCATATGCGTGCAGGGCGGCTACCGCCCCGGCAACGGCGAACCACGTCAGATTCCCATCATCCAGAGCACGACGTTCAAATACGATACAAGCGAGGAAATGGGCAAGCTGTTCGCCCTGGAGGAATCCGGATACTTCTACACGCGTTTGCAGAACCCCACGAACGACTACGTTGCGGCCCGCATCACGGAGCTGGAGGGCGGCACGGCCGGCATGCTGACATCGTCCGGCCAGGCGGCGAATTTCTTCGCCGTGTTCAACATCGCCGGCAACGGAGACCACGTAGTGGCAAGCTCCGCCATCTACGGCGGCACGTACAACCTGCTGGCCCACACCATGAAGCGCATGGGCCTGGACGTCACGTTCGTTGCCCCGAACGCAACGCGCGAAGAGCTGGACGCCGCGTTCCGACCAAACACGAAAGCCGTTTTCGGCGAGACGATTGCGAATCCTGCGCTGGCCGTTCTGGATATCGAGACGTTCGCTCAGGCCGCGCATGACCACGGCGTGCCCTTGATCGTGGACAACACGTTCCCCACGCCCATCAACTGCCGCCCTATTGAATGGGGCGCGGACATCGTCACGCACTCCACCACGAAGTACATGGACGGCCACGCATCCTGCGTCGGCGGCGCCATCGTGGATTCCGGCAACTTCAACTGGGACGACTACGCGGACAAGTACCCGGGGCTGACCACGCCCGACGAGACGTACCACGGCGTGGTGTACACGAAGCAGTTCGGCATCGACGGTGCGTTCATCACGAAGGCCACGTCGCAGTTGATGCGCGACTTCGGTTCCATCCAGGCACCGCAGCATGCGTACTACCTGAACCTGGGCCTTGAGAGCCTGGCACTGCGCATGGCGCAGCATTGCGCGAACGCGCAGGCCGTGGCCGAACACCTGCAGTCGCATCCGAACGTGCCGTGGGTGCGCTACCCCGGACTGCCCGGCGACGACTACTACGATCTGGCGCAGAAATATATGCCGAACGGCACCTGCGGCGTCATCAGCTTCGGTGTTGCCGGCGGGCGCAAGGGAGCTGAGGCGTTCATGAAGAAGCTGGGAATGTGCCAGATTGAAACGCATGTGGCCGACAGCCGCACCTGCGTGCTGCACCCCGCGAACGCAACGCACCAGCAGATGAATGACGACGAGCTGATCGCTTGCGGCATCACGCCCGACATGATCCGCTTAAGCTGCGGTATCGAGGCTGCCGAGGACATCATCGCGGACATCGACCAGGCACTGGAAGCTGTGGACTAGCGCATATCGGTCATACGCACTTCGATTGCTACACGGAGGGGAGCGGCGCGGCCGCTCCCCTCTTTTCGTTGCGCGCCGTTCCGCAGGCGATTTGTTGGGCTCGGCTGCCCGTAGTTAGAGGTAATGTATAATTCCTGCCAGAAAACGGATGCAGCAACGGCCACGAAGCGTGGCATGGCCGCAGCGTTATTCGCAATGCTGTTCGCCGCGTTGATGTTGCTCGGCATGAGCCAGGCATTCGCCGCCGGCAACGATTACGGCGATGCGCAGAAGATGACATCCGGTACCACGTACCACGGCACGCTGAAGGATATGGAGGGCGCACAGTACTACCGCTTCAAGACGCTCGGAGTAACGGGCGTGAACTACCGCATCAAGGCATCGAACAGCAACACCGACGCCCCTTCCGGCACGTGGGCGCTTGCCGTAACGGTGAGGGACCAGGCGAACAGCAACACGGTGAAGGTGCTCCATGTCAATGCGAATGGCAGCGGTTACGTCACGCTGACGGCCTGAAGAAATCAAAGACGTACTACCTTGTGGTGCAATCCGAGGGCGGCACGCTGAACTACTACAACGAGAACTATACGCTTCGCTGCACAAATATGGTCATCACACCGGCCAAGGCGAAGGTGAAGACGCTGAAGGGCTACACGGGCAAAGCGAAAGTCACGTATGGCAAAGTGACGTACGCAGGGCGCTACCAGGTGGCATACAAGAAAAAAGGATCTTCCGCTTGGAAGATCGTGAACAATGGCAAGAAGCTGTCGAAAACGCTCACGGGGCTGAAGAAGGGCGCGAAGTATACCGTGAAGGTACGTGCGCAGCGCTTCGTTTCGGGAAAGGCGTATAGCGGGAAATGGTCTTCCGCTAAGACTGTTGCCGTGAAGCGCTAGCTGCTGCATCTATCCGAAGCAGGCACGAGCCGGCTACCCGAGGTCATTCGCCTCGGACAGCCGGCTCTTTCGCTTTCCATTTCGCCTGCCACTTCCTCGCTTCACCTGCTGCTCGCTTATTCTGCGCCGTCGCCTTCCCGTCAGCCGTATACCGGCACTGCATACAGACATAAGGACGCAGCAGTCCGAGACTCAGCGACGCAAAGTTGTTCTGAGCACACAGGAGCGCACTGCATGGATATGCAAACGGCCGGCGGTCCGGAGCATGTACGCTCCCGCCCGCCGGCCTTCGTGCGCGATGCGCAAGGCGTTCGGCGTAAGGCGCTCGCGCCTACCCTACCGCCGGGTTACCGCCGATGCGATGCCCCGTTCACCTTCGCCTCTGCGCGGCGGCGCTTCATGCCGTAGGCAATCACCGCGCCCGAGCCTGCCAGTGCCAGGGCAATAGGCAGCAGCGGCGTGTAGTCGCCGGTTTCGGGCATCTCCGTCACCTTCTTGACAAACGTCTTCATCGGCGTGTTGTCGTCAGGCTTCGGCGTCGGCGGTGCGTCCGGCGTATACGTATTCGTGAACGTCGGGTTGTCGTCCGTCGCCTCGGCCTTCAGCTGGCCGTTGTCGTCCGTCACCGTCACCGTCACCTGATACGTAGCGCTGTCATACGTGACATGGTTCGTATCGGAGCCCGGTACCTCGGAGATCGTGTACGTATACGTACCGGCCTCCGTGAACGGGATGCTCGGGAACGTCACGGAGCCGTCAGCCTTGTTCGACGCCGTTCCCATCACCTTGCCGGACTCGTCCGCTACCTGGAACTTGAACTCGCCGGCCGTAAGCTTCTTCGCCTTGCCGCTCTTGTCCTCGTATTTCTTCGTGGCATGGAGCGTGATGTCCGTGGCGATGGGTTGATAGCGGTTCGTGAACGTGAGCTCATCGCCCGTTTCGGTTGTGCACTTCAGCTCTCCGTCGCCGTTATCCGCGACCTCCACGGCAACGGTCTTCGCAGAGCCGTCGTACGTGTAGCCCGTCTGGCCATCGGAGATCTCCTTCAGCGTGTACACATGCGTGCCGATCATCGTCTGGTCGTAGTCGACGGTGAAGGTCACGTTGCCGGAAGCGTCATTCGAAGCTTCGGCCACCTTGTCCTTGCCGTCGTACAGGCCGAACGTGAACTGGCCGTCGCGCAGGTCCGTTCCCTCGACGTCCTTCTTAGCCGTGATGGTTGCAGAACCGGTAGCGCTATACGTGTTCTCGAACGAGGTCTTATCCTGATAGATCACCTTCGCTTCAAGGTTGCCATCGCCCTTGTCCGTGACGCGGATCATCACGTGCATGGCGGCATCGTCATACGTGTATCCAGATGCACCTTCGTTGGCTTCCGTGATGGTGTAGGAGTAGTCGATGTAGCGGTTGCCGTTGGCATCCTTCTGCACGGCGGGTTTGGCTTCGGCAGCATAGGCCTTTTCCACACCGTCCGCATTCTCATTGGACGTGCTCGCAGAAGACTCGGTGCTCGAAGCCGATTCGCTTGCCGTGGCAGCGGACTCCGTTGTGCTGCTCGTGGTTGCAGTGCTATCTGCAGCATGGCCGGTATCCGTGCTCTCCTTCGCTGCGGTGCCGTCATCCGTTGCAGAGGAGGAGCTGGATTTGTCGGCAGCGCTCGAAGACGAGCTGCTGGAGTCATCCGCATCGTCCTCGCCGAAGATGCTCTCGTCGTAGGCGATCGGGCCGAAGCTCACGGAACCGCCATTGTTCTCGACCGTGGTGTTCTCAGGCAGCGCGCCGCCGTTGTCCGCCATAATCGTGAAGTGGAACATGTTCGTCGTGGCATCCTTGCCGTTCACCTTCTTCGAGAAAGTGATGTTCGCAGCGCCCTTCGCGGTGTAGACGTTCTTGAACGTGGGGTTGTTGCCATCCAGCGAGGCCACCAGTTTGCCCGCACCGTTGTCCTTAACAGTGATGAGAACGTCGTGCGTGCTGGTGTCGTACGTGATGCCCTTTGCATTGTCGGGGATCACTTCGCTGATCGTTGCCTTGTATTCGCCGGGTTTCGTGTACTTCAAACCAGACGCGTCGAACGTCACCGAGCCGTCTTTCGCATTCGTGGCAGTGAGCGTTTTCGTGCCGTTCTCGGTTTCCACCTCGGCCTTGAAGTTGAACGCACCTTCCGTCAGCTCGGCACCTGTCAGGACCTTTGTGGCCTTCAAGGTCGCATCGCCGTCAAGCGTAGCGGATTCGGGCGTATACGTATTCGTGAACGTAAGGTCGCGTCCGTTGTTCACCTGGGCGGTCAGCGTGCCGTCGCCGTTATCAGTCACGATGACGGTCACATCCTTTGTGGCTTGGGCATCGTTGGTCACACCCGCCACGGAGCCGGACTCGGTCACGGTATAGCGGTAGGTGCCGGGCTCAGCGTAGGTGATGCCGCCGAATTCTGCGGTGCCGCCGTCAGCATCCGGGTTGGTCACCCGGGTGGTCTCGGGCAGCGGGGCATCGCCTTCCGCCTCGAGAGTGAAGGTGTACTTGCCGGCGATGCTGCCAGGACCGGTCAGCCCCTCGGCAACGGAGAGCTTCTTCGTCACCGGGATGGACGCCGTGGTGGAGGCCACCTTGTATGTGTTCGTGAAGGTCAGGTCCTTGCCCTGCGTCACCTCGGCGGACAGCGCGCCGGCATGGTTGTCGGTCACGACGACCACGACATCCTTTGTTGCATGCGCATCGTTGTCGATGCCCTTAACGGAGCCGGACTCGGTCACGGTGTAGTGGTAGGTACCCGCTTTCGTAAACTCGATCTTCCCGAACTCCGCGGTGCCGCCGTCAGCGTCCGGGTTGGTCACCTGGGTGGTCTCGGGCAGCGGGGCGTTGTCGATTGCCTGCAATTCGAAGGTGTACTTGCCGGCGATGTCGGGGGCGTTGTCGCCCGAGGCCACCGCAAGGACCTTCTTCGCGGAGATGGTCGCGGTCGCGGGGCTGGCCTTGTACGTGTTCTCGAACACCAGCTGCTTGCCGCCGTTGACCGTGGCGGACATGGTGCCGTCGGAGTTGTCCTTGACGACGACGGTCACGCTCTTCGTGGCATCGGGATCGTTCGTCACACCGTCCACGGATCCGGACTCGGTCACGGTGTACTCGTACGTGCCGGGCTTGTCGTAGGCGATGTCGCCGAAGGCCATGCTGCCGCCGGCCGCATCGGGGTTGGACAGGGACGTCTTCTCGGGCATCGGCGCGCCCTCGGTCACCGCGGCCAGCGTGAACGTGTACTTGCCGGAGATGTCAGGCGGCACCAGGCCGTCGGAGCTGCGCAGGCTCTTCACCACGTCGATGCGCGCCTTCGCCTCGCCGACGGTGTAGGTGTTCGTGAAGCCAATCTCGCTGCCGCCGTTGACGGTGGCGGTCAGCTGGCCGTGGCCGTCGTCGGCCACGACGACCTGGACGGTGCGCTCGGGCACCGGGTCGTTGGCCACGCCCGCGACGGAGCCGGACTCGGTCACGGTGTAGCGGTAGGTGCCGGGCTTGGTGTAGGTGATGTCGCCGAACTCGACGGTGCCGCCGTCAGCGTCCGGGTTGGCCAGGGACGTCTTCTCGGGCATCGGGGCGCCCTCGGTCGCGGCCTTGAGCGTGAACGTGTACTTGCCGGAGATGTCGGGGGCCGTCAGGCCGTCGGAGACGTCGAGCTTCTTCGTCACCGGGATCTTGGCGGCGACGGGGGCCGCCGCATAGGAGTTGGTGAACACGGGGTTGTTGCCTTCGGTCGATGCCGTCAGCGATCCGTCAGCGCCCTTTGCCACGGTCACCGTGATGTCATGTGTGGAACTATCGTAGGTCCATCCCGGCGCAGAAGTTTCGGTGGTCTCGTCCGCTGTGAAATGGTACGTGCCCTCCTTGTAGAAGGTGTATTTGCCGAACGATACCGTCTCGAAGCCGTCTTTCGAGATATAGCCCTTCGTAGATGTGCTCGCCTGGTTCGCGCCGTCTGCCACCTTGATAGAGCCGTTGTCGATTGCAGCCTGCGTGTCGGCATCCGGCGTCAGCGCGAATGCGAACTGCTCCGTAGCATTGCGCCCGGTCACGTTCTTCGTCACCTTCAGCGCATCGCTGCCGGAAAGAGAGACGGAATCGAACGTGTTCGTATAGCCCACCGTGTAGGCCGAGTTGTTCTTTTCGATCGTACCCGTAGCGGTGGGGACAGCGTTGGTGGCGCTTCCTCCGTCATTGATAATGTTTGTGTTCTCATAGCCAACGGCCGGCGTTTCCTCGGTAACGGTATAGGTGCTTCCCGTAGTCAACGTGGGAAAGTAGATGTTTTCGCCATCCTTCACCTTCACCGTCACCTGGGTTCCACTGGCAGCATAGAAATAGCCGGTGTACTTACCATCGCTATCCTGTTCTGCCTGGGCGCCGCTGACACGTTGCGCGATCTGATCGGCATCGAAGATCTGGGTCTTGCCGTCTTTTCCGATGGAGAACCAGATTTCGCCGTTCGCCGCATCGTTCACCGTAATAGTGTAGGTGAACAGCGTGTCGGCATCGGCGCTGCCGTCATGGCTTGCATCCTTCACCGTCTTCGTGATATTCAACGAGCTCTTCAGGATGTTCGTCGCCGTCAGCGCAGAATTGCCATCCGTATCGGATACGGCAAGCTTGCCGTCCACGATCATCGGGTGCGCGGTCTCGGCGCTGTACTCGAAGCGGCTGTCCGTGGTGGACTGCTCGCTCAGCGTGTAATCATGACCCCCGTTGAGCGTCTGACCGTCAGCCTCGAGACCGGGGGCAATATGGACGTTTGCCTTCCACTTGTTATCGGCGTTCAGCGTCACGGTCTTGCCGCTCGGCTGCCCATCAATGTAGAGTTCAAGCGTTACCGATGCATCGTCGGCAAGCGCGGTATCACCCACCCACTTCTTCGAGACGCCCATGGAATCAGAGACGAGCTTTATCGGGTCGGGCTGGTCGTAGTCAGCCGAACCTGAAGTCTCTTCCGTCGTGGTGCCGCCGTGGCTGTCGTCGATGGTCTTCACCGCGGTGTAATCGACCTTTGCCTGCGTATTCGTCTTCAGGGCATAGCTGTACGACCCGTCGCTGTTTTCCGTGCGCGTATATTGCGCATGATCGACGTCATCCCACGACTTCGTGCCGTTCAACAATGCCGCCACGGTATCGTAGGCATCCTGGCTGGGCCACACCTTGAAGCTGACCTTGTACTCATAGCCATCCAGAAGCTGGCCGAGGGCGGAAAGATCCCACGTTACCGTCTTATCGGAAGCCGATGCCGCTGGGAACGGATCACCGATACCAAGGGTATAGGAGGCACCGGTGCTGTCGGTCAGCGTGACATCGCTTGTCTTACCGTTGATGGTCTTGATATTCCCGTCCGAATCCAAGGCGATGGTTGTCGCTTTTCCGTCGGGATCCGTGATCGTATAGGTGAAATCGGAAGCGGTCGTCCCGCTCTGGAGAACGGTGGACGAAGTGACGTCCGTCACGCCGTCCGTGATCTTCACGCTTTTGTAACCGAAGCTGTTCGTGATGGACTGGACGATGGCGGAAAAGGCGTTGTTCAGGGCATCCTGATCATCTGCCGAGTAATAGCGATCGGTGCGGCCGGTAGCAGATTCGCTGAAAGACTGCATATCCGACACATCGCCAAATGCAGCCACGGAATACAGCTCGGATCCACCGCCCGCGATGGTCTGGGCAACCTGCAACGCATAGTTGTAGTTGTTGCTGTAGTCGTCGGAATCGCCGGTGCCGTAATACGTATGGCCGCCGCTGGTATGGCCCTCATAGTCGGCACGGCTCTGCCAGAATTGGCGATTGCCCTGCGTGTTGCGGAACGTCGGGTCGCCATCGGAAACGAAGATCACGTATTTCTTCGCTCCATCGCGCGTTTGGATACTGTTTGCGGCAGCCAGCGCATCTTCCCAGTTCGTGCCGCCATCTGCCCGTATGCTTCTCACGGTGTTCTGGAAACTGCTGAGGCTGGCCGTATTCGTAATGTCCGTTGTGGCGTAATTCGCAAACGTCACCAGGCTCAGACGAATCTTATCGGGGTCGGAAGCCGTGTTGTTCGCCAACAGCGTATCTGCCAGGCTGTTGATGGCCGACTTTGCAACCTGCAACCGCGAACGATAGCCGCTGCCGGTGCCCCACGACATCGAGCCAGAACGATCCAGCACCACGATGACGTCGGCTTTGCTGGACGTGGTGGACAATGTGGAATCGCCCGTAACGCTCAGGCTGAGGGTCGAGGTGCCGTCGCCGTTATCCTTTAAGGTCTTCGAATGTGCCGGCTCCATCTGGGTATCGGCAGCGTAAGATGGCAGTGCCGTAAAGTACAGCGCTGCGAAAACCGCTACCAGGGTCGCAAGGAACCAGCGCACCCCCCCATCGCAGAATCGCATCCGTACGAGCTCCCATTTGCGCGCTCATGTTTGCCACACCTTCCCTTTGTCGTCTCTGCACTGCCGGCTTGGGACGGTAAGGGCGTCAATGCCCCAACATCACGACTTTTTCCGCAGCATTCTCATAGTTATTTCACCTAGATACGATAATAAACGATTCATAAGCGTTTCCCACTATCTATTGACATATTCATTTGGTTGGATAATTACCCCCACCGGAGGGGGTATTTCTAAATTAGAATCTCCTGGTCAAATGCATGTTTTACAAAAATGTCCCGGTAAAAATAAGGGCCGGCATAATGCCGGCTCCTCATACAAATGTATTGAATTGTTTAGATTACATGAAGGATAGATCTGTAAGACGATAGCTATTGGCTATTCCTCTTCCACGCGGATAACCACCGCGCGCGAACCATCTGCCAATACATTGTCCAGGCGAACGATATCGCGCAGTGCATCGCGCATGTCGGCTTCGGCGGCCGTGTGCGTCACGTACACAATGTCGACGATGCCGCCGCGCGGCTGTCCCTTCTGGCGCATGGAACGGATGGACACACCGTGCTTCGCAAAAGCGCCGGACGTTGCCGCCAGCACGCCGGGGCGGTCGTGCACGCGAAGACGCAGGTAGTATTTCGTCTCCACTTCATCCATGGGAACGATGGGCAGCTGATCCACGCATGCGTCGCCTGCAATGGTGCCGATACCCATCTGGATGTTGCGCGCCACATCCAGCACATCGCCCATAACGGCGCTTGCCGCCGCGCCCGCACCGGCACCCGGGCCGAAGAACATGGCCTTGCCCACGGAATCGCCCGTGAGGTAGATGGCGTTGTCAACGCCGTTCACCGTGGCCATCTGATGCGTCAGCGGAAGCATGGTGGGATGCACGCGAACCTCCACGCCCTTGTCCGTGCGGTTCGCGATGGCCAGCAGCTTCACGCAATAGCCCATCTCCTTGGCCGTGGCCATATCGATGGGGCTCAGGCCGCGGATGCCTTCCGTATACACTTGGTCGATGGTCACGCGAGAATTGAAAGCGAGCGACGCGAGAATGGCGATCTTCGCCGCCGCGTCGAAACCGTCGACGTCGGCCGTGGGGTCTGCCTCGGCATACCCGTTCGCCTGGGCATGCGCCAGAGCCTCGTCGTAATCAAGGCCCTCCTGCTCCATGCGCGTAAGCATGTAGTTCGTGGTGCCGTTCACAATGCCCATGACGCTGTCGATCTCGTTCGCAATCAGCGAGTACTTCAGCGGTCCGATAATGGGGATGCCGCCGCCCACGCTGGCTTCGAACTCCAGTTGCGTATCGTTCGCCTCGGCGGCGGCGAATACCTCCGCGCCGTACGTAGCCATGAGCGCCTTGTTCGCCGTGACCACGTTCTTACCGGCATTCAGGGCGTCCATGACAACGGTCTTCGCGAACGTGGTGCCGCCGATGAGCTCGATTACGATGTCGATATCCGGATCGTCGATGATGTCATGGAAATTATCCGTGAACAGATGGCCCACGCCATGGGCGTCTGCCTGGCTCTTATCAAGCGAGCACACGCGTGCCAGCTCGATATCGATGCCGTAGCGATGTTTGAAATCATTCTTGTGCTTCTGGATGATATCGATGCAGCCGCCGCCGACCGTGCCGGTGCCGACCAATCCGATCTTCACGCTCATGTGCCGTTCCTTCCAATGACGCGCCCGAAGGCGGAATGCAGTTATCACAGTATACGGCACGTGCCGTATTGCGCGTTTGTTAAACCAGATCGCGTGCCATCAGGTCGGCATACGTCTCGCGACGCTGCACGACCTTCGCCTTGCCGTCCTTCACGAACACCACGGCCGGGCGCGGCTGACCGTTGTAGTTGCTTGCCATGGTAGCGCAGTATGCACCAGTGGCGAACACGCAGACGATGTCGCCGATCTCGGGATGCTGCAGCGAGCCGTCCAGCACCACGGCGTCGCCGCTTTCGCAATGCTTGCCGCAGAGCGTCACGATTTCCGTGCGGGGTTCGGCGGCCTTGTTCGCAATGACGGCCTCGTAATCCGCGTGGTACAGCGCCGTGCGGATGTTGTCGGACATGCCGCCGTCGATGGCCACGTACTTGCGGATATTCGGCAACGTCTTCAGAATGCCCACGGTATACAGCGTGACACCGGGGTTCGCCACCAGGCTGCGGCCGGGCTCGCACAGGATGCGCGGCTCCTTCAGCCCCGCCTCGCGGCAGCGGTTTATGACGGCCGGCACGACCACGTTCGCGAAATCCTCCACCGAGGAGGGCTTATCGTCGGCCATATAGGCAATGCCCAGGCCGCCGCCCACGTCCAGCTCGTCAATCTCGTAGCCGTATGTTTCCTTGATGCGCTTCATCATGTCCACCATGACGGCGATGGCCTCGTCGAACGAATGCAAGGCGAAGATCTGCGAGCCGATATGCATATGCAAGCCGGCCAAGCGCACGTTTGGAGCGTCCAGCACATCCTTCACACATTTGAACGCGAAGTCGCCCAACATGGTGAAGCCGAACTTCGAATCCTCGCAGCCCGTGCGGATATATTCATGCGTATCCGCCTCGACGCCGGGCGTGATGCGCATGTACACGTCCTGCACCATGCCGCGTTCACCTGCCAAACGGTTCACGCGGTCAAGCTCGATACGGGAATCCAGCACAATGCGTCCGACGCCGGCATCAAGCGCCTCACACAATTCCTGCTCAGTCTTGTTGTTGCCGTGCACGAACACACGCTCCATGGGAAAGCCCGCGGCGCGTGCAATAGCCAGCTCACCGCCACCGGAGACGTCAAGGCACAGATCCTTATCGGCCACAATCTGCAGCACAGCCTTGTTCAGGAATGCCTTGCTGGCGTATAGCACATCGGAATTCCGATGCTGCACTCGCATGGCGTTCAGATAAGACTCCATGCGATGTTCCAAATCGGCCTGATCGAACACGTACAGGGCAGTGCCCTGCTCCTTCGCCAGTTTCACCATGTCGACGCCGCCGATGAACAGGTGGTCGTCCTTCACTTCCGCGGTCATCGGCAGAACCGGACCCAGCTCCAGGGTGGTGCGGCCATCCGCCTTTGCATCGGCCTTCGGTGCGGGCATAGACATGCGGGTTCCTCCATTCGTGGTAATCGGGCGTTACGCTGCCACACGTTGTTCGGCAGCCGCCCGGAAAAGTTTTCGCCATATTATAGCTACGCCCAACAGGGCTTCGCAGGCGCAGCGCCATTTTCGCGCAAAACCACAGACCATTTCACGTGTCGGAAACATGGCAGACGTGTGACAATGGGATTATCGGCCGCCGCAATCGGAAGCGAGAACCATGCAGAAAACCACCGTCATCGCCGTCGGAAAACTGAAGGAGCGCTTCTGGAAGGACGCCTGCGCCGAGTACCTGAAGCGGCTGGGCAGCTATACGGATACGACCGTTCGCGAAGTGCCCGACAGCAATCCCGCACGCGAGGAAGCGGGCATATGCGCAGCGCTTGACAAGCTGCCCGCCGACACGCATGTCATCCTTCTGGACATCAAGGGCAGGGAAACATCCAGTACGGAACTGTCGCACAAATTGGACGACCTGGCCCTGCACGGCACATCGAACGTGGCGTTCGTCGTTGGCGGGAGCGACGGCGTGACGCCTACCGTGAAGGATCGCGCGGACGAGCGCATGAGCTTCGGGCCCATCACTCTCCCCCACAACCTGGCGCGCGTGGTACTGCTGGAGCAGATTTACCGCGCGCATAAGATATCGCGCGGCGAACCGTACCATAAATAGATTGCGCTCATGAAGAGCGCAGCCTGCGCCCACCGGCGCTTACGGCAGTTGCCCCGGGCATTATCCGCGGGCCGCCGCCGTTTGCGCCGCGCAGCCGGTTAGCCGCTGTAGTCCGAGCCCAGCACTACCAGGAATTTGCCGCTCACGGTATAGCTGCCATCGTTCTTCACGGCCGATCCGCAGCCGAGCGCGCTCACGATGGCGTTCGCGCCCTTCTGATGCGAGTCGTCGTTGTACACGACAATCGTAGAGGTATAGTCCTGCGTGTTGGCGTTGCCGGTGCTGGTGGTGAATCCCAGATTCGAGATGGTGCTGGCCGCCTTCGAGGCCAGCCCGGACGTGGAGGTGCCGTTCAGGACGGACACTTTGCCGGAATACGATCCGGAAGAGCTGGAACTCGAGCTGGAGCTAGAACTTGAATTGCCGGTAGTTGCCAGGACGGTTCCCGTGGTGGAGTCCACCTCGTTCGATTCGGCCGGGGACTCGCCGGCATCCATGCGCTCCTTCATGGCAGACCACGTATCCGTGTCCGCCACCTCGTACCAAACGTTGTCCAGGTATTGCGAAGTGGTGGGGAACTGCGCCGTATACATGTTCGAATCCGTATCGAAGCCCTGGAACGTCTGGGCCAGCGCCAGGATATCCGTGCTGCTGAGGTCCGTGGTCACATATTCCGACATCGTGGACACGGTATTCGCGATGGTGGCGGCATCGCTGCTCATCATCTTCTTCGCAATGGCCGTCAGCACCAGGCGCTGGTTCGCGGAACGGTAGACGTCGCCGGCGCCCACGCTGTCGTACGAGTGGCGCGATCGGCACAGGATGAGCGCCTGCTTGCCGTTCAGCGTCTGCTTACCCTTTTTCAGCGAGCCGCCTGCCTCGCTGTCGTTGATGTCGATGGGCACGTTCACCTCGATGCCGCCGAGCGAATCGACGATGCCCTCGAAGCCGTCGAAGTTCACTTCCACATAGTGGTCGACATCCACGCCGGTCAGGTTCTCGACCGCTTGCACGGCAAGCGATGCGCCGCCCAGCGTGGATGCCGCGTTGATCTTCTGCACGCCGTAATCGCCACCCAGGTCAACGCGCGTATCGCGCGGGATGGACACCAACGCGACCTTCTTAGAGATGGGATCGACACGCGCTAGGATGATGGTATCGGCGCGGAACGTGCCGCCGAAGCTGGAGTCGTTGTCGCGCGCTTCGGATTCGTCCGTGCCCAAGATGAAGAAATATGACGGCTGGGATGCCGCGCTGTTGCCGGAAAGCATCGCAGCCAGGTTGCTATCGATGCCGGAATTCAAGTTACCGTTGATCTTCGCCAGCCATCCGCCGGCAACCGCCACGCCCGCCACCAGGATCACGGCAAGCGAGGACAGGACGACGGCCAGGATGCGGCGGCGCTTGCGGCGCTTGCGCGCCTGGCCCACGTAATGGCCGCTGGATTCGAATTCACGCGCCTTGCTGCGGGCAGAATGCCGCGATGCCGCGGCGCTGCGCGAATACTTCTGGTATTCGGAATTGTCCGCATTGGGATCCAGCGAATAGGCCGATGCCTCCTGCGCGACGCGGCGGCTGTTCGCCCCGCCCGCATTCTGGCGGTCGCGTGCCCGGCGCGAGACGGGCCTTCGGGATTCGGCCGAATAGGCGCGGTTGCTGCGACGACCGCTGGGACGGTTGCCGCCGCGCTCTTGTGGGTACTGTGCACTCATGCCACGATTGTCTCTTACGGAAACGCACCCGCGCAAGGAGAAACCGCCATCCGTACACGATTACCAGATAACTGTAGCGAACCTGCGCAACACTGCCATATCTTTTTCAGAGTAATCTAGGTTATCCGGTTACGGCGAGAACATCCCGTTAAGAATGCGGAGGAATGCAGCCCGGCATCTGAAACTTGATACTATGGAAATACGACAGTCGTTTACGGACTGCCCCATCCCTTCGAACACCGTTGAAACCGCACCGCATGAAGGAGACCCTATGACCCACGCCAGAACCCGCCTGTTCCCCGTCGTCCTTGCCCTTGCCCTCACAGCGCTGTTCGCCCTGGCGCTGACCGGGTGCGGCGCGAACGACGACCAGGAAGTCCGCGCGGTTCTGGACGAGAACCTGACCATCAACGACGACGATCTGCAGCAGATTACAGATACGCTGAACCAGGAAACGGTGCTGGATGCGTACCACGTGAAGTTGGGCGACTACGTAGGAACGCTGCTGAAGGGATACAGCTACAACATCGATTCCATCCAGGTGGCGGGCAGCTCGGCAACGGCCACCGTTTCCGTGACGGCGCAGGATTTCTCGACGTCCTTAGACACGTTTGCGAAGTCGATGACGGACAACGCGAAGGAGCTGAAGAAGCTCCAGAAGGCCAAGGAGACGAAGAGGCTCCGGGAAACCGTGGACGGATACCTGACGGATGCCCTGAACAAGGCGGGAAACAGCACCAGCAGCACGAGCATCACCGTGCAGCTGCAGAAATCGGATGGCGAATGGAAGCTGTCGGATGAAAGCGGGTTCAAGAGCGACTTGAACGGCGCCATGTTCGGCAAAACCATGCAGCGCCTGAAGGACGCGCTGCAATAGCGGCCTGCAGCGACGCCAGCTTGTGAGTACTCGGCGCTGCATGCCCGGGCGAACATCCCGTCCGTGCGTCCCGTCCCGCGGCACGCACTGCACGCAGGCGGTCCTCCGTCATCGCGGCAAAGACGCCCCCCCCGAACGGCAAGAAGGGCCCGGCAGCAACGTGCCAGGCCCTTCGATTATCCCCGCTGCGCGAAGCGCCACGTGCTAGGCGCCGCAGCGCTTTGCCATATACGCGTTCGCCGCCAGCTCCACCGCATCTGCCATGCGCGGCAGATGCACGGGCGCACCCGTGCGGCTCTCCACGGCCTTCGCAATCAGATGGTCGGCCACTTCGGGGTTCTTGCCCAGCAGCGGGCCGTGCAGGTACGAGCCCACGACGTTGCGATAGAGCATGCCGTCGGCGCCGGAATCGTCGTTGTTGCCATGGCCTTCGCCGACCACCTTGCCGAACGGCTGGCCGTCCGGATCCAGGTACGTGCGGCCGGCATGGTTCTCGTAGCCCACCACCGGGCGTTCCGCCAGCGGGCTGTCCAGCACGATGTTGCCGATAAGCCGGTTGCCGCTGCCGCCTTCCGCGCGCTTCGTGGTCATGCTCAGGATGCCCAGGCCTTCCAGCATCTCGTCGCCCAGCAGCCATTCGCGACCCAGGATCTGATAGCCACCGCAGATGGCCAGCAGCACGCCGTCATTTTCCACGTAGGCGCGAATGTCCTCACGCATCTCCAGCAGCTCCTGCGAGGCAAGGTG
>USAB01000011.1 GCA_900552585.1 uncultured Coriobacteriaceae bacterium
TGCCCGCCGGCGGAGTTACCCCAAACGGCTATCTTGTCGGTCTTCAGCCGGTACTCATCGGCATGAGCGCGAAGGAAGCGGATGGCGGCCTTCACATCGTAGAGCGGCATGGGCCAGGTGACAGCTGGGGCAAGGCGATATTCCACCGAGGCGAGTGCATAGCCTTGCGATATCGCCTTGAATGCTCCGGGCATGGTATTTTCGCGCTTGTCGCCGGAAACCCAGCCGCCGCCATGAACGAAGACGATGAGAGGAAAAGGGCCATCCCCTTCATCAGGAATAATGATATCCATCTTCTGGCGCTCATCCCGATTGCAGTAGCGTACGTCGTCCCAGTGTCGCTTCCACTGATTCATGTCGTAATGGTAGAACTTCGGTGCCATGGAACGGCTCCTCTCGTCTCACGGGTTTCACTATGCTGATAACTTCAGATTAGAGATGTACAGCCGCTAGGGGAAATACTTCGTAATGATATGCAACGTGCAAATATGAATAAGTGACAGCCATTCTTATGCATAGTATACATGCAGATGCGATTCCTCTTCTTCTCTAAACGTGCTGCAAATCACTGCGAGAAAAAAGAACCCCTCCCGCAAAAGCGAAAGGGGTTCGCAGCGATGCATATGACAGCAACATCGGGCATACGTTGCTATGAGGTAAGGCAAGAACGGTTACGCCTTGGAGGAATTCAGCTCCTCGGCAACTTCCTCCGTAGGCATCTCGATGCCATACCAGATACGCTCGCCGATGGCAGCCTGTTCGTTCATCATGCCGATACCGGGAACGATCGTGCATCCTTTCGCCTTTGCATCCTGCAGAAGCTGAGTCACGCGCGGCAGATAAACAGCATCGGCGACAAACATGCCTTCTTTCAAGAAGTCGGCGGGAACGGGGGTGTCCGTGCATTCGTGGCCCATGCCGACAGGGGTGGCGTTAGCCAGTACATCGGATTCGGCAACGCATTGCCTCATTTCGTCTTTTTTCTCGAATGAATGCAGGATGACGTTGCAGCCGGTCTCGGAGGAAACACGGGGACCAAGTTCCTCAACATGCTGATACGAAGGCCCGCCCTCACGACAGAATACGTGCAGCGTAGAAATGCCGTCGAGCGCCGCCTGGACCAGGATGGCCGAGCCCGCTCCGCCCGCACCGGTCAACGTCATAGTTTTGCCCTTGGGATCGAAACCGTGCTTTTTCAAGTTATCCATAAAGCCTTGGCCATCGGAGTTGTGGCCGATCAACTTCTTGTCCTCGGTTTTCTGAACGACGTTCACAGCACCCATCAACTTTGCCGCGTCAGACAGGCCGTCCAAATGGGGGATGATTGCCTGCTTGCAGGGCATGGTTACGTTCGATCCGTCCCAACCATCCATGCGGCGCATGGCATCCAGCACGGCGGGCAGATCGTCAGGATCAATCTCGAAGGCCACGTACACGGCGTTTATGCCGCATTTCTTAAAGGAAAGTGTATGCGTCGCAGGCGACATGGAATGGCGAATCGGTTTGCCGATAAGGCTGATCAGGTGCGTTTCACCGGTAACATTGATATCCATAGTCAGAAAGCTCCTTATCGTAATAGCTTGCTTGGGTATTTGTATCGTATATCCATATCGACCGTCTCAAGCAGTCGATACATCCGAATTACGAGAGGATGTTATGCAGGTCCTGCATCATGCGCTTCGCCTGCTTCACATCCACCTGGCCCGGCGCCGAGGCGTCTTCAAGCGCGCAGAACGTCAACGCGCTGCCGAACAGCTCGCCGGAAAGGCGGGATATGCTGCCGTCGCGGCCCATGGCCATGGTCAGCAGCGGGCCGTTGAAATGCAGGCGAGAAACCTCCTCGGTGGCTCCCAGCAGCTTCAGCGTGTCGGCAGCATTTTGTGCCATGACGGCGATCTTCGGAATGTCAGCGCCCAGATCGACGAAATGGGTAAGCAGATTTATCATCCATTCCTGCGAAGGGGTACCGGCAAAATTGTGATAGCTGATAACGGTCTTCACACCATGCCGTCTCGCGCAATCCACAAGTTCCAATACCGCGGCATCACCGATCCAGGATTCGATGTCCACCAGATCGACAGCTTCAGCCTCGATTACAGCCTTATTCAAGGCAACATAATCCTCTACGGAGAAGGTGAGCTGACCGCCTTGGCTTTCGGAACGGAAGGTGAACAGCAGGGGATTGTCGGGCAGTGCTGCGGCAAGCTTCTTGCTGCCTTCGGCGACTTTGGCGGCATCATTCACATCATCGGAGAAGTCGATGCGCCACTCGAAGCAATCGACGCCCGCCTGCTTGCCCTTCTCGATCGTGGCGAGCGCACCCTCGATATCCGGATCCATGACGGAGATGATGGTTTTGGGCACGCCCTCGCCGATTTTCACCCCTTTGATGTCCAACGCTTGCATCCGCTGCTCCTTCCTCATGAGCCCCATATCAGGCATTACGGATTTCTTTAGCAACTATTGTAGGTATCCACAAATGCGCAGGCCAATATATTTAACTAATTTAATCTTTCGTTTTCTATATAACGAGGTAGAGTACACTTGCGTGATCGGATTACGCTGCATGGCGCCGTGCGCAGCATAATATGAGTATGTTGAAATGGAGATTTACCGCGAATGGCGCAGGAATCCTACAACACCGTCCAGGGTGAATCCATCGGCGAATACGAGGAGAAGAAAAGCCGCTTCATCGGATGTATTCGCCACGTGGAAACGGAGCAGGATGCGCTTGCGTTCATCGACAAGATCCGTTCCGAAAATCCCATGGCTCGTCACAACGTCTACGCCTATATACTGCGCAAGCAAAATCGCGTGCGGTATTCCGATGATGGGGAGCCTCAGAAAACCGCGGGCGTTCCGACGTTGAATGTGCTGCAGCATGCCGCGCTGTTCGATATCGCCTGCGTCGTCACGCGTTATTTCGGCGGCACCCTTCTTGGCACGGGCGGCTTGGTTCGCGCCTACACCACCGCATCGCAACGCGCACTGCAACGCGCGCGTCTGGTAAGGATGGAACGCTGCTGCGATATCGAAGTAGTAATCGAGTACCCGGATTTCGACCCGCTGAGCCATTGGCTCGAACACAGCATGCTCTCCGTCATATCGACCGAATACACGGATGTAGTGACCCTGGTCGTTCGCAGCAGTGCCGCACAGGCCGAAAATGTCTGCGCGGGCATCGAGGATTTCTGCCAAGGACGCGCTCTTGTCCAGAAGGGCGAAACCGCTTTTCAGCCTATTCCCATTGAATGAGCTGCGCTTTGCACAAACCTTTCTGTTCTTGCCATCTGCCGACAAAAATGCCTCAAAACGCCAGGTAAGCAAAATGCAATAGGTATTTTACACAAATTTGCGGTAGAGTAAAAAGTTGTGCGCCTATACGGTTTTCATACTCGCGCACTTCCCATTATCGGCATATATAGAAAGGTTCAAACATGAGCGACAGCCTCATGGCGACCCTTATCGATGTCACAGGCAACATCGATACCATGATGTACACCTATCTTCTGGTGTTCATGCTGGTCTTCTGTGCAATCTATTTCACGATTCGCACCAGGGGCGTCCAATTTCGCCTGATCAAAGATATGTTCACTCAGCTCGTGGAGAAGAAGCACGTTCCCGGCAAGCACTCCATCTCCTCGTTTCAGGCGCTGATGGTCTCCACGGCATCCCGCGTAGGCACCGGCAACATCGCCGGCGTAGCCGTAGCCATTGCCGCTGGCGGCCCTGGCGCCGTTTTCTGGATGTGGCTCATGGCCTGCCTCGGTGCCGCATCTGCCTTCGTGGAATCCACTCTGGCGCAGATTTGGAAAGTCCGCGGCAAAGACGGCGAATTCCGCGGCGGACCTGCCTATTACATCGAGCAGGCCCTGGGCAAGCGCGGTCTGGGCGTGCTGTTCGCCGTATTGCTCATCTTATGCTATGCCTACGGCTTCAACGGCCTGCAGGCATATAACATGACCAGCGCCCTGCAGTACTATTTCTCCGAGAGCGATGCTCAGATGGCCGCCATGGGTATTGGCATCATCACGGCTGCATTTTTCGCCTTCGTGATTTTTGGCGGTTCGAAGATGATCTCGAACATCACCTCCATCATCGTGCCGGTTATGGCCTTCACCTACATCGGACTTGCCCTTTTCGTCGTGTTCACGAACCTGGATGTCTTGGGTTCCGTATTCTGGTTCATCAACGCGTATGCATTCGACTTCCAGTCGATCTTCGGCGGTTTCGCAGGATCCGTGTTCGTTATCGGCATCAAGCGCGGGTTGTATTCCAATGAGGCCGGCATGGGTTCTGCCCCCAATGCCGCAGCAACGGCATCCGTTTCCCACCCGGTGAAGCAGGGTCTGGTGCAGTCTCTTTCCGTTTACATCGATACGCTGCTGATCTGCACGTGCTCCGCCCTGATGATCATGGTGTTCTACGTGAAGGCCGGCGGCGTCGGTGACCTGACCGGCATGACGCTGGTCCAGGCCGCTGTCGCGAACGAGGTAGGGGAGGTCGGTATTCATTTCATCACCTTCGCCGTGTGCGCTTTCGCCTTCTCGTCCCTTTTGGGCAACTACTTCTATGCCGAAGGCAATATCATGTTCATCACGAAGAACAAGGCCGTGCTGACCATCTTCCGCGTAACGTGCCTGGCAGCGGTGTGGCTGGGCTGCCTGTCCAGCTTCGATTTGGCGTGGAATCTGGCAGATATCACCATGGGCTTCATGGCCATCGAAAACCTTATCGTCATACTCATTTTGGGTAAGTGGGCGTTCAAGGCGCTGGAAGACTACGAACGGCAGCGGAATAAGGGGGAGAACCCAGTCTTTATCGCGAACCGCATCGAGGGCCTTCCGCAGACGGAGTGCTGGCACATTGACCGTTCGCACCTGGACACAATCGGCAAACAGCCGGTTGTCGACTATGTCGACAACGCCTTGAGCTAATCTCGGCAAAGCCAACGACACCGATTCGAAGGGCGCTTCTTGCAAAGAAGCGCCCTTTTTACTTTTGCGGCGCACTTGCCCCTTTCGCTTAAGCCTCCAATCGGCAAAAATACTTCTATGAGTAAAAAGACAGAACAGCAAAAATCCGGCAAGCATCGTCGCACGAAAGCCGGAAGCCGGAACAAGCAAACAGGCAGCAAATTTGCAAAGGCTCTGCAGCCGCATGCGGGAAAGTCCGCCCATACGATTCAAAGGCCGGCATCTGCAATTGAAGAGTCAGCGCTTCGCCTATGCCCGCAAGCGCTTGCATGCGGCGGCTGCACGCTGCTGGGTGTGCCGTATCGCACGCAGCTTCAGCGAAAGCAGCGATTCATCGCATCCTTATACGAAGACATTGCTCCCGCGAATTGTCTGTTGGAACCCATTGCCGGCATGGAAGATCCTTTTGCCTTCCGCGACAAGATCACCAGTCCGTTCGCACCCGATAGGAAAGCTCTGCAGCGCAGCTCTTCTTCGCCAAAAAGTAAGCGTTCTAGCCGTCATACGCTGCCTATAACCGGCATTCGGTGCGGCCTATTTGCCGCGGGAACGCATCGCATCGTTCCAATCGACCACTGCAAGGTAGAGCATCCGGCCGGTAGATCTATCGTGCTGGCCATTCGCTCGCTTTGCGCGAAATTCGGCATCGAGCCATACGACGAGGACCGTCAGACGGGATTTCTGCGCTACGTGGTCATCCGCGTCGGTCACGAAAGCGGAGAGATTCTTGTTACGCTGGTTACGGCGAAGGAGGCTTTCCCGGGAGCTAAGAACTTCTGCCGCGAGCTGGTAAAGCGCTGCCCACAGGTCACTACCATCGTACAGAATGTGAATCCGCAGGTCACGAATGCTATTCTGGGCGTAACGGAGCATACGCTCTATGGTCCTGGCTTTATCCTTGACACGTTATGCGGGTTGAGCTTTCGAATTTCATCCCGGTCGTTCTATCAGGTGAATGCTCGGCAGACAGAAGTACTCTACCGTATTGCTATGGGCTTTGCGGGATTGGAGGACTTTGATGCGCCGACCGTTGTCGATGCATATTGCGGCACGGGGACCATCGGGCTGGTTGCGGCTTCCATCGCATCGAAAGCACACGTAATCGGCGTAGATAAAGTGGCTGCGGCCATAGAGGATGCGCTCGGCAATGCCCGCCATAACGGCATTCGCAATGCAGAATTCGTTGCCGAGGATGCCGGTCCTTTCATGCGCCATATGGCATCCGACGGACAGAAGGCAGACGTGCTGTTTATGGATCCACCGCGCGCTGGCTCCACACCGGAATTCATCGAGGCAGTGGGAGTGCTTGCACCGCATCGGGTGGTATATATCAGCTGCAATCCTGAAACGCAGGTCCGAGATGTCCAAATGCTGCAGCGCCTTGGTTATTCGCTCACACGCATTCGTCCCGTGGACATGTTCCCGCATACTAATCATGTTGAGACAGTGGCTCTGCTAAAAAGAACACCCCAAAAAGAGTAAGACCGTCAAGAGCAACAAGACTTTCAAGTGGACTAAGACGCATCTGAAAAGCAGTCAGCATTTCGGGCAATGGTCAAGGCGTACATTATGAAAACGGCAAGAACAAGGGCGCAGTGGTGAAACAGAAACAGCTTTACATTAAGGCTGGAAAAACCACCATGATAAAGGTAACCGTGAAAACGCTGAAGAAGGGTAAGAGGATAATGCCGAACAGCTATGCGGCGAAGCTGCGCTACCTGAGCACAAACGGAAAGATTGCAACGGTTATCGGGAAGCGGCAAGGTCAAAGGCGGTAGTCGAAGAGCAAATAGAGATGCCGCCAATTCCGGCGACAAGATCGATTGCCTGGGATCGAGTGGCTGCGTTGCGGTCTCAGGCAATTCTTTCGCTGTTTGCATGTAAGGTAGAAATAGGATGTGCGCGGCGTGCGAAAACAAAGTAGACTGAATAGAGGTGATAAGGAATCACTCGTGAGCTATTCAACCAACAGTGAGGAGACTGATATGGCAGACGACCGTTATGCCAAGCTGGGCGAAAAGATTGCGGGCTCGAAGACCGAGCAGAACCTGCAGGCAGCTTTCGCTGGCGAATCTCAGGCGCGTAACAAGTACACGTACTTCGCCTCGAAGGCAAAGAAGGACGGCTACGTGCAGATTTCCAAAATCTTCGAAGAGACTGCGAACAACGAGAAGGAACACGCCAAGATCTGGTTCAAGATTCTAGGCGGCATCAACTCCACCGAGCAGAACCTGGAAGACGCCGCTGCCGGTGAAGCCTACGAGTGGACGGATATGTATCCCACGTTCGCAAAGGAAGCGCGCGAAGAGGGCTTTACGGAAATCGCTGCGTTGTTCGATATGGTCGGTGCCATCGAGAAGCATCATGAAGAGCGCTACAAGCAGCTGCTGAAGAACGTTCAGGACGATGTCGTGTTCTCTCGTGATGGCGATCGCATCTGGATCTGCTCGAACTGCGGCCATGTTGTCGTCGGTCCGAAGGCTCCCGGTATCTGCCCCGTCTGCAACCACCCCCAGTCTTACTTCGAGCTGAAGGCCGAAAACTACTAAGAACTACTGTGAATCGCATGTGAAGGGCGGCTCGGTTGCGGGCCGTCCTTCTTTGTTCTTCTAGCATTTCTCACGCTTAGATCTCGAATATACAAGCTGCTGGATATACCGCAGAAGAAGTTTGATTCCTGCCAACCGAATAGAAACCAAAACGATCGGAAAACAATAATAGGTATGTAACAATTAACAAGCGTACCATTGACGTGACAAACCTGCTTTCGCGCTTTACGGAAGCTTTGCCTTCAACCTAGAAAAGAGGCTTTCAACACAGTGAAGCAACATTATGAGAAGATCATCGTTCTATGCTGCTTTCTCCTGATGTTCTGCAATGTCGGCCTTCCAAGCACCTCGTTCAGCGTCTACCAACCGTATATCGTTGCCTTGCCGGGTATCGGCGATGCCGCCGGATCCATCATTATCGGCGTGAGAACGCTCGTTTCGCTAATTTGCATGATTTTTGTCGGCCGATTCTATTCGGTGCTCGATTGCCGTAAGGGTTGTTTCATTGCAGCGCTTTGCACCGCAGCCGGCTTCATGCTGTTCAGCTTCGCGACAACGTTCCCAACGCTGTGCCTTGCTGCCGCTGTTTGCGGAGCCGGGTACGGTCT
Organism: uncultured Coriobacteriaceae bacterium; assembly: GCA_900552585.1. GTDB lineage: Bacteria > Actinomycetota > Coriobacteriia > Coriobacteriales > Eggerthellaceae > UMGS1519. The sequence goes on from USAB01000011.1 coordinate 8,134, forward strand.
CGGCGGTATGATCGGATGCACTCTGCTGATCAACCGTTGGTTCAAGACGGATGTCGGTACGGCAGTGGGCATCACGGCGGTGGGCAGCGGCGTTGCCAACATCCTCATTCCCATCATCGCCGAGAACATCATCAACTCGCTCTCGCTCAGCATCTCATTCAGAGCGGAATCCCTTCTTGCCCTTGCCCTCGGGTGCTTGGTCATGGTGCTTCTACGCAACCGTCCGGAGGAGATGGGATTGAAAGCCTATATCAACCCGAAGGCAAAAGAAGAGTATCTGCTCAAAAAGGATCGAGACGAATCCGTCGAACTGGATACAGGCGTTTCGCTCCCGAAGCCCGCATTCCGCGCATTCTTTGTTGCAATGATGTTCGTTGGCGCCATTTGCGTTGCTGCGCCAACCTTCATTTCCGTGCTTCTTGTCTCCGAAGGATACGACCATACCTTTGCGGCGCTGATGATATCCGTCACCGGCATCGCCTTGACGTTGGCGAAATTCTGCTTCGGAGAAATTTTCGACAAGCTGGGCGCAATCAAGGGCACCATCATCAGCTTGGGCGGCTTCACCGTGGGCCTCGTCTTGCTATGCCTTGCGGTCAGCGGCAATTTCGTAGTCGCGATTGCGGGCGTCATCCTCTACGGTGCCGGTGTTGCCGTGGGCAGCGTGGGAATCCCCGTTTGGTCCATGCACCTTTCCACGTCGGACGAGCGTGGCGAGATCATCCGCAAGTTCCAGGTGGGGTATGCAACAGGCAGCTTCCTGTTCAACCTGGTTCCCGGCGTGCTGATGGATGTGCTGGGAAGCTATGTTATCTCGTATGCGATCATGGCGTGCATGTCCGCTGCAGCAATGGCGATAATCCTTGTTATCTATTCGAAGTATCATGACCATAAGGCAATCGGCCCCCATAAGAATCGGAAGCTGACGCCTGCAAGCTAGGAGGTTCTTGTATGTACGATCATATCATCGTCGCCGTTGACGGCTCGGAATGTTCTATGCATGCTGCTGAATATGCCCGCGGTTTGGCTATGCTGAAACCCGACATGGAAATCGATTTGGTATATGTCGTCTCCGCCGAGCAGGAATTGGATGCCGTTCATTCGCCCCAGATTTTCCATGAGATACAAAGCGGCAGCATCGCGTATCCCGCCATGCTGCTCTTCGAGAAGACGGAAGCGAAGGTTGACGGTGTCCGGTTGTACGGCCGCCCTGCCGACGAGCTGGTGAAATATGCCTACGAGCACGATGTCGACCTTATTGTCATGGGCACGCGCGGTATCCGCGGATTCAAGAAGCTGCGTTTGGGATCGGTCAGCGAACGTGTATTGAAGCTTGCACATTGTCCGGTGATGGTCGTGAAATAACAGAGCGATTTCTTTCGCATCCGAATAACTACAAGGAGCGCTTATGGACTTGATGGCTCGAATTCAGATTCTGAACGACTTGAAGGATTATGAAGGGATAGTCGAGGCTATTGCCGAATTGGACGAGGACCAGATGACGCCCGAGCTCGTAAGCGAGGCAGCGCGAGCGTATCTGAACATGGCCGAAGGAAAGGATAGAGATCTGTATATCCTTGCGCTCCAGTTGCTGGAATCCGTGAACGAACCGCTTGCCGAAGACCACAAGTGGAATTATCGCATGGGCTTTGCGAACTACTGGCTGGATCGCGATGGCGATGCTGCCCGCTATTTCCGCAAGGCATTGGAGCTCATGCCGGATGATCGGGAATCCCAGAAGCTGCTGGATGACTGCTTTGAGCGTCTGTCGTTGCCCCGTTTCCAGGAATCGTTTCGCGAACGCGTCCATGACACCTGGTTGGATTTCCAAGAGAACGAGGCGGAACTGCGTTCTATGATCCAGGCCGACATAGCCGACATCCGACCTTCCGTTGAAGACGGAACCGAGAACGAGGATGCATCCGATACAGTCATCCAACGATGTGACGAATTGCTTTCGCGCGCATTTTCGAATTCCTCGTTTGAACTGGCCTTCAACGGCAAGAAATACGTGCTGACGCTGACATGCGAGGACGGACCGGCGGAGGTGTTCAAGCTCGTGTACTTCAAGGAGCATGCGCCCGCATCCGTTCTGGAGCGATGGGATGTCGAAATCGGTCGTCAAGTGGATACAAGCTTCGCTCTCGATATCGACGATGAGCAGGTTACGGCCGACAGCGTCCGCTGTTGGGCGGAATGGGACGAGGACAATGTCCAGATTGCGCTTTACACCGATGCCGTGAAACCCTTCCTGGAGAACGGCTTGCACGATCAAGCCTGGTGGATTATCTCGGCGCTGCTGGACCACACGTTGGGCGAGATCTGCGCAATGGATCTGATCAACGAGTTCTCCGTTTTGGATGCGCCGAAGGACACCGCCGGCATTCCGCTGTCCTCGCTCCCTATTGTACTTGAGAAGGCAGGATTCGACTTGAGCAACGACCCGTCGCGTATCACGGATACGTATACGGTGTATGAAAACGAACCGGATACGGACGAAGAGGCGGACTGGCGCCTGGATGTGGTGAAGGGCTACACGAACTGCCCGCCGCTTCTGGATGGGTACTATCTGGGTGAAGATTACCTGATGGACTCGTTCCACAACGACGGGGCCGTTCCGGGGTTCTTCTGCTGGCCCATGGAGGCAATCGAGGGAACGGACAAGGCAGCAGCTGTGGAGGATTTCCGCGACAAGCTGGAATCCGCCATCTTGAAGCGCGCAGGTTCGAATTCCGTCACGTTCATCGGCGGTGCCGTTGGGTTGTTCGCGGGATACCTGGATTTCATTGCCTGGGACCTCGACGAAGTGCTCGAGGCAGCAGAGGCCGGGTTCGCCGAGCTCAACATGCCTGCCGGCGTGTTCCATACGTTCCGTAGGGAGGCGGAGACGATCGGCGTCGTCGAGGAAGAAGACGAAGCGGACCATCAGCATGACGAGAACTGAGCGCCTATCCCACTACATAATGACAGCCCCTGCAGACGAACGATATCTGCAGGGGCTGTTTGCGTGATTGCGGCCAATCGGGGGAGCGAATGCCGATGCAAGGCGCGCTAACGGTTATCCACCCGTTCGGGATACAGGTCATGATGGGACAGCCGATCCCATGCAACCTGCTCCCATTTCGTTCCCGGCCTGCCGTAGTTGCAGTACGGGTCAATGCTGATGCCGCCACGCGGCAGGAACTTGCCCCACACCTCTATGTATTTCGGGTCCATGAGGGCAATGAGGTCCTTCATGATGATGTTCACGCAATCCTCGTGGAAGTCACCGTGGTTGCGGAAGCCGAACAGGTAGAGCTTCAGGCTCTTTGATTCCACCATGCGCTTTCCGGGCACGTACGAGATGTAAATGGTCGCGAAATCCGGCTGGCCCGTGATGGGGCACAGCGATGTGAACTCCGGGCAGTTGAATTTCACGAAGTAGTCGTTGTCCGGATGCTTGTTCTCGAATGTCTCCAGCACATCGGGATCGTAGTCGGAGGGGTAGGAGACATGCGCGTTTCCCAGCAGCGTCAAGTCCGTTCCCGCTTCCTTGTCGCGGCTTCCTTCGAGTTCTTTGTTTGTTTCACTCATGTGCTATTCCTTATCTTATTTGTTGTCGTCCCGATGGCGCATCAGTGGATCGACGGTGCCGTTCTCCTGGAATGCGCGGATGCGGTCGCGGCACGTGCCGCAGACGCCGCACGGCTCGTCGCCGCCTTCGTAGCACGACCAAGTCTTCTCGTAGGGCACGTTCAATCGCAATCCGGCCCGAACGATCTTCGCTTTGTTCCAGTGCTGGAACGGCGCTTCGATATGCAGCTCGCCAGCCGTTCCCTCGCGAACGGCAGCATCCATGTCCGCAATGAAGGCGGGCGAGCAATCCGGGTAGGCATTGCCCGCGGCATCGTCGGCATGCGCGCCGTAGTACAGCACGCTGCATCCCAACGACAGCGCCAGCGACGCGGCGGAGGACAGGAACAGGCCGTTGCGGAACGGCACGTACGTGGAAACCGGACTGCCGTCCGTCTCCTGCAGCTGCTCGGCATACGATTCATGCGGCACCTGCTCATCGGAGTGGGCCAGAAGAGAGCAATCGCTGTCTTCGAATATGACGGACAGGTCAAGGAACCGCTGTTCGACGCCGTAATGCGCCGCAACGGCGCGGGCGGATTCGATTTCCTTCTCATGCTTCTGGCCGTATTGGATGGAAAGCGCTGTTACGTTATCTGCGCCGTGGACGGCTACCGCCAGCGCAAGCAGCGTCGACGAGTCGACGCCGCCGCTGCAGAGAACGACCGCCTTGCTAGCACGCGTATTGCCCGCGAAGCAATCGTCGGCAAGGTTCGCTTCCTCTTGGAAAATATCCATTCGCTATACGCCTTTCTGCTCGTTTGGCCAGATGATCTTGTGAAGCTGGAGCTGCACGCGTGCCTTCGAAAGCCGATTGCGCTTCATAAATTCTACGATGTCGGCGGGCTCCAATTCGCCGAAGACGGGGCTGAAGAACACGCCTTCGCGGTCGGTCAGATCGTATTCGCGCATGATTTCCAGCGCCCGGTCCAAATCGTCTGCCGTACCGGCAACGAACTTGATGCTATCGTGCGGCTCCAGCAGTTTCAGGTTCTCGGGAAGCATGTAGTCTTCCATATCGCTTGAGGGAAGCTTCCAGTCCATGGTGAAGCTGACGCGGGAGGATTCCCTGAGGAAGAGGTTGCGGCGGTTCAGACGCGAAAGGACGCCGCCATTGTCATCGCCCAGCAGCGCATGTGCCCGGCGATGCGCCCACGCATGGCGCGCCTCCGCTGCGGTCGTCAGGTCGGTCGCTCCGTTCGTCTCGATCTCGATGGTCCAATCGGAATCGGCGGCAAGCAGGCCCCGTATCAGATGGTCGATGTTGTCCTGCAGCAGCGGTTCTCCACCGGTGAGCGTGATGCATTCCGCCCCGCTGGCGGAAACGAAAGACACCAAGTCGGACAGCGATTCCGTGGTCGTGGGGCAGTCGGCGGCATTCGCCCATGCGGTATCGCAGAATGAACACGATAGATTGCATTGCGGGAAGCGGATGAAGGCGGCCAGGCGGCCGGCCTTCGGCCCCTCGCCGTTGATGCTGGTGAAAATCTCTGCAACGGGCCAGGAAAGAAGCGCATCTTCTTTCGCCTGCAGATCGGCCTCGATCTCGTCTACGGTGCGGCGGCCTGGATCCTGGGAGGTTTCGGGGGGTTCATTCGCGGTCATGTCAGGCATCCTTGCGATAGATAGCGCAATTATTTGGCGTCTCGTACACATCCACCTGCGATACCGGCAGGCCTTGCTTTTCAAGCCCTTCGAAAAAGTAGCGGGCGAAGTTCTCCGCCGTCGTGCGGAACGGCACCATCGACAGACGGAAATCCTCGCGCTCCAGACAGGCGATGGTCTCGGGGTAGAGTGAGCCTTCTTCCACGATGAAGGAATGATCGAAAGCTTCCGTCAACGTGCGCAGAGCTGCTTTGAAGTCGCCGAAATCTACGACCATATCACGGTTCTGCGATCCTCCCTGCAGCTCCGAAACGGCAAGATAGGCCACCACGCGCCAGCGATGGCCATGCAGGTTCTCGCACTTGCCGTTGTAATCGGTAAGGAAATGAGCGGCATCGAAGCAGCTCTCTGTTTTCAATCCATACATTGCGTATCCCTTCCTTTTTCCACCAAAGTATAGACGGACGAACCCTGAAACAGGGCGCACGCTCCCTTTCACCGAGAAAAGTTCAGAGATTGAAACGAGTCCGGGGCTTAACGTTTAGAGTGTTCTGTTATTGCGTAGGTCGCAATAGAGACCGACGCATGTATTAGAGGTACCGAGAGAAAGGATCAGCGAGGTGGAATTGATCGGGTTCCTCATCGGCTTTCCGCTGATCGTCGCGGTTCTCCTGCTGTTCATCAGGAACAATGCGGTTCGCAGGGTGGTCGTCTACGCAGGCGGCATCATCCTGGGCATCGCATCGCTGTACCTGGTGGCTGTGCATTTGGGAACAACGGGCGAATACTATTCTTATTCGTCCGAGACGGTTGGATTGATCTGTAGTTTGGTGGATTTGGTCATCGGCTTGGTGATCATTGCCTACGGCATCCGCTATAAAAAGGTTCTGGCCATCTGCCTGGCGGTTGTCCAGACCATCATGTGCTGCGTCTTCTCCTTCGGAGGCTTCGAAAGCTCCGTTTCCGTGCAGCAGGGCCTGTACGTTGATTCGCTGTCGCTGCTCATGGCCGCCATCATAGGCATCGTCGGCTCTGGCATCTGCATCTACGCACTGGGCTACATGGAAGACCACCAGCGCCTGCACGAGAACGTGAAGGACCGCCGCCCGCTGTTCTTCGCGCTCATGTTCTCGTTCCTGGCCGCTATGTACGTCATCATCTTCTCAAACAACATGGCCTGGCTGTTCACCGGGTGGGAATACACCACGCTGTGCTCGTTCCTGCTCATCGGCTACAACCAGGACGAACTGGGCATCAACAACTCATTCCGTCAGATTGTGCTGAATATGCTTGGCGGCATCACGTTCGCTGGTGCGCTGTTCTACTGCGTCATCGCGCTGCACACGCTCTCGCTTTCCGACTTCCTGCAGATCGGCGTCATGGCGCCGGCCGTAGTCATGCTCCCGGTCGTGCTGCTGTCGATCTCCGGCTTCACAAAGGCCGCGCAGATGCCGTTCCAGTCCTGGCTGCTGGGCGCGATGGTTGCTCCCACACCCACATCCGCGTTGCTGCATTCATCCACCATGGTCAAGGCCGGCGTATTTCTGCTGGTCAAGCTTGCCCCCATCTATGCGGTCAGCGAGCTGCCCAGCCTGATGGTCGTCCTGGTGGGCGGCATCACGTTCTGCGTCTGCTCATTCATGGGCATCTCGCAAACCATCACGAAGCGCGTGCTTGCGTATTCGACCATCGCGAACCTGGGCTTGATTGTCGCGTGCGCCGGCGTCGGTACCGCGGAGGCCGTCTGGGCAGCGGAGTTCCTGATTTTGTTCCATGCCGTAGCGAAAAGCCTTTTGTTCCTATGCATGGGCACGACGGAGAATCACATCGGCAGCCGCGACATCGAGAAGATGGACCTCATGTTCCAACGTATGCCGCGCCTGACGCGCTACATGATGCTAGGCATCATGGTTATGTTCATCGCGCCGTTCGGCATGCTCATCTCGAAGTGGGCGACGCTCGTTTCTTTCCTGGACGGACCGTATCCGCAGATCGCTCTCGTCATCTTGCTGGCGTTCGGCTCTGCTGCAACATTCATGTTCTGGGCGAAATGGTTGGGTAAGCTGTCCGGCATCGCCGGCAATCCCGACAACATCGAGGGCACCATCCATTCATCTGAATGGTTCGGCCTGGGGCTCATGGCCGTACTGTGCGTCGTGACGTGCGTCACCATGCCGCTTATCTCGGATTACCTGGTTGAGCCGTACCTGATTGGCGTGTTTGGAACAGCTTCGCAAACAATCAGCTCTGACAACCTCTGGATTTGTGCCATTATCACGGTATTCGTCGTCGCCGTCCTGTTCGGTGCCCTAGGCAAGGGCACGAAGAAGAAGCAGGTGGGTATCTACCTGTCCGGTATTTCGGCCGACAACGACGCACGTGTGTTCATCAACTCCATGTCCGGTACCACGAAGGCCGAAGCGCGCAACTGGTATCTGGACGACATGTTCGGCGAGAATCGCATGGCCCCCATCGGCATGACCATCAACATCATATGCATGGCCGTTCCGCTGATGCTGGCGCTGTTCGAGCTCTCGGTGCTTTTCTAGGGGAGGCGAGATCATGGATTTGTACATTTTGAGAATCATCATCGGCATCATCGCCTTCGCCATCCTGGGGCCCATCGTCGGTTGCCTGCTGGCGGGCTTGGACCGAAAGATCACCGCTCGCATGCAGGGACGCGTGGGACCGCCGATCCTGCAGCCGTATTACGATGTCCGCAAGCTCATCGAGAAGGATGACGTCAGCGTGAACAACGTCGAGGGCGTCTACGTCACGTGCGCGCTCATCTTCACGGCAGTTGCCGGCGGTATCTTCTTCGCCGGCGGGAACTTCCTGCTGGTGGCATTCATCATCACGCTGGCGGCCCTGTTCTTCATCATGGCGGCGTACTGCGTACGTTCCCCGTATTCCGAACTCGGCGCGCACCGAGAGACGCTCCAGGTCATGTGCTACGAGCCCATGGTGCTGTTCGTGGCCGTGGGCCTGTACCTGGCAACGGGCACGTTCAATGTGGACGGCGTGTTCTACATGCACGCACCCATTGTGACCACGGCGTGGGGCATCTTCCTGGGCCTGCTGTTCATCCTTGCCATCAAGCTGCGCAAGTCGCCGTTCGACCTGTCCTATTCGCATCATGCACACCAGGAGCTGGTGAAGGGCGTCACGACGGAAATGAGTGGCAAGACGCTGGCAAAGGTCGAAGTCATGCATTGGGCGGAAAACGTCATGTTCTTGGGCTGGTGCGCCATGTTCTTCGTCTGGGGCGGCGCCGGCAGCATTATCGTCGGCATCATTGCCGCACTCGTCATCTGGTTCCTGGAAATCTGGATCGACAACAACTTCGCCCGTGTCAAGTGGCAGGTCATGCTGAAGTCCTCTTGGCTCGTGGCTCTTATCGCCGGTGGCCTGAACATGGCTATCCTGGCTTATCTGTAAGGAGGCTGGTATGAGCTACGCAACGAAATCGCCGTGGGTCATCCATTACGACGCAAGCAGCTGCAACGGCTGCGATATCGAGGTACTTGCCGCACTGTGCCCCGGTTACGATGTTGAGCGTTTCGGCATCATCAACACGGGCAATCCGAAGCATGCGGACATCTTCCTGGTCACGGGAAGCGTGAATGAGCGCAACATCCACGTGGTCAAGGAGATCTACAACCAGATGGTCGAGCCGAAGGTTGTCATCGCCTGCGGCGTGTGCGCATGCTCGGGCGGCATCTTCCACGACTGCTACAACGTTATCGGCGGCGTGGACCAGGCCATTCCCGTAGATGTGTATGCGCCGGGATGCGCCGTGCGCCCCGAGGCCATCATCGATGCGGTCGTCGAGGGCATCGGCATCTTAGACGAGAAATCGAAGGCACTGCATGCCGGCAAGAAGGGAGCGTGACGCGCGTGGCACTTGAACAGCAATTTCGCATCATCAAGCGAGACAAGATCCACGAGGTAGCCGCCCAGAAGTACAAGGCGCTATGGCGCTGCGTGCAGATGCATTGCACGAACACGGAGAACGGCATCGACATCACGTATTCGTATCAGAAGGAAAACGTGATGGACAACCTGACCGTCAAGAGCGTGAAAAAGGACGAGCATATCCCATCCATCACGGATGTCTACATCGGCATGTTCCCGTTCGAGAACGAGGCGCACGACCTGTTCGGCGTCCAGGTCGACAACATTGCCATCGACTTCCAGGGCCGCTTCTACGATCTGGCGGTTCCCGAGCCCATGACCATCATCTCGCCCGAGAAGAAGGCGCGCATGGACAAGGCTCGCAAGGCTGCCGCGGCGAAGGCGGCAAAGGCCGAGAAGGCGAAGAAGGGCGCGGATGCCGCGCAATCGAGCGGCGATGCGAAAGACGAACTGGAAGCGAAGCTGGCCGGCATGGACCCGGAGAAGGCCGCGAAAGTGAAGGCCGCTATGGAGGCAAAGGCGAAGCGCGATGCCGCAAAGGCCGCCGCGCAGGACAAGGAAGGTGAAGAATAATGGGTTACGCTACCGTCATTCCCTTCGGTCCGCAGCACCCGGTGCTTCCCGAACCGCTCCATCTGGACCTTGTGGTCGAAGGTGAAACGGTGCTCGAAGCCATTCCCCAGATCGGATTCGTGCATCGCGGACTGGAGAAGCTTACTGAAACGCGCGATTACAACCAGTTCATCTACGTTGCGGAACGCATCTGCGGCATCTGTGCGTACGGCCATTCCCTGGGGTATGCCGAGACCGTCGAGCGCTTGATGGGAATCGAGATTCCCACGCGCGCCGAATACCTGCGCGCCATGCTGCACGAGCTGTCGCGTATCCATTCGCACGTGCTGTGGATGGGCCTGGCAGCAGACGCCTTCGGCTATGAGAGCCTGTTCATGCACTGCTGGCGCCTGCGCGAGCGCGTCCTGGACGTCTTCGAGATGATCACGGGCGGGCGCGTCATCTTCAGCCATGTGCGCGTCGGTGGCGTGAACCGCGACGTTGACAAAGAGCAGCTCCGCATCATGCGCGATACGCTCGAGGGCCTGAAGGAAGACTACGGCAAGCTCTGCAACGCGTTCCTGAAGGACAGCTCCGTCAACAACCGCCTGCGCGGCGTGGGCGTCATCTCGCAGCAGGAGGCATGGGATGCCGGCATGGTGGGTCCGTTCGCGCGCGCAAGCAACGTCAACAACGACGTGCGCTGCCTGCGCAACGGCGGTTACCGGTACCTGCAGGATTTCCAGCCCATTCTGGATACGGACGGCGATTGCTACGCCCGCGTGAAGGTCCGTGCGCTGGAGGTGCTGCAGTCCATCGACATCATCGAGGAACTCATGGACAGCCTGCCCGACGGCGATATCTCCTGCACGGTGAAGGGCCCGGTGCCCGATGGCGCCCAGGCCTGCAACACGCTGGAGCAGCCGCGCGGCGAATGTTATTACTACGCGCTCGGCAACGGAACGAAGTACCTTGAGCGCATGCGCATGCGCACGCCTACGTCCATGAACCTTGCCGGCATGACGAATGCACTGGCAGGATGCGATCTGGCCGACGTGAACATGATCGTGCTGACCATCGATCCGTGCATCAGCTGCACTGAAAGGTAGGAGAGCATGGGATTTTTCGAATTGGGCGGCATGACCATGAAGTCGCTCTTCAGCAAGCCCGAGACGGTGTGCTACCCGATTGAACAAAAGCCGAAGCCTGCCGGCCTCAAGGGCCACATCGACATAGATGTGAACACGTGCATTCTCTGCTCGAAGTGCGCAAGGGCCTGTCCGACGAACTCCATCACCGTCGATAGGGAAGCGGGGAAGTGGTCCATCAACCATTTCAGCTGCATCACGTGCTTCGAATGCGTACGGGAATGTCCTACGGATTCGCTCACGATGGAGCCGACGTACGAGAAGCCGGCAACGAAGAAGTCCATCGACGAGCGCGACGTGCCGAAACGCGAGCGCAAGAAGAAGGCGGAACCGGCGACGAAGTAAACGCCGGGATTGCATCTTTCAAGCGGACTCCGCCTGGATGGCGGAGTCCGTTTTTGCGTTTGAGGGCAGGGCGCCTTTTTTCGACCTGGAAACCGTCAACGGCACTGCCTGTGTCAGAACATCCACGAAAATACACCATGTGGTGTTTATGCGGCCCGAGATTATCAGATGCACTCTTTCCGATTCCTGCTAGTATGGGGATTTGCAAACTATTGGGGTTGTGCAAGAAGAAGGAGATTGGCTGTGCGGGTGTACCATCCGTCAGCGAACTGTTTGTTATGCCCATTATCGATATGAAAGCCCCCGACGTTAAGCCGGATGCACAGGTGAGCAACGATATCATCACGATACCGAACATCATCACCTTTATCCGCCTGTGCTTCATTCCCGTCTTCTTGGTTCTGCTCCTGCAGGGAAACAATCTCGCAGCAGCTATTGTCTTCGGACTCACGGCCGCAACGGATTTCCTTGACGGCATGATTGCCCGCAAAACGAACAGCGTCTCCCGTTTGGGCCAGCTGCTGGATCCGGCCACGGACCGGCTGCTCATGATAACAGCCGTCATCGGCCTGCTTATCGTCGGTCGCTTGCCGCTATGGATCATCATCCTGGTGCTTGCGCGCGACCTGCTGCTGCTTGCCGGCGGCTATTACCTTATTAAGCGGTGGAAGGTCCGCGTTGCGGTCATGTTCCTCGGGAAGATTGCCACCACGTTCCTGTTCTTCGGATGCGCGTTCCTGCTGCTGAATGCGCCGCTGGTTCCCGGTTTGGGATGGTGCGATTTCGCCTGGCTTCCCGGCTTCAACGGCAACCCGTGCTGCTGGTCCATCTGGCTTGTGTATATCGGATTGCTCCTTGCCTTGATCACGACGGTCTATTACTGCGTGCGCGGTGTGCAGGGGTATCACATCGCCAAAGCGCAGGAGGCGAAGTAGCCCATGGCCGCCTACCAGGATCCGCGCAGGCGGCCGCGCAAGTCGAAATACGCCCGCCTGGATAATATCGATACGTCCCGTTCCCGTTTCAGGGGGAATGCTGCGCCATTGAAGCCGATATCGACGTCGAAGCCCGCTTCAGCGCAACCGGCGCAACCTCGAGCTAACCTGAACAATTCCCTTCCCGAAGTACATCCCCCTTCAAATAACGCAGAGCGGCTGCAGCATATACCGCCGGTCGATTCTGCAGAGAAGGCACCGAAACGTAATCCCCTGGCATCGGACCGCATCCCGCGTATCCCCGAACAGGACAAGCCGGCGCCGTCTCTGTCGCCGCGGCGCAGCACTGCGCGCGCCGCGAAGCCGGAAACGCCATCGAACCGTCGTCGTCCGGCTCGGAGGGTGCCTCCTCAGGATGCGGGCGCGAAGCCGGCCGCGCACGGCGACGCTCACGCACGTCCACGCAAAAGCGCCTCACATACCGATGCCCCGACCCGTCGGCCAGGGGCACGTCCCGCAAACAGGTCGATGCCGAATGACCGCTCGCATGCAGCTGCTCCTGCACAGCATTCCGGCCGCATGGGCGATGCGCAGCGGAAAGCAAAGCCCTCTCCTTCGCGGAAGCCGAAGCAAAGCGCATCCGCGAAACAGGCGAAACCTTCGAAATCGAATAAGCTTGCCGTAACGAAGCACGGAAGGACGCCGAAACTGCCCGCTGCTACACCGAAAGGCAAGCGTTCAACAGGGCCGCAATCGCGTAAGACACATGCCGCAGGGTTTGCTTCCGCAGCTGCAACGGGCCTCTTCGCTACCGTCGGCGGTGCGGCCCGGCGCGGCATCGGCGGCTTCGGCTCGTGGTTTGCGAACCACTTCCGCACCAGCCGTCGGTTCGCCGTCATCTCATCTGTGATCATCGTGCTTCTTGCTGCAGGCGTGGTGGACTTTGCGCTCAACCACGACAAGATCTATGCGAATGTCAGCATTGGCGAGGTGAACGTCTCCGGTATGACGGAAGACCAGGCTGCGGAAGCGCTGCGCAACACGTACTCATCGCGCATCACGGGCGCCAGCATCAAGATCTATTCCGACCAAGATACGATGAACAGCGCGAACAGCGGCCAGGACATCAACAACATCGAAGAATCCGAGGACGTTTCCACGGATGAGGCCACGGCGAACCGCAAGGTGTGGTCGACGGATGCCTCCACGCTGCAGGCCCGCATGGAATATAGCACGCTGGCGAAACAGGCGTACGAAGTGGGCCGCAGCGACGGCAGCATCCTCGGTCGTCTGCACGCGTTGTTCTTCGGCCGCAATCTGGACGCGACGGTATCCATGAACGACAGCGCCCTGTCGAAACTCGGTACGAGCATCGACAAGACGTTGGGCAAGCTGCGGAAGAACTACGACATCACGGTCACGGACGGCAAGGCTACGGTCACCTCCGGACATGATGGCAACGAGGTGAGCCTTGATTGGCTGCGTGCGCAGCTTCAGCAGCGTTTCACGGACAGTGACAACTCTGCCTCCGCCGATTCGTTCGTAGCGCAGATCGATTATGCGCCGCTGCAGATTACGCAGGATATGGCGCAGTCCGTTGCCGACCAGGTAAACGATGCCATCGATGACGGCGCCACATTCACATTCGAGGATAAGAGCTGGACGGCTTCCGCCACGCAGCTGGGCAACTGGATCACGACGGATGTCGAAAAGGACGGCGATTCGTACCGCCTGAACGTCGGCTTCAAAAAGGACAAGGCGAAATCCGCCATCCTGAAGCACATCACGCCGAAGTTCGACTCTGATGACGTGAAGGTCACGTTCGAGAAGAGCGGGAACGACGGCGTCACGGTCCATACGTCCGCCACGGGCAATATGCCCGTCATCTCCAGTGCGCTCGACACGCTGCAGAAGGACCTGTTCTCGGGCGGCGTCGACCATTCCCAAGCGCCGACGGTAGCCGTCGAGAGCATGGCCATCCCAGAGTCCATGAGCGTTCAAGCAGCGCTGGACTACGGCATCATCACGGTCGTTTCCAGCTACACCACGGAGTACACGGCTGATGCAGATGCGCGCAACCACAACATCCACTTGGCGGCCGACCTGCTTGACAACTCCATCATCAAGGCGAACGGCGGCCAGTGGTCGTTCAACGGCACGGCGGGCGAATGCAATGCCGACAAGGGCTTCGAAGGCGCCGGTGTCATCATCGACGGCGAAACCGTGGATGAGATCGGCGGCGGCATCTGCCAAGTTGCCACGACGGTGTTCAATGCCGTGTACGAAGGCGGGTTCGACGTAATTACGCGCCACAACCATTCGCTGTACATTGCCAGTTACCCGGATGGACGCGACGCAGCCATCAGCTGGCCCGATCTGGACTTGGTCTGGGACAACGACTCCAGCAGCGACCTGCTCATGAGAACGTCCCACACGGACACGACGGTCACCGTCGAGCTGCTGGGCGTCTCGGACGGCCGCACCGTCACGACGCAGACGGGCACCTGGAAGGAAGGGGAGAAGTACTCCAAGGAAACGCAGACGGATTCTTCTCTTGCGAAGGGCTACAGCTACGTGAAGCAGACGGGTTCCGACGGCAAATCCATCACCGTAGTTCGTACGGTCAAAAGCGCCAAAGGCAAAGTCCTGCACAAAGACACGTTCTCTTCGGTATATGATGCTAGAGACGAAATCACCGTCAAAGGAACTGCAAGCTAACCATCGGGAATAGGATCCCGCTGGACCCGAAGGGGGAGGGATACCGTGTATTTTCAAGAAGAGCTTGAAACCATGCCGCGCGAACAACTGCGCGAATTGCAGCTGAAGCGCGTACAGGACCTGGTGAAATATGTGTACGAGCGCGTTCCGCTGTACACCGAGCGCTTCGACAACGCAGGCGTGAAACCCGAAGACCTGAAGACGCTGGACGACCTGTTGAAATTCCCCTTCACCGTGAAACAGGACCTTCGCGATTCCTACCCCTTCGGCATGTTCGCCGTTCCCATGGACCAGGTATCCCGCATCCACTGCTCGTCCGGCACGACCGGAACCATCAGCGTTGTGGGCTATACGAAGCACGACCTGGACGAATGGTCGGACTGCTTCGCCCGCTGGGTCGTGGGCTCCGGCTGCGGTGCGGGAAGCCCGATGCAGGTTGCATACGGATACGGACTGTTCACGGGCGGCTTGGGCGCGCACTCCGGCGGCGAAAAGGCCGGCTGTGCGATGGTTCCCACGTCAACGGGCAACACGAAGCGCCAGGTGCGCCTGCTGTCCGATTTCGGCGTCCAGTGCCTTGCCTGCACGCCCAGCTACGCGCTGACGATTGCCGACAAGGCTCTGGAGATGGGTTACCAGCCCGATGACTTCCAGCTGAAAAGCGCCATCCTCGGCGCCGAACCGTGCTCGGAGGGCATGCGTCAGGAAATCCAGGAGAAGCTGGGCTGCAAGGTCTATGATGTCTACGGCCTGTCCGAGATCATGGGCCCCGGCGTTGCCTGCGAATGCGGCGAACAGCACGGCCTACATATGTGCGAAGACAAGTTCATCATGGAGATTGTGGATCCCCAGACGTTCGAGCCCGTTCCCGACGGCGAATGGGGCGAACTGGTCATCACCACGCTGACGAAGGAGTGCTCGCCGCTCGTGCGCTACCGCACGCGCGACCTGACGCGCATCCTTCCCGGTGAATGCTCGTGCGGCCGCACCGGGCGCCGCATCGATCGTATCCAGGGACGCACGGATGACATGCTCATCATCCGCGGCGTGAATGTGTTCCCGCTGCAGTTCGCCCAGGTCATCAGTGAATTCGAAGAGGTCACATCCTATTACCAGGTCATCTTGACCACGAAGGGCGCGCTTGACAAGGTGGAGCTGAACGTGGAGACCGTGAAGGACTTCCCGTTCGACGAGATCCGCAAGCTGCAGGACCTGGAGCACCGTATCGAAACGGCCCTGAAGAACAACCTGCAGGTAGCCGTTGACGTCAAAATCGTGGAGCCCATGACCATCCCGCGCGTGGAAGGCAAGGCGAAGCGCATCATCGATAAGAGGGGAGAGTAGCAGCCATGCTCAACCAACTGACCGTTTTCATGCAAAATCGCGAGGGCCGTCTGGCGCAGCTGTGCCGTGCCCTTGCTCTGGCCGACATCAACATGCACTCGCTGTACGTTGCCGATACGGAGGACTACGGCGTGGCCCGCATCTTCTGCGATACGCCTTCGGCCGCGCGCAAGGTGCTGAACTCCCAGGGGTTCCGCGCCACGCTCACGCCCGTCGTGGGCATTCGCGTTCCGAACGAGAAGGGCGGATTGGCGAATCTTTTGGAGTTCTTGGATGAGCATAAGGTGAATATCGAATACGGGTACTGCTTCAGCGTGAATCAGGATTACGCTATCGATGTCTTCAGAGCCGACGAGCCCGGCATTGAGCGCGAGCTGGAGCAGGCCGGTTATGTGATTGTCAAGAAGGAAGAAATCTACCAACGTGACTAACGCGACCATCGTTTCCCTATCGCAACAGAGCTCTCGAAAATGCGCAGGCCTTCTGGCCTGCGTGTTGTCGTGCATAGCGGCATTGACGCTGTGCTGTCCGTCCATTGCCCAGGCGAAGGTGCTGAAATCCGACATCATCGCCGGCGAATCCGTCCAGGATCGCGGCTACACGGCATCGCAATGCCCCAGCATCGACGCGAAGTACGCCATCGCCACGGACGAAGACGGCAATGTGCTGTTCGAACGCTCCGCAGACACGGCCGCCCAGATTGCCTCCATGACGAAGATCATGACGGCTATCGTTGCGTTGGACTACAACCCAGATCTGAACATCAAAGTCACCGTGACGTCCGAGGCGGCGAAGATCGGCGAATCGAGCGCCGGGCTGCAGCAGGGCGACACCATGAGCCTGAAGACCGCGCTGAATGCCATGATGGTTGCCTCTGGCAACGACGCCGCGCAGTCCATCGCCACATCCGTCGGTGCCGACATGCTGTACAACGAGGGCGGAGACTACGGCAACGAAGATGCCTGCGTTGCACGCTTCGTGCAGGCAATGAACGACAAGGCTTCCGAACTCGGCCTGACGAACACGGAATTCACGAACCCGCACGGTCTAGACTACGGCGATTACAAGGGCGACCTGCACAGCTGCGCACGCGATGTGGCAAAAGAGGCCGCATATGCCATGAAGAACAGCGCGTTCCGCAAGATTGTGAGCCAGTCTTCGGCGAACATCACGGTCACCCGCAACAATCAGAAGGTCGGCATCTCGCTGACAAGCACGGATGAGCTTATCGGTTCGTACGAGGGAACCGTGGGTGTGAAGACGGGCTATACGCAGAAAGCCGGTGCATGCTATGCGGGCGCAAACGACCACAACGGCAAGGAATACTACGTCGTTATCATGAACAGCTCCAGCGAAGAGCAGCGCTTCACCGACGCCACGATCGTCTGGGACTGGATCTATGCGAACGAGACGGATTACAAGCTCATCAACTGCAGCGATACCGTGGATGCAACCATCAATAGCAACCAGAGCTCGTACCCGCTTGTCGCAGAAGTGGCGCATCAGGACTGGACGGATAAGACCATCAAAGCAACCGTGGCGGATCCCAACCAGACCATTGCCGCGTATACGTGGAACGGCAACATCTCCGAAGAAGTGGAATACGATAACGTTACCGGCAACGTGAGCGTCGGCGACAAGGTGGGCACGATCACGTTCAAGCAGCATAACGAAACCGTCGCCACAGTCGATCTGATTGCTGCCGAGGACGTGGCCGCCCCGAACTTCATCGAGGGGATAGGCATCTTCTGGCAGCGGATGTTCTCCAATTTCACTGGAGCGCAGACCGTTGCCCAAAGCACGCTGTACAATACCACTCCGTACCTGGTGGATAAAACGTCAAGCAGCACCTCGACTTCAACCTCTACTTCGACGACGACTTCTGATTCCAGCTCAATAACCACCACGTCCGATTCGACCGGCTCCAGCGAATAGCGCACCGGCTTTGCGAACGGATTTCGATAACGAATACCCGTGGCCGCTTCGGCGGCCCCGACCTCAAGGAGGGAAGGCATAATGGCACAGACATGCCCCGTATGCAACGGACCGGTTTCCGAATCGGATGCCGTTTGCCCTGCCTGCGGCTTTAAACTCAAGGGAACCACCCAGGCGTTCCAATTCGTCAGTCAAACCGGCAACATCGGGCGCCCGGTGCCCGTTGAGGACTTGAGTGCCGTATCGGCACGTCGAGCCAAGGCAGCTATAGCGGATGCGGACGTGACGGACGAATCCATCGATGAGCCTTCCGCACCGGAACCGCCGGCAAAGCGGGAGACCGTTCTCACGGTTATCCGCGGACCGCAAACCGGCGTTGCGTTCGTGTTGGAGCCCCATACGCTGGTTGTGGGACGCGATCCGAAATGCGATGTGTTCTTGAACGACATGACGGTGTCGCGCGACCACGCACGCATCGAACCGGAAGGCAATGCGTTTAAGATCATCGATGACGACAGCTACAACGGCGTATGGATCAACAACGAAAACGTGAATAGCGCGCTGCTCCATGACGGGGACTTCATTCAGATAGGCGCATTCGGACTGCTGGTCAGCATCCGTTAGGCAATAGGGGAAAGGGATTGCGCCGCACCTGTCGGCGCGCAAGGAGACGAACATGGCATTTCTATCGAGCAACGAGGCCATAGCGCAGGGCGCTTGGGAGGCCGGAACGCATATCGGCGTCGCCTATCCAGGAACGCCCTCAACGGAGACCATGGAGACCTTTGCAGAAAAGGACGGCGTCTATGCCGAGTGGGCTCCAAACGAGAAGGTTGCCGTCGAGGTCGCTGTAGGTGCCAGCGCCGGCGGTGCGCGCGTACTGGCAACCATGAAGCATGTCGGTGTGAATGTGGCTGCGGACCCGCTCTTCACGGCATCCTATACCGGCGTCAACGGCGGCATGCTGGTCATGGCGGCCGATGACCCCGGCATGCATTCGTCCCAGAACGAACAGGATTCGCGCTTTTATGCACAGGCGGCGCGCATACCGATTTTCGAGCCCAGCTCCTCAGAGGAGGCGTACCGCTTCGCAAAGGACGCCTTCGAGCTGTCCGAGCGCTTCGACACCCCATTCATGATCCGCACGACCGTCCGCACCAGCCATGCGAAGACGTTGGTGGAGACGGGGGAGCGCACGGAGGTGCCCGTCAAGCCGTATCAGAAAGATCCGGCAAAATGGGTCATGATGCCTGCCTTCGCGAAACCCCGGCGAATCGAACAGGACAAGCGCATCGCCGCTCTGCGCGCTTGGATTGAGGACTGCCCATACAATGAGGTGCAGATGCGCGGAACGGACATCGGCGTCATCTGCTCCGGAGCCGCATACCAATACGTCCGCGACGCATTGCCGAATGCGAGCGTTTTCAAGCTGGGCATTGCCTGGCCGGTACCGGCCCAGGCACTCAGGAATTTTGCGGCGCGGGTGGATGCCGTCTATGCCATCGACGAGGCAAGCGAGTACCTCTCGCAACAGGTGAAGGCGCTCGGCATTCCCGTGGCGCAAACGGAGAATCCGCTTCCGCCGAACGGCGAGCTGTCCCCGCTGAAGATTGCGCATGCATTCGGCATGGCGGAGCCAGAACACGAGCAGACGCCGGACGACATTCCGAACCGTCCGCCTGCATTCTGCGCCGGATGCCCGCATCGCGTCGTGTTCAAGGAACTGTCGCGCCTGCGCGCCATTGTGACCGGCGACATCGGTTGTTACACACTCGGCGCGCTTCCGCCGCTGTCCGGCATGGACACAACGCTGTGCATGGGCGCCTCTGTCTCCATGGCGCATGGTTTCGAACTTGCCATGGCAGGAACGGAGCATCGTCCCATCGTCGGCGTCATCGGTGACTCCACGTTCGCGCATTCCGGACTGACTTCGTTGCTCGGCACGGCCTACAACGACGGCGCAGGCACCATCTGCATCCTGGACAACCGCACGACGGCCATGACGGGGCAGCAGGGTAACCCGTGCAACGGCATCACGCTGCAGCATCGTCCCAGCCGCGAGCTGAATATCGAGCGCGTGGTCAGGGCGCTGGGCATCGATGACGTGCGCACCGTGAATCCGCATGACGTGGAGGCCGTTCGCACGACGCTGAAGAGCGCTGTCTCGAACGACGATCTGACCGTTATCGTGTTCCGTTCGCCCTGTGTGCTGCTGGACAAGAAGAACAAGAAGGCACCGTACGAGGTGGGCGATTGCACGGCCTGCGGCGTATGCATTTCCATCGGCTGCCCGGCGCTTTCCCGCGAGCCGGAGACCGGCCGCGCATTCATCGATCCCGACGCTTGCAACGGCTGGGGGCACATCGGGCCAAATTGCGCGCACCCGGATCGCAACGGCTGCGGCGACTGCGCGCAATATTGCCGATACGACGCCATCCATCAGAGGTAGGAGCAGATCATGGCCGATATCACGAATTCCGAAGCGAAAACCGTCCTTCTGTGCGGTGTAGGCGGTCAGGGCACGATTCTTGCTTCCGACCTGCTTGCCCGCGCCATCTGCGCGTCCGGATACGATGCGAAGATGAGCGAGATCCACGGCATGGCCCAACGCGGCGGCGCCGTTACCACCATCGTCCGCTTCGGCAAGGGGCAGGTCCATTCCATGGTGTGCGATCCGGGCACGGCGGATTACCTGCTGTCCTTCGAGACCACGGAGGCGCTGCGCAACATCTCGTTCCTGAAGAAAGGCGGCGTGTTGCTGGTGAACGACGCTTCCATCAAACCCCAGTCCGTCCTGACGGGCAAGGGCCAGATGCCCGCGCACGTGCACGAGCGCCTGAAGGGCTATGGCGCGAAGCTTGTCCCGGCAAGCGCGCTTGCGCGCCAGGCCGGCTCTCCGAAGTCCGCAAACGTGGTTCTGCTGGGCGCTCTGGCGGCCTCGCTTCCGTTCGACCGGAAGATGTGGGACGAGATCATCGCCGCTCACGTGCCGCCGAAAACCATCGACGGCAACCTGAAGGCGTTCCAGCTGGGCATCGATGCCGTGACCGCGTAGATGCTCTCAACCGCAGCGAAAACGAATGCATCGGCGGCGGCATCC
>USAB01000012.1 GCA_900552585.1 uncultured Coriobacteriaceae bacterium
GGAAGAGGCGGGCGTGAACATCGTGGACTGCTGGATGGCCGATCCGGAGATCCGCCGTCGGCTGGGCCAGGCGCTGGCCCCGCATCGCGATAGCTGGATCATCCAGGGGCACATCGGTTCCACGTGGCAGAACGGGCAATATGTCCGCACGCGGGATATGCGCCAGGTTATCCCCGCGTTCGAAGACGAATTGCGTCTGCTGCAAACGGACCATTTCGAGCTGGGTATGATCCACTACGTGGATGCCGTGGATGAGTTCCAGCAGATCATGGACGGCCCGTTCTACGAGTACGTGCGAACACTGAAGCAGGCGGGTACTATTCGGCATGTGGGCCTGTCCACGCATAATCCGCATGTGGCGCTTGTCGCCGCCGAGACGGGCGTTGTCGAGATGATGATGCTGTCCATCAACCCGGCGTTCGATACCATGCCAGCGTCCGACGATATCAACGCGCTGTTCGGCGACTTGCATGAAGGCGGCGAGGGTATCGACCCGGTGCGCGAGCGCCTGTATGCAACATGCGAGGAGCGCGGCATCGGCATCACGGTCATGAAACCGTATGCGGGCGGCCGCCTGCTGGATGCGGACAAGTCGCCGTTCGGCAAGGCACTGACGCCGGTCCAATGCATCCACTACTGCCTCACACGGCCTGCGGTGACCAGTGTGCTTGCAGGCGTGAAGGACGTTGCCCAGGCGCAGGCTGCGCTTGCATATGCGGACGCCACGGACGATCAGAAGAACTACGGCCCGGTATTGGCGCAGGCGCCCGTGCATTCCTATTACGGCCAGTGCATTTATTGCGGGCACTGCCAACCGTGCACCGAGGGCATCGAAATCGCCACGGTGAACAAGTTCGCCGACTTGGCGAAGATGCAGGAGGCGGTTCCCGAATCCGTCCGTCAGCATTACCTGGCTCTGGAAGCGAACGCCTCGGACTGTATCGCGTGCGGCACGTGCGAGCCGAACTGCCCGTTCGGCGTACCCATTGTGCAGCGCATGCAGGAGACAGCCGAGCTATTTGCGTAGACGGGCACGCGCGCAGCTTGCCGCCGACGCTGCAGCCGGGGTGGCGATGCATACTTGGCGGGCGGTAATTCGGACGATTGCGAAAACAGGCACCTTGACACGCGCAATAATGATTTTATAAAATAATATTTAACACAATATAAGAGTCCCATGAGCGGAGGACGACATGAGCACGTTTTACGACTATTCCGTGACGAAGCGCGATGGTTCGGAATTGCCTATGAGCGATTTTCGGGGGAAGGTGGTGCTGGTGGTGAACACGGCTACCGGTTGCGGCTTCACGCCCCAGTACGAAGACCTGGAAAGCATGTACGAGGAGCTGCACGACCAGGGGCTTGAGATTCTGGACATCCCGTGCAACCAGTTCGCCGGGCAGACGCCGGGCACGGATGACGAGGTGCACGAGTTCTGCACGCTGAAGTACGACACGCAGTTTGACCAGATGAAGAAGAGCGATGTGAACGGCGAAGACGCGTTGGGCCTGTACAAGTTCCTGAAGAGCCAGAAGACGTTCGAAGGCTTCGGCAAGGGCCCGAAGGCCCTGGCCATGAGCGCCCTGCTGAAGACCATCGACTCCGATTACAAGCACAACGCCGAGATCAAGTGGAACTTCACGAAGTTCCTGGTAGATCGCGAGGGAAACGTCGTCGCTCGTTTCGAGCCCACGGCCAGCATGGATTCCGTGCGCAACGCAGTCAAGGACGTGCTGTAATGGCGCAGCGGAGCGCATACGATTCCGACGAGGCGCTGAAGCTGGAGAACCAGCTATGCTTCCCCCTGTACGCTGCATCGCGGAAAATCGTGAGCGCATACACGCCGTACCTGAAGCCGCTGGGCATCACCTATACGCAGTACATCACATTCATGGTGCTCTGGGAAGAAGACGGGCTGTTCGTGGGAGATATCTGCGCACGGCTGCACTTGGATAACGGCACGTTGACGCCGCTGCTGAAGAAGATGGAGAAGCAGGGGTTCGTGGTCCGTAGGCGCGACAAGACCGATGAGCGCAAGGTGCGTGTGTTCCTAACGGACGAGGGCCGAGCCATGAAGGAACGCGTACACGATATTCCGCGGAAGGTCGGCAGCTGCGTGGATCTTGATACGGAAGAGGCGCGCACATTGTACCGGCTCCTGTACAAGCTGTTGGACGAAGCGTAGCCGAAACGGGGTTCGGCACAGCCGCTTCGCCGCAACGCCGATGCGCGGTATGTCCGTTGTACCGGGCGCGAACAGGAAGAAGGCACCGTCTCTGCACGGTGCCTTCTGGCGTTTACGGGATGTTCTGCGCCGCCCTTCCGGAGTGCGGCGCGCGGGCGCAGGCGTCTTGTTAGGCTTCGCGGCGCCTTACTGCTCCACCGTTTCGGCGAATTCTGCCAGGAACTCGGAGATGGGCAGGTCCTGCGGGCAGACCTCGCGGCAGGAATCGCAGGCGATGCATGCGCTGGGACGCTTGTCTTCCGGCAGCGCGGCAACGGCCATGGGCGCGATGAATCCCTGGCTGGGGTCCTTCGTCAGATGCTCGTTGTACAAGCCAATGAGGTAGGGAATGTCCAGGCCCACGGGGCAGTGGCTCACGCAATAGTGGCATGCCGTGCAGGGAAGGCCCTTCTCATGCGCCATCAGGTCGGCCACCTGTGCAAGCACGCCGTTCTCGGCTTCCGTCAGCGGCTTGCGCTCGGCGAACAGGTCGATGTTCTGCTGTAACTGCTCCAGCGTGGAGCTGCCCAGCAGCACCACGGAGACGCCATCGATGCCCTGCAGCCAGCGCAGCGCCCATTCCACGTTCGAGCGGGCCGGATTTGCGGCCTGCAGTTTCTCGCGGTATTCGTCTTTCAGGTTCACCAGGTAGCCGCCGCGCAGCGGTTCCATGACCACGATGGGGATATTCCGCTCGTTCAGGTATTCCACCTTCGCCTTCGCATCCTGGAACGACCAGTCGAAGTAATTCAGCTCCACCTGGCAGAATTCCATGATGTCGCCGAATTTGTCCATGAAGCGCTTGAAGACGTCGAAGTTCCCGTGGACGGAGAAGCCCAGGTGCTTGATGCGGCCCTGCGCCTTCTGCTCTTGGAAGTACGCCACGGTGTGATACGTGTCCTCAGCCATATACTGCTCGATGTTCGTTTCGCAGATGTTGTGCAGCAGGTAGTAGTCGAAATACTCAACCTGGCACTTCTCCAGCTGCTTCTCGAAGATTTGCTGATGCTTGCCGAAGTTCGAGACATCGTAACTGGGGAATTTCGTTGCCAGATAGAACGAATCGCGCGGATGCGCCGCCAGCGCGCGGCCGACCACGAGCTCGGAGTTGCCGCCGTGATAGCCCCAGGCCGTATCGAAGTAGTTCACGCCGTGGTCGAAGGCGTAATCGATCATCTCCTTTGCGGTCGGCTCGTCGATATCGGCATCGCCGCCGGTAACGGGAAACCTCATGCAGCCCATGCCCATCATTGACACGTTGTTGCCTAGGAAATCGCTGTAGATCATGTTGTCTCTCTTTCGGATTGTCTCGCGGAAAAGCTAGCAGTCTGAATGCGTAAAGAGTGCAGATGCGCATCTGAACGCCTGCAATCAGTATAGCCGATCGCAGGCGGGTGTCCCGTTATAAATGACGCAGTGTCAGCAATCAGCATGAAGCGTACGCATGTGACAACGGCCGGCTCTCGCATGAAGTTCGTCGAGATACGCACGGCTACGGCTGCAGTCGCAGCGGGTACGTTACGCTTCCGTCACCCAGTAATACTTCAGCGACTCCGGCATCATTTGGAAAAGCGCATCGGCCGCCTGGTCTGCGGAAAGCGGATAGCGTCCCAGCACCCAGTTCTTGTACATATAGCTGATGCCGTAGCAGAACACGTCCAGCTGCAGGTCCTCTTGCTCCGTCAGTCCCTCGCCGTTGCGGTTCGCCTTCGTGATGTCCTCGACAATCTGCTTCGAATACTGATAGATGTAATACTCGAAGGAGTTCACGCCGCTTGTGCGGAAGGCGCCTTTGATCTCGGCGAGTTCCATGCGACCGGCGTTGTACAGATGAAGATACAAGTCGCGATAGGACGTGCAGTCGTCCAGCCGAATCATCCGGTCAAGCAGATCCGCATAGTTGCTGTTCATAACGTCGTATTTGTCCTTGAAGTAGCGGTAGAACGTGGCCCGACTGACTCCGGCGGCCTGTGTGATGTCATCCACCGATATGTCCTCGAACGGCGTGGCGGCAATGAGTGCGTCGAATGCCTGGATGATGGCTCTTCTCGTTTGCGGTACCATGGGCGCTCCTCCGCTCTTTCTGCATGAATGCGTTTCCCTGCGCCATCATAGCGAGGTTGCGTTGTGCCTTGCCTTGGAAGATGCGGTGAAACGAACGTATTTGCCGGAATCGGGGAATCTATTCCGCAAGCAGGCGCAGTCCCACGATGCCCGTTGCAATCAGGATGATGCATATGACCTGGGCAGGCGATATCGCCTCGTTGAACAGGAATACGCTCAAAATGCTGGTGCCCACGATGCCGATGCCCGTCCAGATGGTATATGCCGTGCCCAGCGGCAGGTTCTTCAAGGCAAGTGCCAAGAATATCATGCTCAAAACCAAACCGATGATGGTGATGGCTGTCGGGCCCGTTTTCGAGAAGCCCTCCGAGGCCTTCATGGCTGTTGCCCACGTGACTTCCGATGCTCCAGCAAGAAGAAGGAATACCCATTCCATACAGTGCGCCGCCTTTCCGTGGCTTGCGGCCGGCACGCCGGGCAAGCGCGTACGGATGGCTTCGCGAATGCCGATATAATGGACGGTAGGGACAGGGAGAACGAGACAGGGAGAGAGGGAGGACGCCATGCTTATTGTATTGCTTATCATCGTTGCGGTCGTCATCGCGATGGGTGTCTACATCGTGCCCCAGCAGAAATCCGTCGTTATCGAGCGGTTGGGCAAGTTCAACCGCATCACGGGACCGGGTATCCATCTGCTGATTCCGCTGGTAGAGCGCAAGGCCGCCACGCTTTCCATGAAGACGGACCGCCTCAGCTTCAATCTGGATGCGAAGACGGCCGACAATGTGACCATCGTGCTGGAGGTGTCCGCGCAATACCATGTGGACTACGACAACGGTTCCGGCACGCCGGAAACGTCCGGCGTGTACCGCGCGTTCTACATGTTGGCCGAGCCCATTGCGCAGATGCAGGATTACCTGTCCGATGCGCTGCGCTCGTCCATTCCGTCGTACACGTTGGACGACGTGTTCAGCAAGAAGGACGATATCGCCCGCGACGTGAATGCGAACGTTGCGGAGACCATGCGCGGATACGGTTGGGTGCTGGTATCGACGCTGATCACGGGCATCAACCTGCCGGAATCCGTGGAGACGTCCATGAACGACATCAACGCGGCACAGCGTCAGCGCGAAGCGGCGCAGGCACTTGCGGATGCCGACAAAATTAAGCGCGTGACCAGCGCGCAAGCTGAAGCGGAGGCCATGGAGAAGACCGGTCGCGGCATTGCCGCACAGCGCATTGCCATCGCGCAGGGCATCAAGGATTCGCTGGAGACCATCAAGGAGTCCGGCGTGTCGGAGGGCGAGGCGAACGAGCTGTTCCTGTTCACGCAATGGACGGAGATGATGGATTCCTTCGCGAAATCCGGCCAGAGCTCCACGGTCGTGCTGCCGTCGGACTTCAATGAGTCGCGCTCCATGTTCGAGCAGATGCTGGCTGTGAAGAAGACGGACGCGAAATAGCCGCGAATGTCACGAAGGGGAACGGCCCCGCACCCGGGCGAGATGCCCGGGTGCGGGGCCGTTTTCGTTTCGCAGGGGACGGGTTGCGGCGCTATACCACGAGGTACGGGAACGCGAACAACACCACTGCCACGACGCAGGCAATGCCCACGACAATCTTCCAGATGCGGTATTCGCGGTCCATCTTCGCGCGCTCTTCGGCATCCGGTTCGTCATCGGCTCCGGAGGCAGCCAGATCCAGCGTGAATTCGCCCTGCACGCCGTACACCTTGCGGCAGATGGCGTATACCACCAGCGCCAGGATGCACCAGATGACGCCCGTCGTAAACGCATCCGGCTCCAGCTGCGTCATCATCAGCACGTAGATGATGGCGCTCACGGGCGCGCCGATGCGGATGCCGGGCGCCTTGTACGCGCGCTTCATCTGCGGGAAGCGCTCGCGCAGGCACAGCGCCGCGATAATGCCGATAACGTAGTAGAACAGGTCCGCAAACAGCGACAGGTTCGCAATGTAATCCAGCGAGTTCGTCAGGATCAGGATGATGCTGAGCGTGCCCAGCGTGAGCACGGCGATGTACGGCGTGCTGAAGCGCTTGCTGGTCCGGGCGAAGAATTTCGGCACGGCGCCGTCGCGTGCCATGACGAACAGGTAGCGGCCCGTGGTTGCCACGGAGGCGTTCAGCGTGGAGAAGTCACCGCCGAATGCGATGCCGATGCACAGCAGGATCAGCGGGAACCCCATGATGCCGGCCGATATCATGGCCTCCGCGAACGGGGCGTCGGCATCCGAGAGCATGCTCATGGAATCCAGCGGCGTGATGCCCACCAGGAACCATTGGAACAGCGCATTCACGGCGAACACGACGAACGGCGTCAGGAACATGGCGCGCGGGACGTTGATGTGGGGATACTTGATTTCTTCGCCCATGGAGACGGCGGATTCGAAACCGGCGAAGCACCACCAGATCATGCACATGGCGGCGAAGAACGTCAGCGGCGTCGTGTTGCTGATGAAGTCGGGCGTCGTGATGAACGTGGGAAGGTTCACATTCGGGACCATGGTCAGGAACCAGATGAGGGCAACGCCCCAGAAGAAGAACATCGCCGCATTCTGCACGCGGCCCGAAACCTCTACGCCGAATACGTTCACCAGCGTGAAGCCGGCCACCATGAGCGCGGCAAGTGAAGCGTCCGGTATGGGCAACGCGATGCCTACCGCCAGGAAGATGGTCTTGAAGTAATAGCTGAATGCCAGCGCCTCGCCGCCGGTTACGGATACGAGCGAGATGATGAAGCTCCAACCGGCCAATACGCCCGCCCAGCGTCCGATGCCCATGGACGCGAATTGGTACGTGCCGCCGGCGTACGGTAGCTCGGCGCCCATCTCCGCATACAGCAGGGATGGGTAGATGCTCACGGCAAGCGCGAGCAGGGTGGCGAAGATGACGAACGGCCCCAAATCGCCCACGACGTTCGAACCCGTGGTGAACAGGCCGACGCCGATAACGGATCCGGCGGCGATGGTCACCGCCTCGCGCATGCCGAATTTGCGTTTCAGCTGACCTATCTGCGGGGTCACTGCGATATCTGCCATATCGGTTCCTCTCGTTTCACGTTCGTCCCCGCCGTCTGCGAGGACGCTTTAGTAATCTAAAGCGCTAAAGCAACGCGTGAGAGTGTAGCGCATTCCCGCAGAGCGGGGAAGGATATTATGCAATTTCCCACTCTGCGGGTCGGTTTTCCGTGGCTCCTGCCGAATGGCTTTGGGCTTCGGCCTCAGACGATTTCGATGGACTCGATCAGGAATTCGTTGCCATTATGGATGCGGAAGTTCGTGCTGCGGCATTCCGGGCAGACGAGCGTGCTCTTCTGCTTCAGGTCGGCCGGGTAGACAAGCAGGCAGTCCGTGCACTGCGCGCGCAGGGGGACCTTCTTCAGCTCCAGCGAGGCGTCCTGGGCCACGGTGCCGCGGGCCAGGAATTGGAAGCAGCGCTCCATCAGACTGTCCACCACGTCGTGCAGTTCGCCTACGACCAGCGTGATGGAGCGCACCTGCTTTGCGCCGTTGTCGTTCGCATAGCGAACCACCACGTCCACGATGCTGGTCATAATGGCCATCTCATGCATAAAGGCACGCCTCCTTCCCTGCGGTCGTATTCACATGCAGCGGCTATTTCAGAGCGCCCTTTTCGCGGCGGTTCTGCTCCATCACGGCGTACGTCTCCCATACCGTGTCGGGATATTCGGCAATCTGGTTGTCCGGCTTGCGGACCAGGATGCGGGCATCGCCCGTGCAGTTGCGCACGCACTGGCCGCAGCCGATGCACGAACCCGTGATCTGTGGATAGCCGTCGTCAGCAATCTCGATGACCTTCATGGTGCACACTTCGGCGCACGTGCCGCACTGCACGCAGGCGTCGCGGTCGTGTTCGATGACGTAATTCGTCACAGCACCCGCCGCGTCGCCCGGCCAATTCTTCAGCGCGGGCAGAATGCCGCAATGGCATACGTTGCACTGGCAGATGATCTCGTTATCCTTCGCGTACGTGGTCTGGATGCATAGGCCGCGGTCAATGCTCTTGCGCAAAATGGCTTCGGCCTGCTCCTCGCTGATCTCCTTGCCCAGGTTCAGATCGTCCAGGTAGAAGTCGGCCATGGCGTCCGTCTGCAGGCACACGCCCTCGGGATGCTGGCAATTGTCCGCACCCAGCGTGTCGCGGACGGCTTGGATGCAGGCGCACGGGGATACGCAGAAGCGGCGGTGCGTCTTCAGCTTCGCGAAGATGTCGTCTTCGGGAAGCAGCGCCTCGTCCTTCACGACTTCTTTTCCCAGGGGGACGCAGCGATAGAACGGCACGCCCGCGTTGTAGCAGACCTGCAGCGTGCCCGTGCCTAGCGTTTGGAAGAGCGGCCCGATCCATCCGAGGTTCATGGCCTTGCCCGCGTGGAACTCGAAGATGCCATGGGCGGCGGGTGCGTTGTGGTACCAGATGTTCCCGTCATCGCGCTTCTCGCGGTAGATGAGGCCGCGCTTCGCCATGTCGAGCAGCGTCTCATTCGCCTGGTCCGACGTCAGGTTCTCTTTCTCGGCGAACCATTCCGGCAAGAAGAAGTCGTCCTTCGGCATGTCTATCGTGTACAGGGCGTCCTGGGGCGTGTAGAACTCCTTCAACATGGCCGTATCGGCCCCGGCAGCCTTGATTTCCGGGTCATCCGTGTGGTAGCCGAAGCTCAGGCTGTCCACATAGTCCAGCAGGTCCTGGTAGATCTGCTGGACTTCCTGTTCGCTGCGCTCTTTCGTTGTCGCGTTTCCCATTGCGTGCCTCCTTGCATCCTTCGGCCGTCAGATGTCGTCGCGTTCGACAAAGGCCTTGCGTTCCCGAAAACCTATGTCAAAAACATAGGTAATGTAAAAACAAATATAGAAGAGAGCGTATGAATTGAAGGAGGAGTGGGACGATTCAGGAAAAGTGTTCCGCGCGTTTTCGCGTATGGGCGATGACGTTGCGGATATCGGCCCTATTCAACAGGCGCCGCCCCGCATCGATCCCCACCGCATGCTGGATGTCGTCGCTCACGGCGCTGCGGTAATTGAACAAGTACCAGTTCTCGTCCAGATACGCACCTTCCATATGTACCAGGGCATCGGCCACTTGCGCGGCGTTCCATTTCCAGTCCATGTCCTGGCGCAGCATGCGCAGTGCGAAGAACGCAGCGTAGCAGATGGCGAAATGCGCGCGTAGATGCACCTGCGTATCGACCGGGTAGGGCGGTGCGATGAAGTCCGCGGATATGACCTGGAACGGCTCGTGCACGCGCCACAGCTCGCGGTAGATGTTGAATATGGCCGCATTCGAAGCGGTTGTTTCGTTCGACACGATGAAGAACGACTGGCTTGCATTCGACCGCATGGAGCGCAGCGCAATCTCCTTCACCTTGACGGTATGGCCGGTGCGGGCGTCTTGGCCGAAAGAGGCGGCGCGGCGGTCGGGGATGGCGAAATCCGCCTGGCGCGACTTGATGCGGTACGTCTGGTTGCGCGTGAAGCGGTAGTCGCTTTCGTCCGCGGCCCAGCGGTACTGGTCTGTCGTCGTTTCGCTGGTATGCATGAGCAGGACGAACCCGTCGTTGTGCGCTGCCAACTGGGGGACGACTTTCGCGGCTTCGGACAATTGAGCCGCGACGACGGTCACATGATGGGCGCCGGATTCCGTCTTCAGCTCGTCGATGATTGCCAGCGTGCGTTCGGCGCTCATGCGACGCGGGACAATGCGGTACGTCAGCGGGATGCCCTCCTCATCGATGACCAGGCACAAGCGTGTCGAGGTATGTCCTTCCAGCTCATCGGGGCCGCGGGTGGAGCTGTCGCCCGGCCACGGGACGAGATAGTTGCTGAATACCAGGCGCACGTTGTCCAGGCGCCGCGTGCCGTGGATAGCCTCGTAGCGGTCGTTCAGCTTGCGGACCAAAGCTGCGTCGCTTTCGGCGATCTGCTCGAATCCGCGGTAGGCATCCGCTATCTCCATGCTGCACGTACGGGGGAATTTCGCCCGGGCGCTCCAGGTTTCATGGACGGGGACGGCATGCAGCATGCGCGCGGACGCCAGCAGCTCGAATGCCCGTCCCAGGTTCTGTTCCGGTCGAAGCGATGTGCCGGCCGTATGACCGTCCACAAGCTCGTTGTAGAACCGTCCCACGCCCAGGGCGTCAAAGTAGCCCAGCGCTATTGCGGCACCGAGCTGGACGGATCCCTCGCTGCCTTTGTCGATCACGGCGTTCCGCGGAATGGACAAGCGCACGGGGGCGTTGCGGGTCTTCGCCTGATCGTTCAGGTCGGCCACGTATGACTTGAAGTGCTCAACGGGATCCGGGAAACGGTCTGCGAATTCGTCCGCATATCCGATACGCTCGACGGTCTTCGCATGGACCTTTCCCTGTCTGCGGTAATTCTGCATGACGGATAGGTAGATTCGGCCGTTGTGCTTCGTCTGCTTCAGATACATGCCGCGCTCCCTCCTTGGCGGGAATAGCCTTCCCAGGTGCCTGATGCTGTCTGCAGCTGGCATTCCCCTACGATTCCCTACAGTCTATGGCAATGTCGCGCCATCGGGCAATCCGTCGGTAGAATGGGGCGCGATCGAAACCGGATAAGGAGTGGTTATGGCAATCACCATGTTGAAAGGCAAGATTCATCGCGCAACCGTCACGCAGGCGGCGCTGGACTATGTGGGGTCCATCACAATCGACGAGGACCTGATGGATGCTGCGCATATCTTGGAGTACGAGCGCGTGGAGATTGCGGATGTGGATAACGGCGAACGCCTTGCCACGTACGTCATTGCGGGCGAACGGGGGAGCGGCATCATCTGCCTGAACGGTGCGGCCGCGCGTTGCGTCTCACGGGGCGACAAGGTGATCATCATGGCATACGACACGGTGGAGCCCGAGCAGGCGAAGAACCGCAAGCCCCACGTGGTGTTCGTGGACGACTGCAATGCCATCACGCGCGTAACACGCTACGAGAAGCATGGTCGCTTAGCGGATATGGAGCAGGAATAGTCGTTCGGGAACGGCTGAAAGGTCGCTCAGCGGGGGAAGCTGGTGGCCCTTCGCATCTCGTCGGTGGTATGAAAGGGGACAACTATGAATCTCGTCGGTAAGGTCGGCAATACGCTGACCCGCTATGTGGCGCTGATTATCATCGCGCTTTCCGTATGGGCGTATCTGATGCCGGGCCTGTTCGCCTGGGCCACCGGCTATACCTCCATCTTCCTGGGAATCATCATGTTCGGCATGGGGCTTACCATCCGCCCGGACGATTTCAAGGTCGTGTTCACGCATCCGAAGGAGGTCGTGCTCGGTGCTGTTCTGCAATACACCATCATGCCGTTCGCGGCATGGGCGCTTGCAATGGGTCTGAACCTTCCCACGGACATCGCGTTGGGTGTGATCCTGGTGGGCTGCTGCCCGGGCGGCACGGCGTCGAATGTCATCACATACATTGCAAAGGGCGACGTGCCGCTGTCCGTGGGCATGACCATCGTCTCCACGTTGCTGGCACCGCTTGCTACGCCTGCGTTGGTGTACTGGCTTGCCGGCGCATGGGTAAGCGTCTCGTTTACGGCCATGCTGCTCAGCGTGGTACAGATCGTTCTCGTCCCGGTGGTCGCCGGCATCGTGGTGAATGCCTTCGCCTCGAGGGTCGTTCAGAAATGTACGCCCATCCTGCCCACCATCAGCGTGTTGGCCATTGCCTTGATTGTGGCCGGTATCACGGCTAACAACACGGCGAAGATTGTCGAGAGCGGCGCGCTAGTGCTGCTGGTGGTCATGATGCACAATGCCGTGGGCATGGGACTAGGCTACCTGATCTCCTGCGCATTCCATCTGAACTATGCGAAGACCACGGCTGTCGCCATCGAGGTGGGCATGCAGAACTCCGGCTTGGCCGTGAGCCTTGCCGCCGCAAACTTCGCGGCAAACCCGCTGGCCACGCTTCCGGGTGCCATCTTTAGCATCTGGCATAACATTGCCGGTTCCATCTTCGCGAATGTCCGTCGTCGTAAACTGGAGGGCAAGGACGGAAGCCTGGCAGCTGCTCATACGGTCTTGGCCGAGTAGTTCGCTGGCCGCCGGCAAAGAGCAACGAAAACGGACCGCAGCAGAATGCACCGCTGCGGTCCGTATTGCATTTACGGGCGATTTCGTTTGCATTGACACTGCGCCGCGACGCGGATGCCGCACGGCTCGATGATGCGGCATGCTCCGAGCGAATCGCGGTTCTCCGTTTTCCAGTTGTGGTAAGCGCCTCTCTCGTTCGCGTATGGAGGCGCGGTTCCTATGCAAAGATGAACATCACCACGAAGGCGGCGGTGGCAATCCACATCAGGGGGCTGACGTCGCGGCCCTTGCCCCTTGCGAACATGATCAGGCAATAGGAAACGAATCCGAGGCCGATGCCATAGGTGATCGAGTAGGTCAACGGCACGCCGATAATGGTGATGAAGGCGGAGAACGCGGTTTCGAGCTTCGTCCAATCGATGTTCACGATGTCGCTGATCATCAGATAGCCCACGACGGTCAGCGCGCCGCACGTTGCCGAGCTGCTGACCATGTTCACGATGGGCGACAGGAATGCGAACACAACAAACAGTCCGGCTATGATCAAGTTGGAGAAACCGGTGCGCGCACCTGCCGCCGCACCGGAAGTCGATTCAGCGAATGTGGTGATGGAACTGGCTCCCATGAAACCGCCGACAATAGCAGCGGCGGAGTCCGTGACGAGGATCTTCTGGATATCCTGGACGTTGCCCTCCTTGTCGGCGAACTTGCCCTGGATGCCCACGGCCACCACAGTGCCCATGGTGTCGAAGAAGTCGCTCATCAGCAGCGAGAAGACCATTAGCAGGAGCGCGGGCTGCAAGAACACCTGGAGCAACGCGACGGTGCCGGTGTTCGGGTCGGTCTGCAGCGGGGCAGCGAACGTGGAGAAGTCCAGGCCGAAATCCCACGAGGTGGGTAATGTCGTGACGCCGAGGGGGATGCCGATGACCGTAGCGGCAATGATGGAGATTAGCAAGTCGCCCTTCACGTTGCGCGCCCGGAGAATAACGGCCAAGGCGATGGAGATGAACGAGACGATGCAGGCCGGCGAGGTCACGTTTCCCAAGGTCAACAGCGTATCGGGATTCGCGACGATGACGCCGCCGCCCTTCAGGCCGATGAACGCGATGAATAGGCCGATGCCGATGCCGATAGCGTGGCGCAAGCTGGCGGGAATGGCATCCATGACGGCTTTCCGCAGGCCGCAGAGCACCAGGATCAGGATGATGATGCCCTCGACCAGGACCACGCCCATCGCCACGCGCCAATCGACGGCGTTCTCGCCGGCGCACAGCGTGAACGCCACAATGGAGCTGATGCCCATGCCGGAAGCCAGAGCCAACGGACGATTTGCAATCAAACCCATGGCAAGCGTCATGATGGCGGCGCCGATGCACGTAGCCGTCAAGGCCGCGTTGAACGGGATGCCGGCGGAAACCAGGATCTGCGGGTTCACCGCAATGATGTAGGCCATGGCCAGGAACGTGGTCAGGCCGCCGACGATCTCCTGACTGTACGAGCTACTTCGCTCTCTGATTTTGAAAACCTTATCCATCCCGCCCTCTGCTGCCTCTCCCCAGGGTATGCGCCGTGTGCAGTGCAATGGATTGCATAATGGATTGCATTATAGGAGTTCGTCGGCCGGCAACGTGCGGGAAATCCGCGAGGGCCCGCATCTCCTGGTGTTGCCTGCCCATGGTGCCGGTTTTGGCGGGGAATTTCCCCTTACGCAGCCGGGGCTATTGCGTTGCGCGCGCTGCTTTCCCTGCATTTCGTTGCGGCAGCGAGATGACCACCAGCATCGCCACCATCAGGATGAATCCGAGCCAGTCGGCGCCGGTGAACGCCGTTCCCAGAAGCGCTGCGCTGAGAATGCATGCCGTTGCGGGCTCGGCCACGCCGATCAGGCTTCCCTTCACGGAGCCGATGATGGATGCACCCCACAGGTACATGCCGAATGCGGCGAACGTGCCCAGCGCGCCCGTTCCACCGATCAGCGCAAGCCACGAGAGCGGGGCGATGGAGGCGGCATCGGGGATCAGGGACGCGGTGTTTTCCGGGGAAAGGAGCGCTGCGGCGATCAGCAGGACGGTCGAAACCACGGCGCTAATGCATATGCCGCAGCCGATGACCATGATGCTGGAGAAGCGGGCGTACAGCCGCTCGGGTGCGATGAGGTAGAGCGTCACGGCGAGCGCGTTGATGATGCCCCAGGCCAGGCCCGCCATGGGGATGTTCAGGGTGCCCGGATCGCCTTTCGTGGCAATGAGCCACGTGGCGGTGATGGCCAGTACGATGGCGGCAAGCTCGCGGAGTCGGGGCGCGCGACGTGCCTTCACACAGGCAATCATCAGCACGAATACGCTTGCAAGCATCTGGAGCACCGTGGCCGTTCCCGCGTTCGTGATGCCGGTGGAGACGGCGTACGTTGATTGGCTGCCGAAAAGACCAAGGCCGAAGAGGCAGGTCAGCGCAATATATGTCGGGCTTGCAAGCAGCGCCTTCAGCTGCGCGCGGTACCGCATCGCGATAAGGGCTATGAACAGGATTGCGGCTGTGACGGCTCGGACGCACGTGATGAAGAGCGGATTCAAGGCAGAAGCTTCCTGCAGATATTGGATGCAGATGCCGGAAAACCCCCAGAAGCACGCGCCGATGAAAGCGACGACAAGACCGAGCGTGTGTCGGGTGTTTCGGGGGTCTGCTGATATGGCGGACATCTGCGCTTTTCCTTCCTTCATGCTGCGCGCGAACCGGTTATTTCCGATTACCGTGCAAGTCAGACATTCTACGAGGCGGTGCATGGCGTGTAGTGCAAGATTCGCGTCAATTATCGGGAATGCGGGGATGAACGGCCGCCGCGCGGCGGGCGAATAACCGCTTCTCGTATTCAGATTTCGCTGTCAATGTACTTAGGTTCGCGTATCGTATACGTAAGGCCGATACGGTGCGCAGCTCCGCACCAGGGCGAAAGGCGGATACCATGGCGGCATTCGACAGGATCAAGAGCGGCATCGATGCGCTCGACGCCGTATTGGACAACATTCGGCTGGGCGACAACGTGGTGTTCCAGTTGTCGCGCCTGGAAGAGTTCGCCTATTTCACAGAACCATACGTGCACCAGGCTATCGCCGATGGACGCGACCTGATCTACTTCCGTTTTGCGTCGCATGCCCCGTTTTTCGGACCCATGCCGGGCTTGAAGATCTACGAGCTTGACCCGAACGTCGGTTTCGAGACGTTCACGGTGCAGGTGCGCCGCATCATCACGGAGCACGGGCGCGACGCGTTCTACGTGTTCGACAGCTTGAGCGACTTGCGCGTGGCCTGGTCGTCCGACTTGATGATGGCGAACTTCTTCCGGGTGACCTGCCCGTACCTCTTCGAATTGGACACGGTCGCGTTCTTCCCGGTGCTGCGCGGCGTGCACTCGTTTACGGCCATTGCGAAGATCCGCGACACCACGCAGCTCCTGCTGGACGTTGCCTCCGACGACGAGGGCAACGTGTTCCTGCATCCCATCAAGGTGTGGAACCGCTATACGCCCACGATGTTCGCTGCGCATCGGTACCGCCCGAAAGACAAGACGGTCTCCGTGCTCACGGACGGCGTGGAAATCAGCCGGTATTATGCGGCCATGAACCAGAGCCCGGTCACCAGCGAAGAGCGGAACATCGATTCCTGGGACCGCTTTTTCATGGATTGTCGTTTGGACGAGGCGCGCGGGCAGCTTTCCAGCGATGCCTGCGCGAAGATGTGCAACATGATGATGACGAAGGATCCGCATATGCGCGATCTGGTGAAGAAGTACTTCAAGCCGGCCGACTATTTCGAGGTGCGCGACCGCATGGTGGGTACGGGCCTTGTCGGCGGCAAGAGCTGCGGCATGCTGGTGGCGCGCAAGATTGTGGAAACTGCCCTGCCCGAGATGAAGAGCCGCTTCGAGCCGCATGATTCGTTCTATGTGGGTACGGACGTGTTCTATACGTACATCGTCTACAACGACTTATGGAAATTGCGCGTGGCCCAAAGCGGCGAAGGATTTGTCAGCGCCGCGCCCGCTTTGAAAGAGGGCATCGAACAGGGCACGTTCCCGAATGATATCCGCGAGCAGTTCAAGCGTATCCTGGACTATTACGGCCAGGCGCCTATTATTGTGCGTTCCTCAAGTTTCCTGGAGGACGGCTTTGGCAATGCATTCGCAGGAAAGTACGATTCCGTGTTCTGCGCCAACGTGGGTACACCGGACGAGCGGCTTCGGGAGTTCGAGAACGCCGTGCGCCATGTGTATGCGTCCTCGCTGGACCGCTCGGCGTTGGAATACCGCCTGCGCAACGGCCTGGACGAACGTGAAGAGCAGATGGCGCTGCTGGTCATGCGCGTAAGCGGGTCGTACTTGAATGCGACTAGCTTCATGCCCACGGCGGCGGGCGTGGGTTATTCGCACAGCGCGTATTGCTGGATGCCCGGCATGGATCCGGATGCCGGCATGCTTCGCCTGGTCATGGGTTTGGGAACGAAGGCTGTGGATCGAACGGAGCGTGACTATCCGCGTATCGTCGGCTTGGACCATCCGCAGGCCACGACGGCGAAGACGACGGCGGAGAAGCACCGGTATTGCCAGCGGTATGCGAATTTCATTGACCTGGAAAAGCGCGGGCTTGGCGAGTCCCTGTGCACGGATTTGGCGCCGAAGATGTCGGTCAACTCGCGCAATGCTGTTTTCGAGCATGATTTCGAAGCCGAGGAGAGCCTGCGTTCGCGCGGCAAGTTCCGCCCGGTGTTGTTCGCATCGTGTCGGGGCCTGGTGGCGAACCGGGAGTTTACGGATTTGATGTCCCGCATCTTGCGCGTGCTGCAAGATGCGTACGGGAGCGCCGTCGACATCGAGTTCACCATCAACGTCGGCGCGGAGAACGCGTTCGTGGTGAATCTGCTGCAGTGCCGTCCCATTCGCGCACTAAAGGGCGGGACCGGCGTGCAACTTCCCACGGTTGCGGACAGTCAGGCGGTTCTGCATACGGTGGGCGAGGGTATGGGCAACGACCGTGCCGACCAGCTGGATGTCGTGGTGACTGTGGATCCCGGAGCCTACTATCGCTGCCCCTATGCGCTTAAGCCGAGCGTTGCTTCTTTGATAGGTGCGGCGAATGCATATTGCTCGAAGCGTAACCTGAAGGCGGCGCTGTTCACGCCTGGCAGGCTGGGTACCAGCTCACCTGAACTGGGCGTTCCTGCCACCTTCGCGGATATCAGCGCGTTCTGCGCGCTGTTCGAGGTGGCCTATTCGGCGGCAGGGTATGCGCCCGAGCTTTCTTATGGCAGCCATATGTTCCAGGATTTGGTGGAGGCGGATATCTGCTACGGAGCGGTTATGGAAAACGACACGTGTCGTGCGTTTCATCTTGAGCTGTTGAGCAAATGCCCGGATATCACGCGCGACGCGCTCGGCGATGTACCTGAAGAGCTTGCCGGCATTGTCTCCGTTATCGACGTACGTCCATATGAGCTGGTGCTTTGGCGCGACTCGCTAAACAACGAGACCTTGGTGGCGCAGAAATAGACGTAGGTTCGTGGGCGTCTGCGCGATATACGTCAGTCGGCCAGCATTGCTTCATGCGATGGTGAAAGGTTTGGCAGCTGCCTCCAACGAATTCCGAATTATTGGATGGAAATTGCGGTTGGGAATGGTATAGCCCCGT
This sequence comes from uncultured Coriobacteriaceae bacterium, assembly GCA_900552585.1. Classification (GTDB taxonomy): domain Bacteria; phylum Actinomycetota; class Coriobacteriia; order Coriobacteriales; family Eggerthellaceae; genus UMGS1519. Next base: position 18,057 of record USAB01000012.1, read on the forward strand.
CTAATATAGGTGTTGAGGCCTCGGTTCGTGGTGCGCGGGTATCCTGCGGAAATATATCATGCCGTTGACCTGGATTTATACATACGTTTAATAATCGTGAAAACGCACCACTGAAAATTAGGACCTGTTAAACCATTCCCAAGTTCGCTTGATATCCAATAATTCTGTATTTGCTGGAGCTCATGCGGCGCCCAGGCCCTGATTTCCTTGGAATCGCCCGATTTGCCCCGTTTTGCCTGAAACTCGACCATTCGCGTGGTTACTGGGTCGTTAATTATTGCCGATCATCGTGTTGTATGGTTGATTGCCCATTAGCTGGCGAGGCGCTGCAACGAGAAGCTTGTTATGGGCCACTCCGTGGAGTGGGGAAAGCGTGGTGCCCGTATCAACGCCATTGCGCTCGGAATCATCGTGACGCCGCTTGTGCTGGACGAGTCCAACGGGCCTATGACAAGCTTGGGTCGTCGGCCTGTTGCTGATTCTGTCCTTTACGACTTGATTTCGATAAGATGGAGGCCGCATGACAAGAACGGGGAAGGACCGACATGATTTTCAGGCAGGCGACAACCGCCGACATCGATGCGGTGATGGCGGTTATCGAAGACGGCAGGATGGCCCTTGCAAATCTGGGGCTTGACCAGTGGCAAGGTGCGGAGCCGTCGCGCGAGACCATCGCATCCGACATCGCCTGCGGTTACAGCTACCTGGTGGCAAATGATGCCGATAACACCGTGCTTGCCACCGTGTGCTTCTGGGATTGCGGCGAACCCGATTACGACCGCGTGGTTTCGGGGTCTTGGCTTACGGATTCTCCGAATTCTCTGGAAACAGCGCTAAAGTCCGATGCGCCGATTACGTATGTTGCGCTCCATCGCCTGGCTTCGTCTGCCGCTTCGCGCAGAAAAGGCGTGGCATCATTCATGATTCGAAGTTGCTTCGATTTGGCTCGCGAAAGGGGTCTTGAAAGCGTGCGCGCCGATACGCATGCGGGCAACATCCCCATGCAGCGCACGTTCGAGAAACTGGGCATGGCCCGTTGTTGCGAGGTGCATATCACGAATCCGACGGAGGCCACGAAGCTGCGCGTCGGCTATGAGATAGCACTGTAGCCTTGCGGACGGACGCACTTCGCGGACAGATGATGCGGCTTGCAGCGTTGGCAGTCGCGCCCCACCGAAGAACTTCCCGCCAAACGCGCGACCGAGCTCAATCAGCGCATGGCATCGGAATCGAGACGGGCTCGCGCCCGATGACGTATTTGAGCTTCATGCCGTGTATGTTCGATGAGGGTGTTGCAGGCCACGACATGTCCCGCAGCAACTGTGCGCTCCGACAACGCCGCCGTGTCCTGGAGCCGTCCCGCCGCTACGGAGGTTTTCGAATCGGCGCTCGGCGACAGCAAGCAGCTTGTGGCGATCCCGAGGTCGGCCACTTCGACCTGTAAATTTGAATCCTCGGATCAATCGGGCGCTATTTCTGTCGCTTTTTGTGCTTCGCGAGATGCTTCGGGAGACGCGCCGGAGTCGCAGCCGCCCGCGCCGGGGTTCGATTCGGGAAAGGTATGTCCGCATCGTTGACAGCGGCCAGAAACATTTGATAAAACAAAATCGTTGCAAATATAAAACGCTGATTGGGAATATCCGCAGGGCAGGGGGCCTTGGAAATGAATGAGGGCCAGAATCGCGAGAGAACTATTGTACGCACCAGCATAGTGGGCATACTGGCGAATGTGCTGCTTGCCGCGTTCAAAGCGGCAGTCGGCCTTGCGTCAAGCTCGGTGGCCGTTGTGATGGACGCCGTCAACAACCTGAGTGATGCGCTGTCGTCCGTCATCACCATCATCGGTACGAAGCTGGCGGGAAAGGAACCTGATAAGAAGCATCCGCTGGGTTACGGACGTATCGAGTATTTGAGTACTATGGTCATAGCCGTAATCGTGCTCTATGCCGGCGTCACCTCGCTTGTTGAGTCCGTGAAGAAGATCGTTGAACCAGTGACGCCCGATTACTCCGCAACAGCCCTGGTCATCATTGCGGTGGCGGTGGTAGTGAAAGTGGGGCTGGGCCTGTATGTGAAGAAGCGGGGCGAACGGGTTGATTCGGATTCCCTGGTGGCATCTGGGCGCGACGCGCTGAATGATTCCATCATTTCGTTGTCTACGCTTGTTGCTGCGGGCATCTACTTGGGATTCCATATCAGCTTGGAGGCTTGGCTCGGAGCCGTTATTTCCTTCGTTGTGATTAAATCCGGAGTTGATATTCTGCGGGAAACAGTCAGCGACATTCTGGGCGAGCGCATCGACGCGGAAACGGCCCATGCCGTGAAGAACACGATTTGCGAGGTTGAGGGGGTGCAGGGTGCATACGACCTGGTCATCAACAACTACGGACCGAACACGCAGATTGGGTCCGTGCATATCGAAGTGCCCGACACCCTGTCCATTAAAGAACTGGATGCTTTGGAACGCACCATTGCCGAAGAAGTGTATCGAAAGCACCACGTCGCTCTCACGGGCATCTCCATCTACTGCGTCAGGACGGACGGAGAATCTGCTCGGGCAGAGTTGGCGGTGCGCAAGATTGCAGGCCAGTATCCCGACATCATCCAGCTGCATGGCTTCAATCTTGATGCAAAGGCCAAGACGATGACGTTCGATATTATTGTCAGCTACGATTCCGAAGACCGTAAGGGTGTGTACGACAAGATGGTCGAAAAGGTGCAGGAGGCCTTCCCCGACTATACGCTGCATGTGCAGCTGGACTTGGATATCTCGGACTGACGCTTTGGAAGGAGCGGCATATGCCCGAATTGATGGATGTTATAACGAAACGGCGCAGCATCAGGAAGTTCGCGTCCGAACAGGTTCCGGAGCAGAAGCTACATGCGATATTGCGGGCAGGGCTGCTGGCGCCGACCAGCATGAATAAGAAGCCCTGCGAATTCTATGCGGTGAGCAACAGGGCACTGCTGCGGCAGCTTTCGCAGGCTAAGGAACAGGGTGCAGCGTTTCTTGCCGATGCGCCCGCTGCCATTGCGGTCTGCGCGGATTCGTCGAAATCCGACGTCTGGGTAGAGGATTGCTCCATTGCTATGGCGTATATGGGCTTGATGGCAACCAGCCAGGGGCTTGGCAGTTGCTGGGTGCAGATGCGTCGTCGCGGCTCTTCGGCAGGGGATGACGCCGAAACCGCTGTACTGGGTGCACTCGGTGTCCCGGCCTGCTTTCGCATGGTAGGGCTGTTGGCACTTGGCATTCCGGCGCAGGAGGCCGCGCCCCATTCCGTTAACGAAGCAGACTTCTCGAAGGTTCATTTCCTGGAATAGCCGCTGCCGTCTTCGCGGGCGTACCAGCGGCGTTTCAGGGCAAGGGCGGCATTCACCAGCAGAATCAGCGATGGCACCTCGATGAGTGGGCCTACCACGCCGGCGAAGGCCTCGCCGGAGGCAATGCCGAAGGTTGCAGTTGCCACGGCAATAGTCAGTTCGAAGTTGTTGTCGGTTGCCGTGAAGGCGATGCTTGCCATGCACTGATTTCCACCGTGCTGCCCGCCGCTCCGAAAGCCGGTCCCAAAGGCCCAGCTTGGATGCGGCATTGTCCTTCATGTCAGCAGCCTGCGCATTCATGTTCGGCGGGCGACGATGCTGGGGTGGGCTCTTGGGCGGTTGCTTGGCGGGATTGCGCGACAGTATCGGCATGTAGACGCCGCGAAGCTTATTTCAACGAAGTCGCCGTGCATCTGTCGGGCTTAGTCGTTCGTGAAGAACTTCAGAATATGCACGGCAACGCAGACGACCGTACCGTCTTGGTTGGTCATCACCACGTCCGCATAGGTCTTCATGTTCTCCTCGTCGACCTGTTTCACGGTATAGGTGGCGGTAATAGTGTCGCCGAAGTATACGGGCGCGGTGAATCGGAGATGGTCGTAGCCGTATGAGACGCTGGGAATGGGGTCGTCGTGGTATTGCTGGATCAGGGTGCTTGCCGTGCTTCCCAGGCAGAAGGTCAGCACCCCGTGCACGATGCGCGTGCCGTATTTTGTGGTCTTCATGTACGCTTCGTTCAGGTGCATGCGGCTGAAATCGCCGGTGATGCCAGCGAACTGGTATACATCGGATTCGCTGATGGTCTTGGTGAAGGTGCAGGTTTCTCCTACCTTCAGGGGAATGACGCTTTCGCTCATGAACGGATTCCTTCCTCTACGACATCTTTGGCTGCTCTTGCAATTTGTCGAGTGCCGGACATTTTTCCTAGGAATACGCTACACCAGCGGGGGGTATATGAACTTGCGACTCGTTGAAAGAAAGCTGGTCCCACTATGAACGGAATGCATGGCGCGGACGTTTGAGCTAAAGGAGCCGGATCCGTCTGGATATAATGACAAGAGGGAAGAGAGCGTGAGAGGATTCGTTGTGAACTTGGCACAGCTTCAGTATTTCCAGCATCTTGCCGAGGTTGGGAACTACTCTCGTGCCGCCGAGTCTTTTTTCATTTCGCAATCTGCTTTATCGCATTCTATGGCGGCGTTGGAGGATGAGCTGGGGTGCTCTCTGTTTGCGCGCAAGGGTCGGCAGGTGGTGCTGACCGAAGAGGGTGAAGTATTTAAGCGGTACATCGACGAGGGTCTTTCTGCAATATCTCAGGGCGTTGCCGAGATTGCGCGTCGCAGAGGGGAGCTGTCGGGAACCGTGCGCGTAGGGGCTATCGCTCCGGTGCGGTCGTGGTATCTTCCCGAAGCTATGGGCGCCTATCGTGCTGGGTACGGCTCATTGGTGGAATTTCGGGTGGCGCAGGGCGAAACGGCGCCGCTAAATGCACGATTGGCGCAGGGCGATTTCGATCTGGTCATTGCCGGACCGGTTGAGATAAAGGGGATTGCATGCAAGACCCTGTATTATCAGCGTCTGGTGGTGGCGGTAAATCGCAGTCATCCCCTTGCGAAGAAGAAGGAAGTGACATTTTCCGACCTGGTGGGATATGATGTGGCGTCGTATCGCGAGGGCATTGCCTGCGGGCGCTTGCTGACTGATTTCTTGAAGGCTTCCCATGCTCCCGTAGATGACTTCAACCTGATACGCAACTACGAGGACGAGGTCATCCTTGGAGCTCTGGCCATACACGAACCGATTGTCTCCTTGACTATGATCACGTCGAATCTCATGGTCGATTCGCGGATGGCGGTGCTGCCCCTTAGGGAACCGGGAGCGTTGACGTTCTATCCTGTTACCCTGTCGTATCAGGAGAAGAAATTCCGTTCGCCCGCAGCGCAGGCATTTATCGATTTTCTGGGAACGTTCGATGCTCCTGAATATGAGCGGTCCGATTTTCCCTACGCCACCACCGCCCCGTTCGATGGCGGCACGGGGAATACCGCAAGCTAACCGGCCCTATTCCCAGGGCTTGCCCAGCGCTCCGGCGTCTGCCGACAACTTGAATTCGTACAGGGCAAGCTTGTAGCTGTTCGGTCCGTTGACGATTTCCGGTTGGCGCATGGCATTCTCCTTGTTTCCTATCGTTTTTTTGCTCATCGGTTTTCAATCGATATTCTTTGCAAGCAAGCGGTGCAATCGTCTAATCGGCATATTCCTCATGACACCGTTCGATGCCCTTCACGCAAGCCCAAAGCGTATAGTTCACCGGGGTGGGCACACCTAGTCGTTTGCCTTCGCGCACGACGGCTCCGGCGATAACGTCCACTTCGGTTCGCCGTCCGCTTTCCAGGCTCTGCTGCAAAGACGGCTTGAAGCTGTCGGGCAGTCCCTTGCCGGCCATCCATAGCACCTTGTCGGGATCTTCATACGTAAGCTTCACTCCCGCCGCATGCGCTACGGTGACGCCTTCCATGACGGCGGCGCGCGATACTTCCAGCAGACTCTCCTGTGAATACAGGCCACCGTAGGGCAGGCCGGTGATGGCGCAGACCGCACCTGTCGAAACATTTACCAGCAGCTTGTCCCAAATAACTCCCATGATGTTGGTGGTGGCGGAGGTTTCCATGCCTGCTTGGTTGAAGGCAGCCACGATTTGCTCAACGCGCACGGATTCGGAGCCGTCAAGCTCGCCGATAAACGTTTCCTTTTGCGCAAGCGTGGCCTGCACACGGCCGGGTTCCAGAAGCATGCCGCCAACGTAGGTCTTGCCGCCGATGACGTGTTCGGTGCCAACCGCATTGCTTAGGATGTCTTCGGCTCCCAAGCCGTTCTGGAAGGTCATCACAACGGTATCGGGACCAACCAGGGAAAGACCCGATTCGATGGTTTGCTGGGTGTCGTATGCCTTGCAAAGCACTATTACCAGGTCGCAGACCCCGATTCCTTCGGGTGTTTCATGGGGAATGGGGCGGGAGATGCGCTCTTCGCTGCCCATAACCATGACCAAACCGTTTTCGCGAATCGCTTCCATGTGAGCTTTGCGGCCGACGAAGTGCACCTCATTGCCGGATATTGCCAGCGCTCCGCCAATGGCGCTGCCCAAGCTGCCCGCTCCTAAAATACAGATTTTCATGTCGGTTCTCCTTTCGCGGCGCCTTATTCAATGCCGACGATCTCGATTACATGGCCTTCAGGTAGCTGGAACCAATTCAGTTTTCCGGAAAAGGAGGCCACTCCCTCTACCGAGCTCACAGCAAGGATCAGGCTATCGGGGTCGGAAGATTCAATTCCGATATGCGACATCTGCTGTGTCTCGCAGTTGGCGATTGCGTCGCTGATGGCATGCTGCAGCTGAACGCCTCCTATCCAAATCTGATCGAGGTTGTTTTCCGTGTCGTATTTTTCCAGCGTTACCGGCATGCCCATGATGTCCTGGAAAAAGCGTCGGTACCAGTCGAAGTCGCGTACGCGTACGCCGACATGCTGCACCTTGGTAGTCGGATTCGATGCATTCATCGGTTTCTCCTTTCGGCTCGACTCCAGCATACCGGGCTATGGGGGAACCGTATTGCCTACCTGGCGCACAAAAGAGTCCCCAACTATGAATCGGGCTCATAACGGTTGCGCCAACGGGGCAAAGATGCGGGTCGTCGAAATACTGCGGGTCATGCTACCGTGGGGTTGCAACGAGAACGGCTTGAGAGGAGCTGCCATGGCTGTGGACAAGGTCATTCGCTGGGGCATTATCGGATGCGGCAACGTGGTGGACACGAAAAACGGGCCGGGCACGTACTTGGCGGAAGGCTCGGAACTGGCGGGAATATGGAATCGCACGCGCAGCAAGGCGGAGACGTGGGTTTCCACCCATGGGCATGGACGCGTTTACGACACGATGGATGACCTGCTGGTGGATCCGCGCATAGATATCGTGTATGTGGCGACCACTCCGGACTGTCACCTTCGGCAGGCTCTGGCAGTGGCGGCTGCGGGCAAGCATTGCTACCTGGAAAAGCCCATCGCCTTAAGCTGGGACGAGGCCCAGCAGATTCGCGCCGCCTTCCAAAAGGCGGGCACGCGCTGCTTCGTTGCCCACTATCGTCGCGGCATGGCGCGCTACAAGAAGGCAAAGGCGCTCATCGACGGGGGACGGCTGGGAAAGATCCGCGGCGTGCAGGTCATCCGGACCCAGCGTCAGACGGCGGAGGAGCTGCTTCCCTATGACCAGCAGCCTTGGCGCGTGCATCCCGAGGTGTCCGGCGGCGCGCATTTCTACGAAGGCGATGCGCATATGCTGGATCTGGTTGACTTCCTGGTTGGGCCGCTTTCCGATTTCAAGCTGGAGAATACCAACCTTACCGGTTGCTATGCGGCAGAAGACGCCGTATCGCTTGCCGGAAAAACGGAAGACGGCGTTATGGTTTCGGCCGTCTGGTGCTATGCCGCGTATCGCGCCATCGATCGCTTCCTTATCTTCGGGGACAAAGGCAGCTTGGAATTCCCGTACTACGACAATGCCGCTCCCATGAAGCTGGAGACGCTGCCGCTTCATGCCGCCCCGGCGCGCGAAGGCGTGATGGGCGGGGTGCGCGAGGAGCCGCAGATGCAGGTCGAATATGTGGAAACCCCCCTGGATGAATATCCCGGCACGGGTCAGATCCAGGATATCGTGGACGAGTTGCGCGGGGTGCCCGGTGCCGTATGCTCGAGCACCTTGGATTCGGCAATGCGTACGCTGCGCATTACTTGGACATCGCGCCAGCAGTGGCTCCAGGATCAGGAATCCCGGTAAAGGCGGCACGGACCGCTCGTCCGTCGTGCCGTCGAGCTTCCATGGCTTGTGTACGAACCGATGATCGGCATGAGGCTGTAAACGGCACGGCGTCGAGGGGGATTGCCATCTCGCAATTGCGGCAGATGCGTGCATAATACCGAAGTATGAATTCGATTGATTCCCATACGTACGCTCCTACATCGGGGCAGAGTCCGAAAACGGAAGGGCATTTCGGTGCCATTCTTGCCATCTACCTTCTGGGGCTTCTCATCGGCGGTTTGTATGTGGGCTTGGTTGCTCCGATTCGCACCGTCGTGCAGGCCGGGTTCGGTATCGGTGATTCCTCCGGCATCTGGATGATCAACATCTACACGCTGTTCTATGCCGCGCTTATTCCCGTTATCGGGAATCTGGCCGACCGCTATGGGCGAAAGATCGTTTATACCACCTGTGTTGCCCTGTTCGCTGCGGGGTCCGCGCTGTGCGGCATCTCCGCTTCTGTCGGAGGGTTCGGCCTGTTACTGTTCGGGCGCGTTGTGCAGGCGATCGGAGCAGGCGGCATGATTCCGGTTGCCAATGCGGAGATCGGGACATCGTTTCCGCTGGAAAAGCGCGGTATGGCCTTGGGTATCGCCGCTGCCGTCGTGGGCATTTCCAATGTGCTCGGGGCCGGCGTGGGCAGCTTCATTGTGGGACTTGTGGGCGTGCAGAATTGGGCGGTTGCCTTCTATTTCGCGCTTCCGTTCTGCGTTGCCATCATTATCGCCGCGCTTGTATTCCTGCCGAACCATACCGTCAAAACGAAGGGGTCCCTTGACCTGGCCGGATCCGTAGTGCTTGTGGCCTTCGTGCTGGCGCTGCTCTTGGGACTGAAGGATATCGATTTCTTCGACTTCGCCAACAGTGCCTCCCAGCCTGCTGCCTGGATTCCGCTTGCTGTTGCCGTGCTCTGTCTGCCGGTATTCCGAGCCGTAGAACGCCGTGCGGACAATCCGGTGTTCCATATGGAATACCTGCACAGCCGTCCGATTGTCATCACCATGGCAGTGTCTTTCTTTGTGGGATGCGTCATCATCTCCATGATGCTGGTCCCGGAATTCGCCGAGTTCGCTATGGGCGATCCGGTGGGTTCGGGTGGATACTACATGCTCGCCATCGGCCTGACATCCATCATCGGGCCGCCGTTCGCCGGTAGGCTTATCGACCACATCGGTCCGAAGCCTGTGCTCATGGGCGGCTTATCCGTCATGATTGCCGGGTATCTTTTCTTGGCCGTGTACGCCGCAGCCAATCCGAGCGCAGTTTCGCTTATTGCGGGTCTTGCCGTTGTCGGCGCGGGCATGGGCTTTGCCATGGGGGCGCCGGCGAACTACATGATTCTGGAGAACACCGACCCCGATAACAGCAACTCGGCGATTGCGACCATCACCTTGGTGCGCCAAGTGGGTACATCGCTTGCCCCTGCGATTCTGGTGGGGTTCATATCGCAAGAAGCGGGCATGCTGGGGTATCAGCATATGCTTCTTTGCGTCGTGGCATTCAACGCCATCGCGCTTGCGCTGATGGCACTCTATCATTCTCCGGAACCGTGCAGGTGACGCCGTGGTTGACGGTACAAGGCGTTCTGCCGGCAGATATGCCGCATGCGATTTTCGCCGCCTTCTGTCTGCAATCGCTTGCTCGATGACGCCTACGGTATAATAGGTTCGTCCGGACAGAGGGGGCGTCATGCTGTTCATCGAGTACCCGAAATGCTCAACCTGTCAGAAGGCGAAAAAGTGGCTGGATGCCCATGGTATCGATTACACTGATCGCGATATCAGGCAGGACAACCCTTCGGCTGAAGAGCTGGGCGCCTGGCAGGCGGCCAGCGGCATTCCGTTGAAAACGCTGTTCAATACCAGCGGAATGTTGTATCGCAGCATGGGGTTGAAGGACAAGCTGCCCGAAATGGCCCCCGAAGAGCAGATGGCTCTGCTTGCTACCGACGGGATGCTTGTCAAAAGGCCTTTGGTAGTGGACGGCGATACGGTTCTTGCTGGTTTCAAACCAAAAGACTGGGCGGCTCATTTCGGTGTGGAAGAATAGGGCCGTTTCGATTCGCCGAGGCCCATCACTGTCATCGGTACGTCGAAGGGCGCCGAGTTCGGTGCCGAGCTAGCTGCACACGGCTTCGCTATTGACAATCTGGCAACAGGCTATCCGCCCTCATACCGTGCAGCTTATGAAGGCACGGCAGTCGGATCGGGCGACGAGCCCCTGATCGACCTTTCGGGCTTCAAGGGCCATGCGCTTTTCTTTGCCGGCCGAAAAGATGCTATGTGATAAAGCGATGTTGCGGCGAAGAATCTTGCTGTGCAATCCGATGCCTTCGAGGCGCACGTCTACCCGGATGCCGGTCATATCTTCTCGGACGATTCCGCGCAATTCGGCACCGGCTGGGAAATCATGCTGGGCGGCACGGTCGATGGGGAAATTGCGGCCTTTGAGGATTCGAAAAATACCTTGTTCGTCTGATGCCACACGCATCCTCGCGCCCTCCGGCACGGCCATCGAGGCCGTCGGGTCCACCATGTGCTTCGACGAAGGCCTCGAAGGGGTCGAAGGCACCATCGCCTACGGCGCGGATGGCGATGCCGCCACCCATTTCACGCTCCAATCGGCTACCGGAGCGAACCCGAAGATGCTTTCCGACTTCAAGCCCCTCGACAGTGCCGACAGATGCACCTTCATGTTCGATGCC
>USAB01000013.1 GCA_900552585.1 uncultured Coriobacteriaceae bacterium
AAATCCCCCTGGCCGCCGGCGCCAGACAGTTGCTTGATGCCGATGCTCTCTGCAGCAACCTGTCCATAGATGTCCACTTCCACGCACGAGTTCACGGATATCAGATTGTCGTTTTTCGCAATGACGTAAGGGTTGTTCACGTATGCCACGGGGAAGAATTGCACGGCGGGATTGTCGTCGATCCAGTCATAAAGCTCGGTGGTGCCCTGCGCGAACGTGACGACGCTCGCATTCGGGTGCAGCGTCTTTCGCCTGCCGGTCAACACGCCAGCTTCGGCCAGGTTCATCATGCTGGTGGTGAACAGCTCGCTGTGCACGCCCAGATCCTTCTTGTCCATCAACGCCTCCATAAGCGCGTTCGGCAGCTTGCCGATGCCCGCCTGAATGGTGGCGCCGTCGGGCACCATGTCCGCGATAGTCTGGCCGATTTTGCGCTCGACGGGACCGATGGGCGGCATGGGGGATACAGCGATGTCCTCGGAGATCTCCACGATGGCATCCAGCTCGCTCACGTGGATGAAGCATTCGCCCAGCGTGCGGGGCATCTTGTCGTTTACCTGGGCAATGACCAGCTTCGCCTTGTTCGCGATGGTGCGCTGGTAGTCCACGGACAGCCCGAAGCTGCACCAGCCGTGGCGGTCGGGGCGGGAAAGGGACAGCAGGGCGACATCGATGGGGTAGTCGTCGTTTTCCACGTCGCGCTCCACGGTGCTGAAGTACGTGGGCACGTAGTCCGCGCGGCCGTTGAAGAATGCGTCCCAATAGCCGGCCTTCATGCCGGGAGAGCCGATGAACGTCTCGTAGCGGATATGCCCTTCCATGCCCGGTTCGTACATGTTCAGGCCGTTCGTGCTGGAGGCCTGGAAGAACGTGACGTCCGTCAGGCCCTCGTAGTTGTCGCAGGCGGCCTGGATCAACGCGCGCGGTTCTCCCGCGCCGTCGGGCATGCCCACGCGGCTGTGCGCGGGGATCATCTTCACGGCCTTCTCTGCCGTGGTCAGCTTCGATTGGTAGTCGGCAAGCCAGTTCTCGCTCATGGGTGCTCCTCACTCTCGTCCGCCCATTATAGTGGCTGCGCGTGTAGGGGAGGGACATGCGCGCGAACACAATGCGGGGCGGACGCGCGAGATGCATGCGGCACGGGGCGCATGCGGCATGCTCGCCGCCCGACCGCCCCTTGTGTGCTCCCTGTGCCGACCGCCGATGCGGGCGGGAAGCGCGTTGGGCATTGCGCTATAATCCCTTCCACAACGGAATACGCAAAAAGCTATGACGAAGACAGCGTGGCGATACCGGGCGCAAACAGAGAAGGGCTCCGAAGGCTGGAAGGGTCCCTGCGCACGACGCGACGATTCCCTTCACCAGCTGCGCGCTGAACGTTGCCGCACCGTGCAAAGCCGTTCGGGCCTTCGCTGCGGCAGCCAGTAGGAGGCGCCGGGAACTCCCGTGACAGAGTCGGAGTGGATTCGCAAGGCCGGCAACGGCCGGAGAGTCAACCAAGGTGGTACCGCGAGACGTATGCTCCCGTCCTTGGATCTGCAGATTTCCTGCAGGCCGGGTCGGGAGCATTTTTTATGGAAAGGAAGGCTATGTCGATTCAAGATGACGTGTTGGCGCTGCGCCAGAAGGTGCTGGCCGACATCGATGAGGCGCGCAGCTCCCAGGCATTGGAGCAGGTGCGCGTGCAGGTGCTGGGCAAGTCCGGCAGCTTGACCGGTTATCTGCGCTCTATGGGCAAGGTGGCCAAGGAGGAGCGTCCCATCCTGGGCAAGACCGTGAACCAGGTACGCGGAGAAGTGGAGAAGGCGCTTGAGGCGCGCAAGACCGCGCTGGCCGCCGCCGAGTTGCAAGCGCAGATGGAAGCCGGTGCGGTGGACGTCACGCTGCCCGGCCGCGCGCAGCAGATGGGCACGCGTCATCTGATCAGCGCCATCACGGACGAGATTGCCGAAATCTTCCACGGCATCGGCTACACGGTGGTGCCTGGCAATGAAGTCGAGACCGACTATTACAACTTCGAGGCGCTGAACACGCCGCCCGACCATCCGGCCCGCGGCATGCAGGATACGTTCTACGTGGTGGACAAGTCCGGTGCCGAAACCGCCGTTCATGGCGAATCCGAGGTGCTGTTGCGCACACAGACCTCCGGCGTCCAGGCGCACGTGATGGAGAGCCAGAAGCCCCCCATCTACATCATTGCTCCCGGCAAGGTCTATCGCCGCGACGTGGCCGACCCCAGCCATCTGCCGCAGTTCAATCAGGTCGAGGGCCTGGTTGTGGACGAGGGCATCACCTTCGGAGATCTGAAGGGCACGCTGGAGTACTTCGTCAAGCAGATGTTCGGCGAAGATCGCCGCACGCGCCTGCGCCCGCATTACTTCCCGTTTACGGAGCCGTCTGCCGAAGCCGACGTGTCGTGCGGAATCTGCGGCGGCAAGGGTTGCCGCTTCTGCAAGGGCACGGGCTGGGTCGAGGTTCTGGGCTGCGGAATGGTGGACCCGAACGTGTTCGGTTACGCCGGTATCGACCCGGAGGTCTACTCCGGCTTCGCATTCGGCATGGGCGTGGAGCGCATCGCCTGCTTGAAATACAACGTGCCCGACCTGCGCATGCTACTGGCCGGCGACATGCGCTTCCTGCGCCAGTTCTAATCCGGTGCACCAAACGGAATGCAATGCGAAAGCCTGTATATAAGAGAGAAGTAACGGTATGAAAGTATCTTTGAAATGGTTGAACGAGTACGTCGACGTGCCGTCCGATACGCAGGAATTCTGTGATCGCCTGGATCTGACGGGCACCGGCGTCGAGGGCCTGGAGGAAACGGGCGCCCAGTTCAAGAAAGTTGTGGTGGGCCAGATCCTGGAGAAGGAGGCGCATCCCGACTCTGACCACATGTGGGTGTGCAAGGTGTCCGTGGGCGCGGCGAACACGGACACGGACGGCAACCCCGAGCCGCTGCAGATCGTGTGCGGTGCGCAGAACTTCAACGCGGGCGATAAGATTCCCGTGGCTATGATCGGCGCGGAATTCGGCGACTTCAAGATCAAGAAGAGCAAGCTGCGCGGCGTCACCAGTTACGGCATGAACTGCTCCGAGCGCGAGCTGGGCTTGGGCTCGAACCATGACGGCATCATGATCCTTCCTGCGGATGCGCCGGTGGGCACGCCGTTCGCGGAGTACATGAAGCTGTCCGACAAGATCATCGACTTGGAGATTACGCCGAATCGCCCGGACTGCCTGTCCGTGGAGGGTCTGGCGCGCGAAGTGGGTGCCATGTACCGCACGGACGTGCGCTATCCGTCCATGGACCTGACGGAAGGCGAAGAGGCTACGGAGGATGCCGTGGACGTGACCGTTGCGGAAGAAGGGCGCTGCCCACGCTACACGGCGCGCGTCATCCGCGGCGTGAAGGTCGGCCCCAGCCCGGATTGGCTGGTCGAACGCATCGTCGCATCCGGTGCTCGCTCCGTCAACAACGTCGTGGACGTGACGAACTACATCCTGTTCCTGCTGGGCCAGCCGCTGCACGCGTTCGACTTCGATAAGGTGAAGTCTGCCGATGGCAAGGCTCATATCGTGGTGCGTCCCGCCGAAGAGGGCGAGAAGCTGACGACGCTGGACGGTCAGGAGCGCATGCTGACGCCGGACATGACCGTCATCGCCACGCCGGAGCGTGCCGTTGCGCTGGCCGGCGTCATGGGCGGGCTTGACTCCGAGGTCACGGATGACACGGTGGACATTCTGTTGGAGGCCGCCACGTTCGACCCGGCCCACACCAGTCGCACGAGCCGTAATCTGGGTCTGATCAGCGAATCGTCCATGCGCTATGAGCGCAAGGTGGATGCTGGCCGCATCACGCGCAACGCGGACTTCGCCGCCGCGCTGATGGCGAAGATCTGCGGCGGAACGGTCAGCCGCGGCCTGGTGGACGTCTGGACCGTGAAGGACGAGCCGTTCGACCTGCAGTTCCGCATTCCGCGCTTCTGCGCCATGATGGGCGCCGACGTCCCGCGCGCCGACATCGAGGACATTCTGGAGCGCTTGGGCTGCAAGGTGGAGGACGACGGCCCGAACACGCTGCATGTGATTGCGCCCACGTGGCGCCCCGACCTGGAGCGCGAGATCGACCTGTACGAGGAGGTGTTGCGTCTGTACGGCATGGAGAAGGTGCCCGCTACGCTGCCCGGCGGCCGCGACCGCATCCCCGTGAAGACGCCCACGCAGCGCATCGTGGAGAAATTGAACCGCGTGCTGCCCGCCTGCGGCCTGAACGAGACCATGACGTACTCGTTCGCCGAACCGGGCGAACTGGAGCGCCTGCGCATGTCCGAAGAGGGCCTGGGCGAACCGGTAGAGCTCATCAACCCCATCAACGCCGAGCAGTCGCAGATGCGCCGCAGCATCATCCCCGGCCTGCTGCGCAGCATAGCGTACAACCAAAGCCACGGCGTTGAGAACATCCAGCTGTACGAGGTGGGGCGCGTGTTCTTCGGCCACGAGGGGCATCAGCTGCCGCGCGAGGCGCAGCGCCTGGCCGGCGTCCTGGCAGGCAGCATGGCGGAGAAGTCCTGGAACACGAATCCAGCACCATTCGACTTCTTCGACGGGAAGGGCGTACTGGAATCCATTGCCCGCGAGCTGGCTCTGCCGAAAGTGCGTTTCCGCGTGTTGGAAGGCCCGGCAGCGGGCCATCTGCAACCGGGACGCGCGGCCGAAATGCTTTCCGGGGGCCCAGCTTCATCCACGCGGCCAAAGCCCCGCTGGCGGTGGATGCCTACGATGCGAAGGGCCCTGTGGTCGCATTCGAGCTGGATATCGATGCGCTGGTGAAGTCCGCGCGACCGGCACGCGATTTCGTGGACATTCCGGAGTTCCCGCCGGTGTCCGTGGACGTGGCATTCATCGTGGATGAGGATGTGACGAACGAGAAGCTGATGCAACGCATGCACTCTGCAGGCGGCAAGCTGCTCTCCAGCATTCGCCTGTTCGACGTCTACCGTGACGAGAAGCGCCTGGGCGCGGGCAAGAAATCCATGGCGTACTCGCTGGAATACCGTGCGGCAGACCGTACGCTGACGGGCGAGGAAGTGGAGAAGGCGCACAGCAAGCTGATCAAGAAGGTATGCGGCGGCCTGGGCGCAGAGATCCGCTCGTAACGGCTCGGCAACGAAAATCCGCATTTTACATCGGGTCGTCCGCTTGCTCGGGCGGCCCGACTGTTTTGCCGGTGCGGCATGGTACGCTCAGATGAGATATTCATTGCAACAAATGCTTGTTTTTTGGAGAGGGCATGCTGCGCCGAGGCCTGTGGCATGCTCGCAAAGCGAGGGGAGCCTGGATGATCGAGGTTCGGGACCTGCGGAAATCGTACACAACCGGCTCGTTCACACAGCGGGCGCTGGACGGGATTTCCATCACCTTCAGGGAAAACGAATTCGTATCCGTGCTGGGTCCTTCGGGCTCCGGCAAGACGACGCTGCTGAATGTTCTGGGAGGCTTGGATCATCCTGATTCGGGGGATATCGTCATCAACGGCGTGTCCACGAAAGACTACAAGAGCGCCGATTGGGATACCTATCGGAACCACCACATCGGCTTCATTTTCCAAAGTTACAACCTTATTCCGCACCAGACGGTGCTTTCGAATGTAGAGCTGGCGCTGACGTTGGCGGGCGTGTCGCGCGAAGAACGCCGCGTTCGTGCGCGCAAGGCGTTGCAGCGCGTCGGGCTGGGCGACCATGTGGACAAGAAACCAAACCAGCTTTCCGGTGGCCAGGCCCAGCGCGTTGCCATTGCGCGCGCACTGGTAAACGAGCCCGATATCGTGCTGGCAGATGAGCCGACGGGCGCACTGGACACGGAAACGGGCATCCAGGTCATGGACCTGTTGTCCGATATCGCCCGCGACCGCCTGGTCATCATGGTCACGCACAATCCCGATTTGGCATACCGGTATTCCAGTCGTATCGTGAAACTGGAAGATGGCCGCATCACGGACGACTCGTCGCCGGTGTCAGCCGACGAGCGCGCTGCTATGCTGAAGTCGGGTACGGCGGGTGCGGCGGCAAAGCAGGCGGCGCCTGCGGTGACGCCCGTCGGAGCAGCGGCCGACTCGGATGCTGCCGAAGCAGCCCAAGCTGCCGACGGCAATGCCGTGAAGGATGCCACGGCCGCCGCCGGTACGGCGGCACGCCCTGCCGGCAAGGGGCGCAAAAAGCATTCGTCCATGTCGTTTCTCACGGCCCTGTCGCTTTCGTTCAGCAATCTGATGACGAAAAAGGGGCGTACGTTCCTGACGGCGTTCGCTGGCAGCATCGGCATCATCGGCATCGCCACGATCCTGGCGCTCTCGAACGGCGTGAACAACTACATCGGCCAGGTGGAAGAGGAAACGCTGTCCTCATATCCGCTCACTATCACGAAGTCCAGCTTCGACTTGAGCGCTCTGCTGGGCACGGCGAATACGGACGGGCCGGCGGGCACGGGGTCTTCGGGCGACTCCTCGGCAGATGGCGCATCCGGCACGGCGTCGGCTGATAGCTCATCGGGCGATGCGTCTTCTGCGAAGGGCGACGTCATACCCGAGCGCACGGTGGTCTCCGACATGTTCGCCGATATCAAGAACAACGACTTGAAATCGTTCAAGAAATGGCTCGAGGGCGACGGATCGTATGTGAACGGCTACGCGAATGCAATCACGTACGATTACGGCATCACACCGCTCATCTATACGGACAACGCGAAGAACCCGAAGAAGGTGAACCCGTCTGCACAGGATGACTACAACAACCTGGATTCATTCGGATCGTTCTCGTCTATGGCTTCCATGAGCTCGTTCGAGGAGATGTTGGACAATCCAAGTGTGCTGGACTCGCAGTTTGAGGTGGTAAAGGGCAAGTGGCCGGAAAAGTACGACGAATGCGTGCTGGTGCTGAACTCCAAGGGTTCCATCAGCGATTACACGCTCTACAACATCGGCGTGTTGAATCCGGACGAGTTCTCGAAAATGTACAAGAAGGCACTTGCAGAAGAGAAGGTGAAGGTGCCCGACACGCAGACGAATTTCACCTATGACGACGCCTTGAACCTGTCGTTCAAGGTCGTTGACTCATCCGCCACCTACCGCCACAACGCATCCCAGAACACCTGGACGGACATGTCCGACAAGAAGAACTATATGAGAAATGTCGTCAAGAACGGCCTGACGATGAAGGTTGTCGGTGTCGTGAAGGCACGCGATACTGCCACGGCGACTTCGCTCAAAGAGGGAATCGCATATCGCCACGATCTGGTAAACCATCTGATGGACGATGCGGCGAAATCTTCCATCGTGAAACAGCAGCTTGCGCATCCGAAAACAGACGTGTTCACGGGAAAGAGCTTCAAATCCCTGAAGAAGAACTCAAATTTCGATATGAAATCGCTGTTCACGGTGGACCAAGATGCGCTGAAAGATGCGCTTTCAAGCAGCATGGGCTCATCGTCGTCCGGCGGGTCTGCCGCGGGTTTCGATGCTGGTAGCTTGAGCGGCATGGACATGTCGTCTCTCTCGTCATCCCTTAACATGGGCAAGATCGCAAAGGATATGAAGGACATGCCGCTACCGTCCATCGATGCGGGTGATTTGAAGCTGACGGCAAAGGAGCAGGCGAAGTTGACGGCAGCGTCTTCGCGCATCATGAACGGGTTCATGGCGTACTACGTCAATCAGCATCAGGGCCAAAAGATCACGGCGGATACGGATTACTCCAAGGATTTCCAGGAGTACCTGCAGCAGCCCGATGTGCAGGCGGATCTGCAGAACGTGTACGAAACCGTGGGCGCGGCGGCATCCGATCAATTGAAGCCGATTATGCAGGACTACCTGACGAATACGGTGGAACCGTATCTGCAGCAGAAGATGGGAAAGATGTTCCAAGATGCCGCGGCGCAGATGGCAACCCAGATGGCGACGGCTATGGGCCAGGCCGTGCAGACGTCCATGCAGAACCAGATGGGCAACCTGTCCAGCAGTTTGGCGAACGCCTTGCAGAAGTCCATCCATATCAATATGGACCAGGACGACCTGTCGCAGATGCTCTCAAGCATGATGAACGGCAGCTCAGTCTCATATGAGAACAACTTGAAGAAGCTGGGGTATGCGAAGGAAGACGATCCTGAATCCATCAGCATCTATCCCAAGGATTTCGAGAACAAGCAGCTGGTGCTGGATGCCATCGATGATTACAACGGCATGCAGCGGTCAGCCGGCAACTCCGATGGCGCTATCTCATATTCCGACGTCATGGGCACGCTGATCTCTTCGGTGACGGATATCGTCAACATGATCAGCCTGGTGCTCATCGCGTTCGTCAGCATCTCGCTGGTGGTCAGCTCCATCATGATCGGCATCATCACGTACATCTCCGTGCTGGAGCGACGCAAGGAGATCGGCATCCTGCGCGCCATGGGCGCCTCGAAGGGCAACGTCTCGAACATCTTCAACGCCGAGACTGTCATCGAAGGCCTGATAGCGGGCGTCATCGCCATCGCCTTGGTGCTGCTTGTCTCCATACCGGTGAACTCCATCGTGCTGAGCGTGTACAAAGTGCCCGGCATCATGAGCCTGCCGTGGACATCGGCACTTATCCTGATCGGCATCAGCGTGCTGCTGACGTTCATCGCCGGTCTGATACCGTCGGTCAGCGCGGCACGCAAGGACCCGGTTGAAGCGCTGCGCAGCGAATAGGAACGGCACCCCGCCCGTCATGCGGCGTGTCGGGCGGCATGCCTTTCGGGAACTGAATGCCACTATTTACGACGTGTCCGTTCTACCGTAAACAGAATGAACGGGAACGAAACTTTCTCGTGCTGTTTCTGCGCCGAGGCGGCCGCCTTCTGCGGATTGCAGTAAGGTAGGTAACCTGCTCTACGAAAGAGGGCGCCGACCGATGGCGCCTTGGAAACTAAGGAGGGGAGCAGCAATATGAAATGCACCCATTGCGGTACGGAATTGCAAGATGGCACCCCCGTATGCCCGAAGTGCGGAGAGCGCCTGACGGAGGATCGGAGGCCGGAGCAATCGAAGGGCAAGACGCTCGATATGCCCGAGAGGAACCCGTTCCACAAGCGAATTGCGAAAACCATCATCATCCTGGTCATTGTCGCCGTTGCGGCGGTGGCGTTTGTACTGTACGGCCTTCCCGCCATACAGAATCAGCTGAATCCCCCGGCGAATAGCGTCACGCTGCACGTGAATTCCTCCTCGTCCACATCCGACCCGGCAGATGCCGGTGCTGGCAGCAAAGACGCGAACACGCCCACGGACGAAGCGGCGCAGGCGGCGAAGGAATCTTCGTCCATGGACGTCATCAGCGCCAAGGACATCACGCTCAGCCCGTCCTTGAACGGCAAGAGCGTCAAGGTTTCGTTCTCGAAGGAATCCGGCGCGCTGAACTACCGCGTGGCGTATCGTGCGAGCGATGCGAAGGGCTGGAGCTACCAGTGGACCGGCGGGGACACATCCACGACGGTTACCGGCCTGAAGAACGGCGCAGCATACGAGTTCCGCATTGCGGCATACACCGTCCAGGACGGCAAATGGGTCCGTGCTCAGTACTCTGATTCCCGATGCGCCTGGTTGGCATCGACGAAGGTGAAGCTGTCAGCCGGTAAGCGCTCGTTCACGGCCACGGCCGCGACGTTGAAGGATGCCGCGAGCTACGAGCTGATCTACTCTACCAGCCAGTCCGGCTTGGCAAGCGGCAAGACGGCTGCCATCAAGGGCACGAAGACCACGGTGAAGGGCCTAAAGTCCGGTAAGACGTACTACGTGAAGATTCGTCCGGTTCGCGCCATAGACGGCGTCTCCTGCCCTGGCGTGTACGGTGGCACGTACAAGGTGAAGGTGAAGTAGCGTCCGTTTCGCGCGGGCTCGCATACTTCGCAGAGCCTTCTTCCCGCACACAAACATCCGTTCGCATGCGGCCGTGTCCATTCTGAGGGACACGGCCGCTTCCGTTTGCGTGGTTTCATGGGTATGTGAGCGAAAACGAAAGGAGTGCGCCATGAATGGACCGACAAGTCGCGATTACTTCAAGATGGGCGCGGTGACTGCTGTGGGGGAGCTGTATGCGGAGGGTCTGCTGGGGTCGTCGGAATGCCGTGCCTCCGAGATCCGCCGCTTCCTGGGCAGCTTCGGCATAGAGGGCATAGACGACATGCGACGCCTGGGGATGCGTGGATCGTACTTGCGCGATTTCGAGCAGGTATACGGCGAATCCGCGGATCGCTGAGGGTACGGTGCGGGCTGTCTCTTAATTGGTACAGCCCGTGCGGGAGCTGCGTGCTGCTCTGCTACACTGAAATGCTATGTGAGACGGAATTGTGGCTACGAAGGGGATGGGGGTGCGCCATGCCGCGCGAAAACCAGAAGCTGAAGCTGCTCTACCTTGCGAAGATCTTCCGGGAGGAGACGGACGGGAAGACGGGGCTTACGATGCCCCAAATCATCGAGCATCTGCGGGAATACAGCATCTCGGCAGAGTGCAAGGCGCTGTACCGGGACATCAAGGCCCTGCGCGAATTCGGCATGGACATCCAGCGCTACAACCGCTCGCCCATGCAATATGCGCTGGCGAATCGCGAATTCTCGCAACCCGAGTTGCTGCTGCTCGTGGATGCCGTGCAGTCGTCGCGCTTTCTTGATATAGAGAAATCCCGGGAGCTGATCGACTCTATTCGCACGCTGGCGTCGAAGCGCCAGCGCGAGACACTGTCGAAGCGTATGCATGTCGAGGGCCGCATCAAGATGCAGAACGAATCCGTGTTCTACAACGTGGACATCGTTCAAGAGGCAATCCAAGCGCATCGCCGGGTGTCTTTCCATTACTTCAAATACGACGTGGAGAAAAAGAAGGTGCGCCAGCACGGGGGCGACCGCTACCTGGAGACGCCGGTGGAGCTCATTTATTCCGACGGCTATTACTACCTGGTGACGTATAACGATAAGCACGACGGCTTCACGAACTACCGCGTAGACCGCATGACGGAGGTTATGGTGTCCGACGAGCCCGCAACGCGCAATGAACGCATTGCCTCGTTCGACCCGGAAGCGTACACGGCGCAGGCGTTCAGCATGTTCAACGGCGAGCCGAAGACGATCTCGCTCATCGTGGACGGGGAGGTCATGAGCTCTATCGTGGACCGCTTCGGCAGCGATGTGGAATCGCACGCGCTGGACGGTTCCCACGCGCGCGTGTATGCGCGCGTGAAAGTCAGCGACGTTTTCTACGGATGGCTGGCGCAATTTGGCACGAAAGTTCGGGTTGAGAAACCGCGGTCCGTCGTGCAGGGCTACACGGAGTACCTGCAGCGCATCGTGAGCGCGTACCGTCAAGGGGGCGCGGAGGAGGTTGCCGAGCGCTAGGCAACCTCCTCCTCTGCGGAGCCCATAATGAACGTGCTGCCGATGGGGATGAGCGCCGCATCGCAGTCCACCGCCTCGTTCTCGGGAATGCCCTCCATTGTACTCATGCCGCGTTCCGTCAGGCGGGAAGCGCCTCGCGACGCTTGCCGGATGCGCTGCGTTCCCTGCAGCGGCGGCTTGCCTTGCAGGCGCTGGCGAAGGCGCCGAAAATGCGCCGGCTGCTGGCGTCTTTCTGGAAGTTCAGCTCCGGATGCCATTGCATGCCCCAGACGAAACGGTAATCCGGAAGATAGACGGATTCGATGATGCCGTCCTCGGCGATGGCCATGACTTCGAGCCGCGGGGCAAGGCGGCGAATGGCCTGATGGTGATAGCTGTTGACGCCCAATTCGTCCTTCTTGAGCGCTGTCTGCAGCGGTGTGCCGGGCACAAGGCTGACCGTATGGACGGCTCGGTCGTATGGGGGCGTCATGTGGTGGTCGATGCCGTGCGGGTGCTGCGACGGCAGGTCCTGGAACAGCGTGCCGCCGAAATAGACGTTCAGAATCTGGATGCCGCGGCAGATGCCCAGGAGAGGCTTGTCTCGGCGCAGCGCTGCACGGATAAGGCGCAGTTCCATCGCGTCGCGGGCATGGCAGGTTTCGCCGCATTCCGGAAGGGGCTGGGCACGGTACCGTTCCGGGCCCACATCCTGTCCGCCCGTCAGCAGGAAGCCGTCAAGCGATTCCGTCAGCTGGCCGATGATTGCGGAGTCCTCCGTCAGCGGAAGCGTGATAGGTATGGTGCCCGCTTGCAGCAACCCCTCCACGTAGCCGGGGATCATCCAGAGGCTATCGCGCTTCTCGTCCACAAGGGGAACGATGCCGATTATGGGTTTCACGCGGGGCTGCACCTCTTCACGATGTTGGGGGAAACACTGCGATAGTTTTATCGCGGCAACGTTTCCATTCTGTGAACCCGCGTTTTCAACTCTGTTTAAGCGTTGGAAAACGGCGAAACGTGCGAGGGAGTTTGCTAATCGGCTATGTCGCTTTCGTACGAGAAGACCTCGGCAAGGTAGCCCTTCTTCCGCAGCGCCTCTTCTATTTCGTCCAGCGCTTCCTCGGAGTCGGCGGCAATATGGTGGAAATGGTAGCCGGACGTGACGGTCATGAGCGGGCTGGACTTCCCGGAGCGGATATCGTCGATGTACAGGCGTATGTCGCGGCGATTTGCGATGTTCAGCATGGCGGACATCTTGCCGTACACGCG
Source organism: uncultured Coriobacteriaceae bacterium (assembly GCA_900552585.1). Classification (GTDB taxonomy): domain Bacteria; phylum Actinomycetota; class Coriobacteriia; order Coriobacteriales; family Eggerthellaceae; genus UMGS1519. The sequence goes on from USAB01000013.1 coordinate 12,659, forward strand.
GTGGTTCACCACCACATCCACCACTTCGCCGCCCAGGTCCACGATGGTCTGCAACTCATCTTCCGTCTGATCAACCGTGTGATGGCACTTTAGCGAGCGCATGCGGCGATGGGGGAGGTTCATCAGATAGCCGCGGTTCGTGGACACGATGGGGTAACCCTCCGTGCGTAGCAGCGCGATATCGTGCACAACCACCTGCCGGCTGACGTTTGCGGCCTTGCCCAGGCTCTCGCCGGAGAGCGGCTTGTCCGCCTCGCGCAGCGTTCGCAGAATCATCTTGCGTCGTTCGTTGCCGGTCATCTGCGTGCTCCTCCTTTCTCGGTTTTCCTTTGCCCATGCAGGCATTTCGCCGTTGCTGTGCCGCTGTTAGGCGCCTTCGGCGATCTGCAGGTTCTTCAGGCTCAAATCCAAAATAGGCGCAGAATGTGTCAAAGCGCCGCAGGACACGAAGTCCACACCCAAATCGGCGATATCGGCGGCGTTCTCCTCCGTGATGTTGCCGGAGCATTCCGTTAGGGCGCGGTCGCCGATGAGCGCCACGGCTTGCGCCATCTGCGCGTGGTTCATGTTGTCCAGCATGATGATGTCCGCGCCGGCATCCAGCGCTTCCTGCACCATGGTCAGGTTCTCCACCTCGACCTCCACCTTCAGCACGAACGGGGCGCGCGCGCGAGCTGCTCGTACGGCCTGCGCAATGCCTCCGGCCGCAGCTATGTGGTTGTCCTTCAGCATGACGCCGCCGGTCAGGTTGTAGCGGTGATTCGCCGCCCCGCCGATGCGCGTGGCTTCTTTCTCGAAGATGCGCATGTTCGGCGTGGTCTTGCGCGTGTCCACCAGCGTAGTGCCGCTTCCCTCCAGCAGTTTTGCTATGCGGCGCGTGTACGTGGCAATGCCGCTCATGCGCTGCAGGTAGTTCAGCGCCGTGCGTTCGCCTTCCAGCAGCACACGCACGTCGCCGTCCACGCGGCCCAGCACCTGCCCGGCCTTCACGTCCGCACCGTCCTCCACGGCGAATACGCACGTCGTGGTGGGATCGAGCAGTGCGAACGTGCAGGCGAACACATCCAGTCCCGCAATGACGCCGTCCTGCTTGCAGATAAGCTGCACAGTGGCATCGCGCGGTTCCGGAGCCACGCTCAGCGTGCTCACGTCCTCGCCGTTGATATCCTCGGCCAGCGCTTGCCGAATGAGCGGGGCGGCATGCAGCTTCAACGTGATCGGGTCCATGCTAGGCCTCCTTTGCGCCGTCGGCAGGAGTGGGTTTCGCTGCCGGATGCCGTCTGGCTTGTTCGGTGCGTAGGGCATCGGCCTGCGCAAGCGCCGCTTCCGCTTCCGCCACCAGGCGGCGGCTGGCGGCATCGGAGCCGTCGATGCTGTCGGAGCCCACGGGCACACTGGAGTCGTAATCCACGGGGCCGTTCCCCAGCGCCACGGGAGCGCTTGCCGCGCCGGTCCGCTCGCGGCCGATGCGCTCGGCGGCGCGCTGGGCGAACACCAGGCTCTCCAGCAGGCTGTTGCTAGCCAGGCGGTTCGCGCCATGCACGCCATTGCAGCTGGTCTCGCCCACGGCGTACAGGTGGGGCATGGTGGTATGGGAATCCTTGTCCACATGGATGCCGCCCATGAAGTAATGCTGCGCGGGCACCACGGGGATGGGCTCCTTCGTGATGTCGTGGCCTTCCTCCAGGCACTCCTCGTAGATGTGCGGGAAGTGCTCCTTGATCTCCTGCGGCTTCATGCGCTCGAATGACAGCAGTACGTAGTCCGTGCCGTCTTTGCCCATCTGCTTGCGGATGGCTTTCGACACCACGTCGCGCGGCTGCAGTTCATCCGTGAAGCGGTTGCCGTTCTTATCCAGCAAGATGGCACCTTCTCCGCGCGCGGATTCGCTGATCAGGAAGCTGCGACCGGGCTTGCCGGTGTACAGGCTGGTGGGATGGATCTGCACGTAGTCCATGTGCTCCAGGTCCACGTGGTGCTCGTTCGCCACGCGGCAGCCGTCTGCGGTTAGCAGCGGGAAGTTCGTGGAGTGCAGGTACAGGCCGCCGATGCCGCCGGTGGCCAGTACGGTATCGGGAGCGTGGATCTCGAACTCGCGGTGATCCGGCCCGAAGCATACGATGCCCTTGCAGCTGCCGTCCGGATTCTCCAGAAGGTCCGTCATGGTGGTGTGCTCCATAACAGTCACGTTCGGCAGAGTGCGCACGTCACGCTGCAGCACCGTGGTAATCTCGCGGCCAGTGATGTCCTCGTGATAGCAGATGCGCGGACGCGAATGCGCGCCTTCGCGCGTGTAGTCCAGCTCGCCGTCGTCCGTGGTTGCGAAGCGTACGCCGCGTTGCTGCAGCTCGTTGATGACGCCGCGGCTGGAGCGAATCATGATGTCCACGCTCTCGGCGCGGTTCTCGTAGTGCCCGGCGCGCATGGTGTCGTGGTAGAACGCGTCGTAGTCGTCCGGGTCGTGCAGCACGCAGATGCCGCCCTGCGCCAGCATGCTGTCGCACGTATCCAGGCTGCCCTTCGACAGCATGGCTATCCGCAGGCTGGACGGAAGGTGCAGCGCAGTGTAGCAGCCCGATACGCCGCAGCCGACGATGACCACATCGTACTGCAGCGCCTGGTGCCGGGGTTTGTAGGGGACCAGGCCGCGCTTCGGTGCGCGGGCCCTGGCTATGCTGAGAATTTGCTCCGTTGTTGCTTGGGCGGTATCGATCGCCGTGGTTGTTGCCATGTTCTTCTCGCCTGGTTCTTCTCTTTTTTCGCTGCCGTTTTCGGCAGGTTCCTCATCGATGGTGCGCATACCGTTCCTCTGTCGCGCTCGATAGGGGTGCTAGTTCGCCGCCAAATCCAGCATGCGCTGCAGCGCCCGGCGGGCGCCTGGTGCGAATTCGCCCGGATCGTCCACATTCTCAACGTTTTCGCGCAGTACGTCGTAGACCTTCTTCAGAGTGATGCCATCCATGTTCTCGCAGACCGGCTTCGTCTTCGGGAAGTAGAACTTCTTGCCGGTTCCGGCGTTACGGCGCTCCAATTCGTGGATGACGCCGTATACGGTGCCTATCAGGAATTCCTTGTCATCGTGCTCTGTGGCGTAATCGATGATGCCCTTCGTGGAACCCACGTAGTCCGCGTACTGCAGAATCCATTCCGGGCATTCCGGATGCGCCAGGAACGGCGCGCCGGGGTGCTCGGCCTTCAGCTGGCGCACCTCTTCGGCGGAAATGGCCTCGTGGCGCGGGCAGAAGCCGTCGTTCAGGATGAAGTGCTTCTCCGGCAGCAGACCGGCGATGTAGTGTCCCAGATGATGGTCGGGAATGAACAGGATGTTCTTCTGCGGTAGCTGCTTGCAGATCTTCAGGGCATTGCTGGATGTAACGCACACGTCCGACCAGGCCTTCATCTCGGCTGTGGAGTTCACGTAGCAGACAACGGCCAGGTCATCGTACTCCGCGCGCATCTGCTCTACCTTCTCCTTCGTGACCATGTGAGCCATGGGGCAGTCCGCCATGGGGTCGGGCATCAGCACCACCTTGTTCGGGCTCAGCAGCTTCGCGCTTTCCCCCATGAACGTGACACCGGCGAATACCAGTGTGCGGCAATCGAGCTCCGCCGCCTTCTTGCTCAGTCCGAAGCTGTCGCCGACATAGTCGGCAATGGCCTGCACCTCGCCGTTTACATAGTAGTGGGCAAGAATCACGGCATCTGCTTCCTTCTTCAGGCGCATGAGCTCGTCAATGTCCACGGTCTCTTCGGTTGTCATTCCACACCCCTCTATCGGAAGGTCCATGTCGGGGAGGTGCTGGCAGATGCCGGCACGCTCCCCGTCCCGCGCTGCTTCCTGGCAGGGGACCTTGCGTTGAATTGCCCAACAGTATGACACCGGACATGACAACTGACAAGACACTTGGCAAGACCGAAACGCATTTTGCATAGACGTGCGTTCGGTAGCCCTTTCGCCGGGGAGCGCAGCGGTGGCCCGCCGTCTTACGCGGCATCTGCTCGCGGCGGCATGTGCTGCGCGTCGCCGTGCAACCGCGCCGCAGGCAGGGAAGGAATGCAGGCGGTGCGCTTCCCGCGGAATATAATGGGTTCGATGCATTGGCGTATCGAGGTTCGGGAGGAGCCATGATCGACTTGGATAACGGCACGGTTTTTGCTGAGGAACTCCGCAGCCGCTTCAAGCTCGATTTTGTGGCGGTGTCGATTGATTCATTCAACCGAAATACCGGCGGTCTGTCATGGCAGTGCGCTTCCGGCAACACGAACAGCCGTTATCGGCGCATCTTTCTGCCGTCCGGGGTCGGCGTGCTGGGAATCGTGTATGCAACGCGGCGTCCGCTGCTTATCCGGTCAGTGGATGAGGGCATCGCGCCTGCGGACCGCTACCAGTATCCCATTATCGCTGCAGAGGGGCTTGAGAGTCTGGCGGCATTCCCGCTCTACCGTCCGCATGACGGCAACCTGGTGGCTATAATCATCTGCGCCAGTCGCATCGCCAATGCCGTCACGCCGGAGCTTTTGGAACGCATCGAGGAATTTGCTGCTTGGCGGTCGGGCTTCTCCGCGCCGAAGGCGGAGTACCGTGAGCCTCAGGCGAGCAGCGCGCTTCCCCTGGCGCCGGGCAGCGTGACGCATCGCGTGCTGCGTGCGCAGGAAGAGGAGCGCCTCCGCATTGCGCGCGAACTCCACGATGGCTTGGCGCAGGAGCTCCTGGTGGTGCAGATAGAGCTCCGCAAGTACAAGTACCTTCATGAAGGGGAGCGGCAGCATGCGGTCGATCGCGCGGCGGGGCTGTTGGGAGATTGCCTGAAGCATCTGAGCGGCATTGCCGCGAATCTGCGTCCGCCTGCTTTGGACGAGTTGGGCCTGGCGGCGGCAATGGCAGCGCATTGCTCCGATGTCCAGCGCACGTTTGGGCTGAAGATGACTGCGCATATCGACGAGGCGGGTCCGGTGCGGTCGGAAGTGGCGCTTGCGCTGTATCGCATCTTTCAAGAAGCTGTTTCGAATGCGTGCAAGTACTCGCGTTCCGATAGCCTGGCGGTCGACCTGCATCGAGCGGATAACTGCCTGACGCTGGCTGTGCGCGACTTCGGCTTGGGCTTCGATACGGACCATCCCGAAATCGCCGGGGGCGGATTGGGACTGGTGGGCATGCGCGAGCGTGCCGAGGCCATCGGCGGCAACCTTTCCGTGGAATCGGCGCCGGGGCAGGGGACGGTCGTCTCCGTATCCGTTCGCGTGTAGGAGGGGATAGCGTGATTTCCATTGTGTTGGCAGACGATCACCGCATGGTCCGTATGGGCTTCCGGATGATATTGGAACAGCAGCCGGATTTCAAGGTCGTCGGCGAGGCGTCCGACCCGCAGGAGGCGATGGCGCTGGTGGCGGAGAAGGATCCCAACGTTCTGGTGACGGATGTTTCCATGGGCGGCCAGAAGAACGGACTGCTGTTGGCCGAGAACATCCGGGGAGCGAACCGCGGCTGCCGGGTGGTGGTGCTCACGATGCATGCGGAGCAGGAATACCTGCGCCAGGCGCTGGAGCGCGGCGCTTCGGCGTACGTGCTGAAGAGCTCGTCGGACGAGGCGCTGGTGAAGGCCGTCCGCTTCGCAGTGCAAGGCAAGTCGTATATCTGCGAGGAGATGATGGACGGCTTCGTGCGGGATGCGCTGATGGGCGCCGATGCGGCCGAGGAGGTGCTGACGCCGCGCGAGACGGAGCTGGTGTCGCTTGCCGTGCGCGGGTATTCGAATGCGCAGATTGCGGATGCCCTGGGCCTTTCCGCGAAGACCGTGGAGAACCAGAAGGCGCGCGTCATGACGAAGTTGGGGCTGTCGTCGAAACCCGAGTTGTTCGACTACGCCGTATCGCATCGCCTGCTGGGTTTGTAACGCGCGACGCCGGCACCCGCGCTGCTCCTGTGCGCGGGCATTTTCTGCGCAGCGCGCGCGTCCGTTCGCCTCCCGCCCGAACACATCGAATGCATCTGTTTGAGCGGAGCGGAAAGAGGGGGAATTCCCTGCAAAGGAGAGGGAGAAACACCTCTATCCGCCGTTTCCCCGCATGCTAAACTTTTGGCATCGGTCAAATCTGGCCGCTGTGCGCGGCTCTGTTCTTTTCCGCGCGCGATTGCATGCACGTAACAAGGGGAGACGCTATGGGACGGCAAATGGCACAAGGGACATTGGGCCCGAATCCGACGCGCAAGGAGATTCTTGCGCACTGGGACCCGGAGAACGAGGAATTCTGGGAAACGTACGGTAAGAAGATCGCGAACAGGAATCTGACGGTTTCCATCATCGCGCTGCTGCTCACATTCTGCGTGAATACGCTGTGCGCGCTCGTCAGCGCGCGCCTGGGTGCCGCCGGCTTCGCATTCTCGTCCGGCGAGCTGTTCTTGCTCACGGCGCTGCCCGGCCTCATCGGCGCCACGGGCCGCCTATTCTACACGTACCTTCCCGCCCGCTTCGGCGGCAAGAACGTGACGTTCGTCACCACGGCCATCCTGCTCATCCCGCTGATCGGCCTCGGCTTCGCCGTGCAGGATCCCACAACGACGTTCGCGACGTTCGCCCTGTGGTTCTCGTTCATGGGCCTGGCGCTTTCCTGCTTCTCCGCGTCCATGGCGAACATCGGCTTCTTCTTCCCCATTGCGAAGAAGGGCACGGCGAACGGCCTGAATGCCGGCATCGGTAACTTGGGCGTGGCCGTCACGTATTTCGTGACGCCCATCGTCATCGCCCAGTTCATGGGTATCGGCTCGGGCGTCACCACGCCGGCGGGTACGGTCCTGTACCTGCAGAACGCGTGCTTCGTCTGGGTCATTCCCATCATCATCGCGCTGGTGCTGGTGGCGCTGTTCATGGATAACCTGCCCATGCCCCGCCAGAGCTTCAAGGACATGACGGCTATCTTCAAGAACAAGCACACGTGGTTCATGACGTGGATCTACACGTGCGGTTTCGGCTCCTTCATCGGCTATTCCATGGCGCTTGCCCTGATCATCAACGTGGTGTTCCCCAGCGTGGACGCCAGCATGATGATGTTCCTGGGGCCGCTGATCGGTGCCGGCATCCGTCCGGTGGGCGGCTGGCTGTCCGATAAGGTTGATTCCGGCGCGAAGGTCACGTTCGTGTCCCTGGTCATCATGCTCATCGCCACCATCCTGGGCATCCAGGCGAACAACTTCGTGATGTTCTTCGGCGCGTTCCTGGTCCTGTTCGCCACCACCGGCTTCATCAACGGCGCGTCGTTCCGCATGATCCCGAACATCTTCCACGACCGCTCCCAGGCATCGCAGGTCACCGGCTTCACCGCGGCCATCGCCGCCTACGGCGCGTTCCTGGTTCCGATCCTGTTCCGTACGGATTACTTCACGGCGCTCGTGGTGCTGGCCGTGTTCACCGTGCTCACCATCATCCTCACGTGGGTCGTGTACGCGCGCAAGAACGCCGAAATCAAGTGCTGATGTTCATCTAGTCACGATCGAAAGGAGACGGGTCATGGCCAATGAAAGGGGGCTTTCCCATATTCGCCGCACCGGTGATTCCGGTGACTCCAAGCGCTCGAAGCATCAGGTCGAACGCGAGGGCAAGCGCGAATGGGAGGGCATGTATCGGGGCCGTTGGGCGCATGACAAAGTGGTGCGCTCGACCCACGGCGTGAACTGCACGGGGTCGTGCAGCTGGTGCATCTATGTTAAGAACGGTATTGTGACGTGGGAGAATCAGGCCCACGATTACCCGGAGACGGACGAGGGCATGCCCGAGTTCGAACCCCGCGGTTGTCCCCGCGGCGCCTCGTTCTCGTGGTACCTCTACAGCCCGCTGCGCATAAAGCATCCGTATCTGCGTGCCGAGTTGGCGCAGATGTGGCGCGAGGCGCGCAAGAAGTACCCCACCGCCTACGAGGCGTGGGCGTCCATTGCCGGCGACCCGGCGAAGATGCGCCGCTATAAGAAGGCCCGCGGCATGGGTGGCCTGGTGCGCGCAACGTGGGAAGAGGCGGCGGAAATCGTTGCCTGCTCGGAGCTGTACACCGCGTACACGTACGGCCCCGACCGCAATATCGGGTTCTCGGTCATTCCCGCCATGTCGCAGCTTTCGTATGCGGCCGGCGCCCGTTTCAACAACCTGATGGGCGGCGCTCAGCTTTCGTTCTACGATTGGTATGCCGACCTTCCGCCAGCATCCCCCCAGATCTGGGGCGAGCAGACGGACGTGCCCGAAAGCTCCGACTGGTACAATGCCGGCTATCTTATTATGTGGGGCTCGAATGTGCCGCAGACGCGCACGCCCGATGCCCACTTCATGACGGAGGTCCGCTATAAGGGCACGAAGGTCGTGGCGGTTTCCCCCGACTATGCGGAAAACGTCGAGTTCGCCGATGCATGGCTGGCTCCCCGTGTGGGTACCGACAGCGCCCTGGCCATGGCCATGGGCCATGTCATCCTGAACGAGTATTACGTGCAGCATCCGGAACCCTTCTTCTTGGATTATGCGAAGCGGTTCACGGACATGCCCTTCGTCATCTTCCTGGACAAGCGCGATGGATACTTCGAGCCGGGCCATTTCGTGACCGGTACGGACTTGGGCCGCGATGTGCAGAATCCTGACTTCGCGTATCTGGTCTACGATGCGAAGTCGCAGTCGTACGTCATTCCCAACGGCACCATGAGCAACCGCTGGGGCGACCAGTCGAAGTGGAACCTGAAGATGGAGGACAGCGTCACGGGCGCCGCCATCGACCCGGAGCTCTCGTTCCTGGATTCGCGCGACGACGTGGTCGATGTCGCCTTCCCGTACTTCGGCGACGACGCCGGTTCCGTGTTCACGCATAAGCTTCCCGTCCGGAAGATTGTGCTGCCGGACGGCACGGAGCGTTGCATCGCAACCGTGCATGACCTCTTGCTTTCCCAGTACGGCATCGACCGCGGACTGGGCGACGGCGCGGAGGACTATGACGACGAGACGTGCCTGTTCACGCCCGCCTGGCAGGAGCGCATAACCGGCGTCGACCCGAAGCTGGTCATTACCACGGCGCGCGAATTCGCCGACAATTCCCTGCGTACGAACGGACGCTCCATGATCATCATGGGTGCCGGCATCAATCACTGGTACCACGCCGACGACATCTACCGTACGGTGCTGAACCTGGTGCTCTTCTGTGCCACCGAAGGCCGCAACGGCGGTGGTTGGGCGCATTACGTGGGCCAGGAGAAGCTGCGCCCGGCAGAGGGCTGGGCGACCGTGATGACCGCGACGGACTGGCAGAAGCCGCCGCGGCTGCAGAACGGCACGTCGTTCTTCTACTTCGCCACCGACCAGTGGCGCAGCGACGAGATTGACACGAAGGACCTGACTTCTCCGCTGCATGAGCCCCGTTATCGCTTCAGCGGCGACTATAACGTCCTTGCCGCCCGCCTGGGCTGGCTGCCGGCCTATCCCACGTTCAATCAGCCGGGAGCCCGGATCGTTGCAGACGCGAAGGCGGCCGGCGCCACGGATGACGAAGGTATCAAGAAATACCTGATTGATGGCCTGAAGGACAAGAGCATCGACTTCGCCTACGCCGATCCCGATGCGCCCGAGAACTTCCCGCGCAACCTGATTGTCTGGCGCGCGAACCTGCTGGGATCGTCCGCGAAGGGCAACGAGTACTTCTTCAAGTATCTGCTGGGCACGGAGGACTGCGTGTTCGAGCCGGAGTTCCGCGCGGCGGAACCCGAGGAGATCAAGGTGCGCCCCGAGTACACGGACGGCAAGCTGGACCTGCTGGTCACGCTCGATTTCCGCATGGCCACCACGGCGCTGTACTCCGACGTGGTGCTGCCCACGGCCACGTGGTACGAGAAGACGGACATCTCGTCGACGGACATGCACCCGTTCATCCACCCGTTCAGCCCGGCGGTCGAGCCCGGCTGGGAATCGAAGACGGACTGGGACATCTTCCGTACGCTTGCGCAGGCCGTCACGAACGTGGCGCGCGAAGCCGACCTTCCGCCGCTGGACGACATCGTCGCCGTGCCGCTGGGCCACGACTCCGCGGCCGAGATCGCCCAACCGGGCGGCGTCGTCCGCGATTGGGCGCGCGGCGAATGCGAGCCCGTTCCTGGCAAGACCATGCCCGGCCTGGTGCATGTGGTGCGCGACTACAAGGTCACCTACGACAAGTGGATTGCATTCGGCCCCAATGTCCGCGACGGTGGCATGGCCATCAAGGGGTTCTCGTGGGATGAGAAGGAAGAATACGACCTGATCGGCCGTCATAACGGCCTGATAAAGGACGAGAGCCTGATCTCGTACGGCTTGCCGTCCATCTACGATGCGGAGCAGGCGGTGGATGCCGTGCTGCTTTCGTCGTCCACGTCGAACGGCTCCGTTGCCGTGAAGAGCTTCGAGGCGCTGGAGAAGATGTCCGGTCTGGACAACCTGGCCGACCTGGCGCGCGGCCGCGAGGATTACAAATTCACGTACCGCGACTGCCAGACGCGCCCGCAGGAGATTATCACCACGCCGGCGTTTACCGGTTCGAACACGAACCGCCGTTTTACGCCGTTCACGCTGTCCATCGAAGAGAAGCTGCCGTTCCGCACGCTGACCGGCCGCCAGGCGTTCTACCTGGATCACGAGATGATGCGGGAGTGGGGCGAATCGCTGTCCACGTACAAACCCATTCTGGATTACAAGCCGCTTAAGATGCCGCATGCCGACGACGGCAAGCCCACAATCGTCTTGAAGTTCCTGACGCCCCACAACAAGTGGAGCACGCACAGCATGTACTTCGACAATCAGCAGCTGCTGACGCTGTTCCGCGGCGGCCAGACCGTCCTGATGAACGAAGAGGACGCGTCCGCCATCGGGTGCGATGACAACGACTGGATCGAGGCGTACAACCGCAACGGCGTCGTGGCCGCGCGCATCGCTACGACGGCGCGCATCCCGCGCGGATCCGTGTTCATGTACCACGCACAGGACCGTCACATCAACGTGCCCGGCTCCCAGCTGACGGGAACGCGCGGGTCGTCTCACAACGGCCCAACGCACATCCACGTGAAGCCGACGCACATGATCGGCGGCTACGGCCAATTGAGCTACGGATTCAACTATTACGGGACCACGGGCAACCAGCGCGACATCTTGGTTGTCGTCCGGAAGATGGAAGAGGTGGATTGGCTTGAAGATTAAAGCACAGATTTCCATGGTCATGAACCTGGATAAATGCATCGGTTGCCATACCTGCTCTATTACGTGCAAGAACGCCTGGACGAACCGCAAGGGAACGGAGTACATGTACTTCAACAACGTCGAGACCCGCCCCGGCGTCGGCTACCCAAAAGGGTGGGAGGACCAGGCGAAATGGCTCGGCGGATGGGAACTGCGCGACGGCAGGCTGCAGCTGCGCAGCGGCTCTGCCCTGATGCGCCTGCTGAAGCTGTTCTACAATCCGCAGCAGCCGGAGATGGACGATTATTTCGAGCCGTGGACGTACGACTACGAAGAGCTGACGAACGCGACGCGCAAGAAGCACCAGCCCGTTGCGCGCCCGCGCAGCCTGGTCACCGGCGAGCGCATGGAGATAACGTGGGGCCCGAACTGGGATGACGACCTGGCCGGCACGAAATATGCCCGCCAGGACCTGAACCTGGAGGAGGCGAACAAGGTCGGTGAATCCATCAAGATGGAGATGGAGGACCTGTTCATGCGCTACCTGCCGCGCACGTGCAACCACTGCCTGAACCCGGCCTGCGTTGCCGCCTGCCCGTCGGGCGCCATCTACAAACGCGACGAAGACGGCGTGGTGCTGGTCAACCAGGATCAGTGCCGCGGCTGGCGCGCCTGCGTTCCCGCCTGCCCGTACAAGAAGGTCTTCTACAACTGGCAGACGAACAAGTCCGAGAAGTGCACGTTCTGCTATCCGCGCCTGGAAAGCGGCATGCCGACGGTGTGCGCCGATACCTGCGTCGGCCGCCTGCGCTACATGGGCGTGCTGCTCTATGATGCGGACAAGGTCGCGCAAGCGGCTTCCACGGCGAACGAGAAGGATATCTTCCGTTCCATCAAGGACCTGATTGTCGATCCGAACGACCCGGCCGTCATCGCGGCGGCGCGCGAGGAGGGCATCCAGGAAAGTTGGATCGAAGCAGCGAAGCATTCCCCGGTTTACCGCCTCATCAGCGAATGGGGTCTTGCCCTGCCGCTGCATGCGGAATACCGCACGCTGCCCATGGTCTGGTACATCCCGCCCATGAGCCCCATCCTGACGAAGCTGGCGCCCACGACGGACCTGGCGGATGCGCAGGAGATGCGCATCCCGGTGGAATACCTGGCGCAGCTGTTCTCCGCGGGCGACCCAGAGCCGATCCGCGAGGTCATCGGCAAGATGGTGGACATGCGCCGCTACATGCGCGCGAAGGAGCTGGGCGACGCCCTTCCCGAGACGCGGCTCGACGGAGCGCAGGTGGAGGAGATGTACAACCTGTTGGCGTTAGCGAAGTACAGCGAGCGCTTCAACGTCCCGGCTGCCGCAAAGCCGCAGAGGGGCGAGCGCCTGCGCGATCAGCGCGAGACCGGGTTCTCGCTGTGCGATACGGAAGGAGGGTTCGCCGTATGAGCACATTGAGCGAAACGCTGCAATCGCAGCTGCTGCTGGCAGCGCGCCTGCTTTCGTATCCGGATGCCGATTGGCGCGCCGACCTGCCGGACTTGGAGCGCAGGGCATCTGAGCTTGCCGGGCAGGAGGCTTGCCTGCATGCCGACGGGCGCGGCGATAGCGAGGCGCTCGTTCGCTTCGTCCGCTTCGCCCGGCAGGCCGATGCGGAGAGCTTCGAGGTCGACTACGTGAAGCTGTTCGACCTCTCGCGCGATACGACGCTGTATGTGGCAAGCTACAACGCGGGCGATCCCGCCCAGCATCGGAAGAACCTGCTTGCCTATTCCACCTGGTTCGTGGACGAGGGTTTCGAGGTGACGGACGAGTCATGCGATTACCTTCCTGCCGTGCTGGAGCTTGCCAGCCAGGTATCCCCGGAGAAGGCGGCGGGCATTCTGAAGCATGCGGAAGCGTCCCTGGATGCGCTGGGAGGCGCTTTGGAGGGAGTGGGGCAGGCCGAGTACGCCGCCGTTGTGCGGCAGGTCATCGTGCTCGGCAAGGCCCTGGCCGATTCAGCCAAGGAGGAGGTGGCCTAGCATGTCCGGATTCGAGACGTTTCTTTGGACTGCCGGTCCATACATCGCGTTCACCATTCTGATCGTGGGCACGGCGCTGCGGAGGGTGTTCTTCGCACGCACCTGGACCAGCAAGTCAAGCGAGTTCCTGGAGAAGAAGCACGAGAAGATCGGCAATCCCATTTTCCATGCCGCCATTCTGTTCGTGTTCCTGGGGCATGTGGGCGGCGTCCTCATCCCGAAGGTGTTCACGGACACCATGGGCCTGAGCGAGCATATGTACCACAGCATGGCGTTCCTCATGGGCGGCATAGCCGGCATCGCGCTGGTTGCGGGCTACGTGCTGCTTGCCGGCCGGCGCTTCGGCGGCAACAAGCGCATGAAGGCGAACACGTCCACCATGGACAAGGTGCTGTACGTGTTCCTGGGCATCACGATCCTCAGCGGTATGGTGGCCACGTTTTCGAATGCGGCGGGCGCGTTCAACTACCGCGAGACCATTTCGCCGTGGTTCCGCAGCCTGTTCGCGCTGCAGCCCCAGGCCGACCTGATGGCCACGGTGCCGCTGGCCTTCCGCATTCACATGTGCTGCTGGATGGTGCTGTTCTCGCTGTTGCCGTTCACGCGCCTGGTGCACCTGTTCAGCGGCATTACCGCGCCGTTCAAGTACATTGGCCGAGCAGCGATCATCTACCGTCGCCGTGCAGCCGAAAAGAAGGTTGCGGCCAACGAGCGCGCGCTCGAGTTCCCCGACGGACTGGTTCCCCGGAAGGAATAGAGACGGCGCACGGCGCATCTTGCGTCTTTCGATACGCCCCCTTTCGCGGCTCGGGTTCGGTTCCCGTGAGGAAATCGGATCCGGGCCGTTTTCGTTCGGGTACGCAGGGGGAGGTCGGCCGTTAGTCGGGCGTGGTGAATGCATAGAGGGCGATGGTCTGGTTCAGGACGCGGGCGATATTCCAATGCTTGGCGGAGCGCACGGACGAATAGGGATCGTGGATAGTCAGCTTCCCCTGGTCGTCCAGGCCCGTGATGACGAAGTAGTGGCCGCCGTCCGTGAAGTCGCCAGCGCCCACATTGCAGATGACGACGTAGCCCCGATGCAGGTAGTACTTCAGCGTATCGGAGTCGAGGTCGATCTTTCGGCAGGTCAGCCCCAGCTTGGCGGCATCGTCGGTAAGGAAGTCCCCGACGGTTCCCTCGTTCTTGCTTTCGTAGCCGTCCTTTCCGGCAAGTACTCCCATATCGTAGGGGGTCATATCGGTTTTGCCCGTCAACCCCATGTACACCATGGATAGCGAGGTGGGGCAGCAGCCCGTCAATGCGAACGAGGTGCTGGAATACGTTGTGTATCCCCAACGCTCATCCCATTGGTACAGCTGGGGAATCTGCCCCTTCTCGACGGTCCCGTCATAAGCGGTGCCTGCTTTTTGGGGATAGGAATCGGGCCATTTGGTTACGAAACCGATTGCCTCCGGGTCGTCGACGGCAAGTTTCACGAGCTTCCTTTGGACTGCGGCACCGTCTTTGCGATAGGCATTGATGTTTTCGGCTATCTGGACGAAGCGGGAATCGTTTTCGGAAAGCTTTCCCGCCTGTTCGGCAACGGCGTTGTCGATGCCGGCGTCCTTCAGCGCCGACGCTACCTCCGAAGCGCTCATCTGCGCGATGCCGGTGAAAGATGCGGCCGTATCGCTGCTTGCTGCGTCATCGAAAGTGGCGAACGGGTCGAATCCGACCATATGGCAGAATGCAAGCGCGATGAGCACGGCAGCAGCGATGATGACTATGATTTGGGGGACGGAAGGCTTCGGCGCACGGCTCCAGGGGCGGCTGTCGCGTCGGGGCGTTCGCCGGCGTGCGCGGGATGCGCGGACGCGGTTCGCATTGCGCGATTCCGCCGTGCGGTCCATGCTCTGTGGTTCCGGCATGCGGTCGGTCCTGTGTGGTACTGCCGCCTGATTGTGTGTTCGGTTGGCAGGATGGGTCTGGCGAGTGCATTCGCCGGCGGCGCGCTTGGAAGGATTGCGCCGCTCGGGCAACGGCGTTCCCGCCAACTGCAGGGTTTTAACGGCGGGTGGACGCTGGCCGCTGCGGACGGAATCGTCCGGGGGGCGTGCGGATGCCGGCATCCTTCGGAAGGTGTCCAGTGCTGTCGAATGGACTGCTCATCGACTCTCTTTCGGCAAGGTACGTTTGCAGCCCTGTCCGCGCTAGCCGGATAGGGCACAATGAATGGTGTGATTGCCGGGCGGCGGGATGAGTCCGCCTCCTGTTAAGCAGAGTATACCCGTTTCGATCCGGCTGCTTTCCCTTGACGGTTTCGAGGTGGAGGAGTGCCGTCATTTCGCCGATGCGGCCAACGAGGCGCTGGCCGCGCATCCCGACTGCATCATCCTTGCTTTGAAGCTGCCGGGCACCGATGGTCTGTCGATCTGCCGGGGCATCCGGGCGCAGAGCACGGTCCCCATCATCATACTGACTTCGTCCGATAGTGAATTCGACGAGGTCATGGGCATGAATATCGGAGCGGATGACTATATCCAGAAACCCTATAGCCCGGCGATCCTGCTTGCCCGCATCCGATCCGTTCTGCGCCGTGCGAATCCTCAAGCGCAGCAGGTGCTGGAATATCGCGGAGTGAGCTTGGATCTGCTGTCGACAATCTTCGCAGCGCCTCCGATGCCCTGCCTTGGCTGAGCCTGCTGAACGTGAATTACCGATAGGGGCTGGATGCGCAGAAGGCGGGTGATATGCTTCGGGGCGTAATCGGGCAGGTGAGTCCGGTGGATGACGAATATGCCGAGCTGGGTTGGGTCTATAAGAGCGGATACTGACCGGTCTCCATCGACCTGTCGAAGCAGGAAGGTATCGCCGACAGCATGAGCGCACGGGTGCTGATCACCTATCTGGCAGTGTATATCGGATTCGTGCTGCTGATTGCCACTGCGGCGGTGCTGGTGCTGGTGGTATACGGCGGTTACTTGCTAGTGACCCATTTCGGCTGTCGGGGGATGGTGCGCTCGTCGCTGGGCAAACACCTGCCGGAGGCGTAAAGGCGGCGGCGTCGAAGGCGATGCCTTTCCTGCGGCCGG
>USAB01000014.1 GCA_900552585.1 uncultured Coriobacteriaceae bacterium
GGCGGCTCTACGGAGCTCGTCATCGGCACGGCAGGCCACGAGCCCCTGTTGGCGCACTCGTTCGATATCGGGTGCCGCCGCGTGACGGAGCGCTTCTTCCATACCGATCCCCCCTCGGCGGAGGAGAAGGTCCGGGCGGACGCCTGGATGCGCGCCCAGTTCGGCACGTTCTTCCGCAAGGCGGCGGATGCCGGCATCTCGCTGCAGCGCTTCGTGGCCGTTGCGGGCACGGCAACCACGGTCGTCTCCGTGGACCAGCAGATGGCGGAATACGATTCGGACCGCGTGCACAAGCACGTCGTCACGCGGCAGGTGCTGGAAGCCGTTGCGCAGAAGCTGGCGAGCGTTCCCCTGGCCGAGCGTGAGCGCATCACGGGCCTGGATCCCGGACGGGCGCCCGTCATCGTGGCCGGCATGCTGATCCTGCAGGCCGTCATGGACTTGTCGGGGCAAGACGAATACACGGCCAGCGAGTCGGACATTCTGCAGGGCCTGATATTGGATGACGTGCGCGAACGATGGGCGCAGGACGCCTTGTAGCGCTTGCGCGTTCCTGCGCGGAATCCGGCGCTCTGGTATGATGCATACGATACGGCAACGGGGGAGCGTGGCGAAATTGGCATACGCAGCGGACTTAAAATCCGCCGCCTTCGGGCTTGTGGGTTCGAACCCCACCGCTCCTACCAGTTCCCGCTTGTGAAATGGAACGGACCCGCACGGCGCAGGCCATGCGGGTCCGTTGTCTGTTCCTCGAGCTATTTCAGCGGCAGCTCCGCGATGAACGTCGTGCCCTCCTCCGGCGTGCTCTCGGCCGTCAGCGTGCCGCCGTGCTCTTCTGCGATGGCATGGGCGATGGCCAGCCCCAGCCCATGGCTGCTGGACGTGTCGCTCGTGTTCGTGCGCGATTTGTCGGCGCGGTAGAAGCGGTCGAACACGTGCGCCAGGTCCTCCTCGTCGATGGTCGTGCCCGTATTGTTCACGGTGAAACGCAGCTTCTTGTTTTCTACCCGCTCCAAGCGTGCCCTGACGGCGTGTTCGGGCTGCGTGTACTTGCAGGCGTTGTCCAGCAGCGTGGTGACCAGGCGGCGCAGGCGCGACTGGTCGCCCATGACGTGCAGGCCCTCCGCAATGTCGGATTCCAGCGTGATACCGCTTTCGAACGCCACGGATTCGAACTCCAGCAGCTCGCCCTCTAGCAGCGTGGAGAAGTCCACGTCGTCGTGGGCCGCCTGCGTCACCCCTTCATCCAGCTTCGCCAGCAGCAGCAGGTCGTTCACCATCTCCTGCATCTGCTTCGCCTCGTTCTCGGTGCTCTCTATCCACTGGCTTTGCGAGGAGATGCTCTTCTCCGGATGCTCCATGAGGATGGAGGAATTCGCCAGAATCACGGTAAGCGGTGTCTTGAGATCGTGCGAGGCGTCGGCCACGAAGCGCTTCTGCTGCATCCACGATTCTTTCACGGGGCGCAGCGCCCAGCGGCTGAAGTACACGCTGATGATGAAGAAGATGAGCATGACCAGCGCGCCCACGCCCGTGAGGTTCACGGCAAGCTGCTCCCATCCGGCTGCCTCGTCCGTGCTGGCGAAGGCCACGTAGACGGTTCCGTCTTCGGCCGTCCGCTTGTCGTAGTACACGGACAGGTCCTTCAGTATGCCGAAGCCGTCTCCGGCCGTGGCCACATCGCGCTGCGCCTGCTCGATATCGCTTTCGGAGGACAGCTCGGCGGTAGTGTAGTTTGTGATCTCCTCGAACCCGTCGGCGGACAGCTTGTAGATAGCCACGGCAATGATGTTGTCTGTGTTCGGGCCGATCTCGATGCGTCCGGCTTTCGTGCTCTGGTTCGAGCTTGACGAAGACGACAGGCTTCCGGAAGATGCTGTCGAAGACGATGTGCTGCAGGAAGAAGAGGAGGATGAGCTGACGGGCGGTGCCATCTCGGCTTCAGTTGCCTCCGCTTTGCTGGCCCCATCGGCGTCGCTTCCGATTGTCATTGCCTTCCCCAGCGCCCGGTCGAGCGATTTCTGCACATGGACCAGATCCTGCTGGTAGCTGAGGAAGCAGATGCCGGCGAAGGCGGCCACCAGCACCACGGCCACCGTGACAAGGTTCAGGACGACGAATTTGCGCTGAAGACGCGCGAACATGGGCGGTGCGTCCTTTTCGCCAATAGGGAACGGGAACTTCATTTCGATCCTCTGGAACGCATTCGGAATATACGGGTGCGCCGACAGGCGTTACGATTCGGGATCCACCAAGCGGTAGCCCACCTTGCGGATGGTCTCGATTTGGGCACGCGAGCCCAGGAACTTCAGCTTCTTGCGCAAGAAACTGATGTAGGCTTCCACGTTGTTGCCCTCGGCGCTGGAATCCATGCCCCAGACCTTGTCGATGAGCAGTTCCTTCGAGGCGATCTGGCTGGGATTCGTCATGAGTATCTTAGCAATGGAGAATTCTTTCACGCTGAGATGGATCGTTTTCGATCCGCATGACAACTCCAAACTGTCCAGGTTCAGCGTCAGGTCTGCGAAGTCGAGCTTCTCGAAGATGACCTCGCCCTGACGGCGCGTGAGCATGCGCAGGTGCGCCATGAGCTCGGCGGGCGAGAACGGCTTCGTCATGTAGTCGTCCGCGCCGGAATCGAGGCCGGTGATCTTGTCCGATACGGCATCGCGCGCCGTCAGCAGCAGCACCGGCGTGCTGACGTTCTCGCGTCGCAACTCCGCAACCACCTCGAAGCCGTCCATCTTCGGCAACATGACGTCCAGGATAATCACGTCGTACATGCCGCTTTCGGCCCATTCCAGGCCCGAGGCGCCGTCGCCTACGATATCCACCTCGTGATGGCTTTCGACAAGGATCTGCGCCAGGGCGCGGGCCAGGCGCAGATCGTCCTCGACGATGAGAATCTTCATTCGTGCTCGCTTTCCTGAGAACCCGTCCGCAACGCATGAGAAGGGGCAGGGCACTGCCATGTTTTTACGCGTTCACATTTTACGCGCCTACCTGAAAGCCGTCTGAAAGGCAATGATGCCGTGCAAAGGGGCTTTCCAGGGCGTTTTAAGAATCTGTTTACATCATGGGAAGGCAGAACCTGCGAAAGGCATCCGGGACAGGATACATCGCGGGCGCGCTGCGTATGCGTTCCTTCACAGGGCATGCACAGCGAGTGTGGTACCATCGGAAGTCGGCAATAACACGCGGGGAAATGAAAACCCCGCCTTCCCAATGGATGGAGTAGGGCTTTGTCTGATTCCGAACGCGACTTCCCCGACATCAACGAGATCTTTATGACCCACAAGGGAGAATTGACCGATTTTGAAAGCTATCTGAGTCTGATGGGTGACTATCTGGGCTCGGTCATCAACAGTTTCATTCCGCACAGCGACCACGAGGACATCAACCGCTATCTTTATGATCCGCTGTCGCGCTACAGCGCGAATGGCGGCAAGCGTCATCGTCCCCTGATCTGCTTCGCCGCTTGCGCGGCCGTGGGCGGCGACTTGAACCGCGCTGTCTCGTCCGCAGCGGCAATCGAGCACTTTCACACGGCGGCGCTCATCCACGACGACATCGCCGATGAGGCCGAGCTGCGCCGAGGCGAGCCGTGCCTGCACCTGACGGAGGGCGTCGGCCTTGCCATCAACGTCGGCGACCTGGGTCTGTCCATGGTCAACGGCACGGTGGTGGACGACCCGCTGCTGGACGATGCCACGAAGGTGCGCGTGATCACGGAGCTCATCAACATGACGCGCCGTACCATCGAGGGCCAGGCGCTCGACATCGGCTGGGCACGCGACGGTCGCTACGACATCACGGAGGCGGACTATCTGCGCATGGCCACGCTCAAGACCGCGCATTATTCCGGCGCGGTGCCGCTGGCGCTGGGCGCCATCGTGGGCGGCGGCACGGAAGCCGAGATCGAGGCGCTGCGCAACTACGGCCTGGACACCGGCCTGGCCTTCCAGATCCAGGATGACCTGCTGAACCTCATCGGCTCCGAGGAGTCCGTGAAGAAGGACTTCCGCAGCGACATTACGGAAGGCAAGCGCACGCTGTCCGTGGTGCACGCGCTCGAGCATTCGGACCAGGCGGCCCGGTTGGAGGAGATTCTGTCCAGCAAGACGCACGACCCGAAGCTCCTGGCGGAGGCCGTCGACATCATGCAGGAGTCGGGCAGCATCGATTACGCCCGCAGCTATGCGCAGAATTTGACGAGCATTGCGAAGAACCACCTGCTTTCCCTGGTACGTCCTTCGAACGCGCGCGATATGCTGGAATCCATGGCCGATTGGTTCGTTCATCGGCTCAGCTAGATAAAGGGGCGCATGTTATGGAAACCATTCGAAAAAACGATTCCGGCGCCGCGGTAGAGGACATCCAGGAGAAGTTGATCTCGCTGGGGTATCTGCCGAAAGAGGGCAAGAGCGGCACGTATGACGATGCCACGGCGCAGGCTGTGACGCGCTTCTGCGCGGACCATCATCTTCCTTCCACGGACGAGGTGGACGAGAAGACGTGGGCGGCGCTGCTGGACGCCACGTTCCAGCTGGGCGATCGCACACTATACCTGCGCATGCCGTTCTTCCACGGCAACGATGTCCGCGAACTGCAGCATGCGCTGGGATCGCTGGGCTTCGATTGCGGGAACATGGACGGCATCTTCGGCGCCCATACAGAGGATGCGCTGCGCAAATTTCAGTTGAACCTGGGCCTGCCGAACGATGGCATCGTGGGCGCGGCAACGTACGCGGCGCTGCGGAACCTGCAGTTCACGTGGGAGGACAAGGAGCCGTCGCACCTTGTCCAGAACATTGGCTTCGCCCGTGCGGCGGACGTGTTGGAAACGCACCCGCTGTGCCTGTTCGGCACGGAGGAGTTCACGCGCTCCGTGGCATCGCGCATGTCGAACCTGGCGCTTGCCACGAACCCCGCCTCGAAGATCATGAGCGCCGACAGCCTGCTGGTGGCGCCGAGCGATGACATGCTGCTGGTGCACATCGTGTTGCCCGCCGACGAGGAGCGCACGCAGACGGCGCCGACCGGCCCGGTGGTGGAATACGACGACCCCGGCAACCTGGTGCTGCGACTGCGTTCCGCCATCGCATCCGTATCCTCGAAACCCCCGCGCATCACCATCTGCCTTCCCGGGAAGGTATGGGAGACGGCTGGCGAAGGGCGCTCGGCGCAGCATTTCGCCATCACGCTGCTCGACGCGCTGTGCACGGCGCTTCTCGACGGATAATCTGAAACATCATTGCGTCCGGCCCGCCTGCCGCTGCAGGCTGCGGCAGGGCGCGTTCGCATAAGGAGACTTGTCATGTCCATTTCCGCAATCATCCTGGCTGCGGGCGCGGGAACCCGCATGAAATCCGCAAAGCCGAAGGTGGCCCATGAGATCCTGGGCAAGCCGCTGGTGTCGTACGTGGCCGATGCAGCCCGGGCCACCCGGCGTCACGGATCTGGTGGCCGTCGTGGGCCACGGTCGCGAGCAGGTGGAGCCGCTGGTGGCCGACCGGTGCCGCATCGTGGTACAGGACCAGCAGCTGGGCACGGCCGACGCCGTCGCCCGCTGCCGCGAGGCGCTGGCGGATGCGGAGGGCTCGCTGCTCGTGCTCTCCGGCGACTGCCCGCTCATCACGCCTGAGACGCTGAGCAGCCTGGTGTATGCGCGCGAAGGCGCAGACGCCGGCGTGGCCGTGCTCTCCATGCGCCCGCAGAACCCGTTCGGCTACGGCCGCATCGTGCGCGAATCCTCCGGCGACTTCACGCGCATCGTGGAGCAGAAGGACTGCACGGACGAGGAGGCCGCCATCGGCGAATGCAACGCCGGCTTCTACTGCTTCGATGCGAAGCTGCTGTTCCAGGCGCTGGAGCAGGTGTCCACGGACAATGCGCAGGGCGAGTTCTACCTGACGGACGTCATCGAGATCGCCCGCAACGCGGGCCGCACGGTGCTGGCGCTGGAGGCTCCGGACGCCGACGAGTGCCTGGGCGTGAACTCCCGCATGCAGCTGGCGCAGGCAACGAAGATCATGCAGCGCCGCATCAACCGGCGCCATCTGGCCAGCGGCGTGACGATGATGGATCCCGACCTGGTGTGGATCGGCCCGGATGTGCAGATCGAGCAGGATGTCGAGCTGCTGCCCATGACGTTCCTGCTGGGCAGTACGAAGGTGGCGTCCGGCACGGTCGTGGGGCCGAACACGCGCCTGACGGATGTGATCGTGGGGCATGATTGCCGCATCGACGAGACGGTTGCGCTGGAGTCGGAGATCGAAGACGGCTGCAACGTGGGCCCGCGCGCCTACATTCGCCCGCAGACGCATCTGTGCCGCAACGCGAAGGTGGGCACGCACGTGGAGATCAAGAAATCCATGATCGGCGAGGGCTCGAAGGTGCCGCACCTTTCGTACATCGGCGATACCACGATGGGCGCCGGCGTGAACATCGGCGCCGGGTCCATCACGTGCAACTACGACGGGCAGAACAAATGGCCCACGGTCATCGGCGACCGTGCCTTTGTGGGCAGCGACACCATGATGGTGGCGCCCGTGAAGATTGGCAGCGATGTGGTGGTGGGCGCCGGCTCCGTCATCACGGACGACGTTTCCGACCGCGCGCTGGCGCTGGGACGGGCGCGCCAGGTGGAGATCCCCGAATATCAAGAGCGCAAGCGCCGCAAGCAGGAGCAGGCGAAAAACTAGCTCCGACGCCATGCGGAACGGCGCATCGGGACCGTTTCGATATGGTACATTAAGGTCTGCAACGGTCGGTTGGAAGGAAGCGGTTCCCAATGGCGGATATGAAGAAGAGCATGGCGATTTTCTCGGGGTCGACGTTCCCCGAGCTCTCCCAGGAGATTGCCGAGTGCCTGGGCACGGAGCTGGGCAAGGTCCGGCTTGAACGGTTCGCGAACGGCGAGATCTACGCGCGCTACGAGCAGAGCGTGCGCGGTGCCGACGTGTTCCTGATCCAATCCGTGAAGGACGGCAAGGTCAACGACGCCCTGATGGAGCTGCTGATCATGACGGACGCGGCGAAGCGCGCATCCGCCCGCACCGTCACGGCCGTGATCCCGTTCTACGTGTATTCCCGCCAGGATCGCAAGGCCGCATCGCGCGAGCCCATCACGGCAAAGCTGGTGGCGAACCTGATGGAGGCCGCCGGCGTGGATCGCACCATCACCATCGACCTGCACCAGGGCCAGATCCAGGGCTTCTTCAACACCCCGGTGAACCACCTCACGGCCATGCCCATCCTGGAAGAATACTTCGCGAAGAAGGACATGGGCGAAGGACAGCTGTGCATCGTCAGCCCCGACGTGGGACGCGCTAAAGCGGCCAAGAAGTTCTCGGATGACATGGACGCCGACCTGGCCATCATGCACAAGGGCCGCCCGGGCCACAACAAGGCTGTCATCACGGCGCTCATCGGCGATGTCACGGACAAGATCTGCATCCTGAACGACGACATGATTGATACGGCAGGCTCCGTCGTCGCCGCAGCCGAGACGCTGAAGGCGAAGGGCGCGAAGAAGGTCTACGTGTGCGCCACGCACCCCGTGTTCTCCGGCCCCGCCTACGAGCGCCTGGAGGGTGCGCCTGTGGAGGAGGTCGTGGTGACGAACACGATCCCCGTTGCCGAAGGGCACCAGAACGGCAAGATCAAGGTCCTGTCCGTGGCCCCGCTGCTGGCCAGCGCCATCCAGCGCGTGTTCACGAACGAGTCCGTTTCCGCCCTGGGCGACGCCGAGCTGTAATCCGATGTACGTTATCGCCGGTTTGGGCAATCCGGGCAGTGAATACGTCGGCACGTGGCACAATGCCGGCTTCGAAGCCGTGGATCGCCTGGCGGATCAGCTGGGCGTGCACTACTGGAAAAACGAGGGCGGCGCGCTGACCGCGCAGACTGCCATCGCCGGCGAAGACGCGGTGCTCGTGAAGCCGCAGAGCTTCATGAACACGTCCGGCGGGCCGGTGAAGAAGGTCCTTCAGTCGTATCGGGTGGATCCGCAGCACCTCATCGTCATCCACGATGCGCTGGATGTGGCGCCGGGCACCATCAAGGTGAAGCTCGGCGGAGGCTTGGATGCCCATAACGGCTTGCGTTCGCTGGCGAATAAGCTGGGCACGCGTGACTGGATTCGCATTCGCATCGGGATAGGGCGCCCGCCGGGACGCATGCGCGTTTCGGACTACGTCCTCAGCGCCCCGCGCAAGCAGGCGCAAGACAACTTCGCGGCTGGATGCGACGCGGCGGCGCAGGCGGTGCCGGTCATCATCGGCAAGGGCGTTCAGCAGGCGCAACGGCAGTTCGGATAGGCGCCTCCCTTACTTAGCTATTCACGCGGCGGGGCGGAAACCATGCGTTTCCGCCCCGCCGCTTATTCCTTCGTGTGTGCCTTCACTGGGCAATTGCGCCGATGGGCGCATCGCGTCTGCACAGCGTGCGCGCTTGTGACAAAATAGGACGTGAAAAACAACACGTATCCGGGGTACTCACATGTCAGCACACTTCAACATCCTTCCATCGGATGCTGCCGCCGTTGCCTGGCTGCAGCAAGAATTGGATCTGCCTCATTTCATGGCGGCCACGTTGGTGGCGCGCGGCATCGACACGCCCGAGAAAGCCCAGCTGTTCATGCATCCCGATCTGGACCGCGACTGGCTGGATCCGTATATCATCCCGGGCTTAAAAGATGCCGTTGACGCTTTGGAACAGGCCGTCCGCGCAGGCAAGCGCATCGCCGTCTTCGGCGACTTCGACCTGGACGGCATATCCGCAACCACCACGCTCACGCGCGGTCTGCGCGCGCTGGGCGCGGACGCCGAGCCGTTCATCCCGCATCGCAACGATGAGGGCTACGGCATCACGGAAGCGGCCATCGCCCGCCTGCAGGCCACGCTCGATCCCGAAGTGGTGGTGACCGTGGACTGCGGCATCTCGTGCAAGAACGAGGTGGCGCTGCTGCGCGACAAGGGCATCGAGACGATCATCACGGACCATCACGAGCCGTTCGACCTGGTTCCGGAAGGCGTGCCGGTGTGCGATCCGAAGATGGACGAAGGCTGCCCCAGCAACATCCTGGCCGGCGTGGGCGTGGCGCTGAAAGTGGTCCAATGCCTGGGCGCGCGCTTCGGCGAGCCGTACCTGTGGCGCGAATATACAGACTTCGCCACGTTGGGAACCGTAGCGGACCTGATGCCCATGCTTTCTGAGAACCGCGCGCTCGTTGCAGACGGCGTGCGGCGTATGTCGGAATCGCCGCGGCCGTGCATCGCCGCGCTGTTCTCCGCCGCCGGTGTGGATGCCCGCAAGATCGCGGCAAGCAACTTGTCGTTCACCGTCATACCCCGCCTGAATGCGGCCGGCCGCATGGGCGACGCCATGCTTGCGCTGAACCTGCTGATGAGCGACGACTTCGACGAGGCGTCCACGTTGGCGGAATCTCTGGAGGCCGTGAATGACCAGCGCCGTTCCATAGAGGCCGAACTCATGGAGATCGCCTCGCTGCAGGCGGAGCAGAAGTACCGCGGCCAGCGCGTTATCGTGGTGGCCGGCGAAGGCTGGCACGAGGGCGTGAAGGGCATCGTGGCCGGCAGGCTGGCGCGCAACTACGGCGTGCCCGCCATTCTGTTTACGATCGACGAGAACGGCGAGGCGCACGGGTCCGGCCGCGTGGCGGGAGACGTGAACCTGTTCAAGGCCGTGGAGAGCGCGTCGGATGTGCTGCTGCGGTTCGGCGGGCACGAGGCCGCCGTGGGCATCACGCTCGAGGCGAAGCGCCTGCCGGAGTTCGAGAAGCGGTTGTGTGAATACATGGACGCGCTGCCGGCAGAGGCGTTCCATCCGCGCATCACCGTGGATGCCTGCGTGCACCTGTCCGAGCTGACGCTGTCGAACGCCTATCGCCTGGACGGGCTCATGCCGTACGGCCAGGAAAACGAGCAGCCGTGCTACCTGGCGCGCAACGTCATGCTGACGAACTGCCGCGCTGTGGGCATAGAGAAGAACCACTTCTCGTGCCAGCTGACGGACGGCGCCCACGTGGTGTCCGGCATCATGTTCCATTGCCGCGACATCGAGTCGCTCATGGCGTGCAACAGCGTGGTGGATGCCGCGTTCAACATCCAGGTGGACGAATGGCGCGGCCGCAAGTCCGTGAAGGCCATGTTGAAGGCCATCACGCCCGTGGGGCGCTGCGTTGCGCTTGAGGCGTGCCTGTCCCGCGAGCAGCGCACGTTCGTTGCTGGTCTGTTCGCCTCCACGGATGCGGAGCTGAGCGCCGATTCCCACGATGCGGAGGTCGAGACGGCCGAATACGAGGAGGCGCTGGCGGCGAACCGCGCTTCGTGGGAGCGCAAGGCGGCCGACGACCCGCAAGGCCTGAAGGAGGATATCGTCCGGGCGTTCATCGGCGAAGGCGCGCTGCACGAATCGCAGCAGCAGACGCTCGAGGCGCTGGAAGCCGGCCGGAACACGCTGGCCATCATGGCCACCGGGCGCGGCAAGTCGCTCGTGTTCCAGGTCTTCGCGGCGCTGCAGGCGCTCACGGACCACCGCACGAGCATCTTCGTGTACCCGCTGCGCGCCCTGATCGCGGACCAGTCGTACCACCTGAACGAGGCGCTGGAGCAATTCGGCATCTCCAGCCTTGTGCTGTCCGGCGCCCTGGGACCCGAAGAGCGCGCCGCCGCGTTCGCCTCGCTGCGGAAGGGCGCGTGCGACATCGTGCTGACGACGCCCGAGTTCCTGCAGCGGCATGCGGACAAGTTCGCCCAGGCTGCCGACTTCGGGTTCGCCGTGGTGGACGAGGCGCACCATATCGGGCTCTCGAAGGCGGGCTACCGCGAGTCGTACCATCATCTGGGCGAGGCGTTCGCGCAGCTGGGCCATCCGCTCACGCTTGCCATGACGGCCACGGCTGATGACGGCATCGCCGACGCCATCTGTGCGGAGCTGGGCATCCAGTCCGTGGTCATCGACCCCACAGAGCGCCACAACCTGCGGCTGGACGACCACCGCAACATCCGGCGCCCGCTGCAGTACCTGGCAAACCTGGTGGCGCGCGGCGAGAAGACCGTCGTGTATGTGAACTCCCGCCAGGGCTCCATCGACCTGGCGCGCGAGCTGCGTACCCGCGTGCCCCAGCTGGCATCCATGATCGGCTTCTACAATGCGGGCCTGTCGCGTGCGGAACGCACGCGCATCGAAGACCTGTTCCGCAAGGATGCGCTGTGCACGCTCATCGCCACTTCGGCGTTCGGAGAGGGCGTGAACATCTCGAATATCCGCCACGCGGTCCTGTACCACTTGCCGTTCAACCGCGTGGAGTTCAACCAGATGTGCGGCCGTATCGGCCGCGACGGGCAGTCCGCCACGGTGCATCTGCTGTTCGGCGGCAACGATAAGCGCATCAACGAGCAGATACTGAATGCGAACACGCCGAACCGCGAGCGCATGGTGCAGCTGTACCGCTGCCTGCGCAAGCAGCAGCGTGGCTGCGAATGCGACAGCGACTACTTTTGCATGGACGCGGAGACGCTGTCGCGCTGGGCAAGCCGCGCGTCGGACTGCAGCGACATGGATGTGCAGGCTGCGCGCTGCGGCGTGGCCGTTTTCGGCGAACTGGGCCTTCTGGACATCCATACGGAAACGAAGGACGACGAGACGCAGTATTATCTGCGCGTGCCCGCGGCAGTGGAGAAGGTTGATCTGGACGACAGCGTGCGCTATCGCGAGGGCAGGGAGGAGCACGAGATGTTCCTGGAATTCAGCGATTGGGTTCTGTCTTCGTCTGCTGACACACTGCGTAAGAGCATTGTGCGCCCCATCCTTCCCACGGAGGCAACGGACGCGCTCATAACCGAAGAGGAGAGGTGATTCCCATGGCGGAAACGAACGCGAACCTGTCGACTCCCGAAGCGCAGAGCATGCGTCCGGGCGAGGACCTCATCGGCCGTTCGCATACCCGCGAGATGAGCTTCGCGGTTGATAAAGATAAGCAGGTGCAGGTCAAGACCGGCATGGAGACGCCCGAACAGCGCTTCGAGCATCTGCAGCAGGCCACGGCCGATTACCTGACGCCCGAAGAGGAAAATACCCTGAAGAAGGCATTCGACTATGCAAGCGCGCACCACGCCGGTCAATGCCGCAAGAGCGGTGAGCCGTTCATCATCCATCCCGTGGAAGTGGCGCTCATCCTGTCCACGCTGCGCATGGATGCCGAAACGCTCACTGCTGCATTGCTCCACGATGTGGTGGAGGATACACCTGCCACGCGCGACGACATCGCCAACGAGTTCGGCGAGTCCGTGGCGAACCTGGTGGATGGCGTTACGAAAATCACGCGCATCGAGGTCGAGAGCCTGACCGACGAGCAGGTTGCCACCATACGGAAAATGTTCGTGGCAATGAGCAAGGACATCCGCGTAATCGTAATCAAGCTGGCCGACCGCCTGCACAATATGCGCACCCTTTCGGCACTGCGCGAGGACCGCCGTATCTTCAAGGCGCGCGAGACGCTGGAAATCTATGCACCTATCGCCCATCGACTGGGTATCAACTCCATCAAATGGGAGTTGGAGGACCTTTCGTTCTATTACCTTGAGCCGAACAAGTTTAAGCAAATCAGCCGCATGGTGGCGGAATCGCGCGGCGAGCGCGAGGCATATCTGGAGAAGGTGCTGGGCATCCTGCAGCAGGAGATGGACAAGGTGGGCATCGACTGCCAGCTCATGGGCAGGCCGAAGCACCTGTATTCCATCTACCAGAAGATGACGAAGCGCGGCAAGGGCTTCTCGGAGATCTACGACCTCATCGCCGTGCGCATCATCACGAAGAGCGTGAAGGATTGTTATTCGGCACTGGGTGCCGTGCATAGCCTGTGGCATCCCATGCCCGGCCGTTTCAAAGATTACATTGCTATGCCGAAGTACAACATGTACCAGAGCCTGCATACCACGGTCATCGGGCCTACCGGCCGTCCCTTGGAGGTGCAGATACGCACCGAGGAGATGCACCGCATGAGCGAGTATGGCGTGGCGGCGCACTGGCGGTACAAGGAGCAGGGGGGCAAGGGCAGAAGCGACGACTTCAGCCGTCAGCTTGCCTGGCTGCGCGAGATGATCGACTGGCAGTCCGATGCGCAGGATTCGCGTGAGTTCCTGAAGTCGCTGAAGGTTGATTTGGCACCGAACGAAGTGTTCGTCTTCACTCCGAAAGGCGAGGTGAAAAGCCTTCGTACGGGATCGACTCCTATCGATTTCGCCTACGCCATCCATACAGAGGTCGGCAACCATTGCGTCGGCGCGAAGGTGAACGGCGCTATCGTTCCGCTGTCATACCAGCTGCAGATGGGCGATCGCGTGGATATTCTGACGCAAAAGAGCGCCGGTCCGTCCCGAGACTGGCTGAACATGGTGAAGACCCCGTCTGCCCGCAACAAGATCCGCCAGTATTTCAGCAAGGCATCGCGCAGCGATGACCTGCAGGCCGGACGCGACAAGCTCCGCTATGAGATGCGCAAGCATAATATGGGTATCTCGAGCGCGCAGGGCCAGCGTGCGGTCAAAGAAGTGGCCGAAACGATGGGTTTCAAGGATGAAGAGGACATGTTCATCAAGGTCGGTTCGGGCAAGGAAAGCGCCACGGCTGTGGCGAACCGCCTGCTGAAGATCTTGGTGGATCGCGGCACGGCCGATGCGGAGAGGCCCAGCATCGGCGTCTCGTCGTCTTCCACGGGTATCATGCCGCCCATGATCACCAGCGTTCGTCGTCCGAAGCGCCATGAGACACATGCCAGCAACGGCGTGGTGGTGAAGGGTATCAGCGATGTGCTGGTACGCCTTTCGAAGTGCTGCAACCCCGTGCCGGGTGACGATATCATCGGCTTCGTCACGCGCGGCCGCGGCGTGTCCGTCCATCGCCGCGATTGCCCGAACGCGCGCGACCTGATGAAGCATCCGGAGCGCATCATTGATGTGAGCTGGGAGGACGAGCCGAACAACGAGGCCGCCTACAAGGTGCAGATCATCATTGAAGCGCTGGACCGCATGAACCTGCTGGTCGATGTGGCGTCCACCATTTCCGGCATGGGCGGCAACGTGCTGCAGGGCACTATGAACTCGCATTCCGACGGTATGGTCACGATGCGCTTCATCGTGCAGGTCTCGGACACGTCTTCCATCGAGAAGATTACAGACGAATTGCAGGGAGTGAACGGGGTGTTCGATGCCCGTCGTGCCACGCCGCGCGATGTCGAAGGCCAGACGAAGGGAAAAGCGGCGGCAAAGTACGGCAAGTAACCAAGGCTCCCCGGGCGGCCGAAAGCGGTTCGGGGCGTCTGAGGCATATGAGGAGGAATATCATGCCGAAGTCCAAGAAGAGGGTGCATTGCCTGGAAGAGGGCTGCGCAGATGTTGGATTCACCGTGTTGGGCCCCATCCAGAACAATGTGTACTTCATCGACGACGGCGAGGGGCTGATCATGGTCGATCCGTCCTGTCTGCCCGATGACATCATGGCATGCGTGGGGGACCGAAACGTCGACGCCATCTTCATCACGCATAACCACTGGGACCATTGCAACGGTCTTGCGGAAGTGAAGCGCCGCACGGGCGCGCCCGTCATCGCATCGAAAGTGGATTCGCCTGTGATTGAGGCGGGCCAGAAGGACATGGGCATCGTTACGGAAGGCTGCGTTGTGGACCGCAAGGTCTCGGACGGCGATATAATCGCGGTGGGGAAGACGGAATGGCGCGTCATCGCCACACCCGGTCATACGCCCGGCGGCATCTGCTTCTTCCTCGATCCGCAGAAGGCGCCCCATCCGGACCGCCGCCCGCTGCTCGTTTCTGGCGACACGCTGTTCTGCGGCAGCATCGGTCGTACGGATTTCGAAGGCGGCAGCATGCGCGACATGCGCGCATCGCTCGCCCGTCTTTCGAAGCTCCCCGATTCGACCATTGTTCTGCCGGGGCATAATGCGCTCACTACAATACAGGTTGAGCAAAAGCGGGTTTTTTCTTATTATCGCTGATATCCCACTTTGTAAAGGCAATGTAAAATTCAAACAGCAACGCTCTTCTGAAGCGTCGGTATCCCAATCTTGACGTTAAGAGTTTGTAAAAAACCTGTACAATAGCGCTGGCCGCTATTTTTGCGGTCGGTGCTGTTGTTTGCGGCCATGGTATTTCGGCGGCCCGATGTGCGGCATCGTTAATCATGGTATTGCAAAGGGGAATACGTGGACATCGAGTTCGGGACGTTCGTGGCGGGCCTTGTTTCCGACCCGCTGCTGGTTCTCATCGTGATTTTGAATCTGGGCGTCATCATCGTGAACGGCGCGACAGATGCTCCGAACGCCATCACCACCGTCGTTTCCACGCGCAGTATGAAACCGCGCAAGGCCATCATGATGGCCGCATGCTGCAATTTCTTCGGATTGCTCATCATCTCATCGTTCAACAACGCCGTGGCAAATACCATCTTCAAGATGGTCGATTTCGGCGGTGATTCCCATACGGCGCTGGTTGCGTTGCTCGCAGCCATGATCGCCATCATCGTCTGGGGTTTGACCGCGTGGTACTTCGGCATACCGTCATCGCAAAGCCATAGCCTTATCGCTGGCTTGACTGGTGCCGCCATTGCGCTGCAGAGCGGTTTTGGCGGCGTGAACGGTGCCGAGTGGGCGAAGGTCATCTACGGCATCCTGCTGTCCACGTTCATGGGGTTCGGCCTAGGCTGGTTGGGTGCCCGGGGCATCAAGCTATTCTTCCATGCCGCCGAGAGACGCTCGGTGGATCGCGGCTTCCGCTATATGCAGATCGGCACGTCCGCCGCGGCGGCGTTTATGCACGGCGCGCAGGATGGCCAGAAGTTCTTGAGCATCTTTATCCTGGCTATTGCGCTGAATATGCATTTCGACGTAAGCGCTGTGTCCGACCTGGGTCAGATGCCTGTGTGGCTGATGCTCATCGTGGCGCTCTGCATGGGCACGGGAACGGCCATCGGTGGCGAGCGCATCATCAAGAACGTGGGCATGAATATGACGAAGCTGGAGCCGTACCAGGGCGCGGCAGCGTCACTATCCTCCGTGATTTGCCTTGTGGTATCCACGTTCGGCGGCCTGCCCGTCTCCACTACGCATGCAAACACCACAGCTATCATGGGCGTCGGCGCGGCGAAGCGGGCGAAGGCAGTGAAATGGGATATTGCAGGTGACATGGTGCTCACCTGGATTCTGACGTTCCCCGGCTGCGGCTTGATGGGATATGTCTTCGCGGAATTGCTTTTCATGCTGCTCTGACGCACAGGGTGCAGGGCACTGGGTAACGAATCGACAATCGGACGTTAAGGGGAAATACTGATGGCGAAGAACAAGGGCTCTCGTTCGAAGTTGAACTATTTCGAGGCATTCATGCAGCAGGCGCAGGCTGCACACGACGAGGCGGGCGTGCTGGTGGAGGTTGCCGAGAACTTCACCACCGCGGATGCCGTTTCCGAATACCTGCCGCGCGCCCATAAGATCGAGCGAGATGCCGACGAGCTGAATCATGCCGTTATGCGCGCCATCGATGTGGACTTCATCACCCCGTTTGATCGCGAGGACATCATCATCCTCACCGGTGCCCTGGACGACATCGTGGACGGAATCGAAGAGGTTATCCAGCGCTTCTACATGTTCGACGTGCATTTCATGCACCATGACGTGATACCCATGGCGAAACTGCTGGAGAAGTCCACGGCTGCCCTGGCGGAGGCCATGGGCGGTTTCAAGGACTTCAAGAAGTTCGGGCATTTCCTGGAGGTCATGGACAAGGTCGACAAGGTCGAGGAAGAGGTTGACTCGAAGTACATGGAGGTCATGCATCGCCTATTCACCGTCGACCGCGAGAACGCCGTGCGCGTGATGGTGTGGAAGGACATCTTCGAGCACATCGAGGATTGCGCCGACCGCTGCGACGAGACCGCGCAGATCATGGGCTCCATCATCCTGAAGAACTCGTAGAGGTCCCGGCGCGCATGCATCTTTCGGCGCTGTTTGCGGCGCCGTGGCAGCGCGATGCCGAAAACCGAATATGCGCCTGCTGCATTCGGGTGTCCGCCGGACCGCTTCGATATCGAAAGTTCATGCTTCCCGCACGTCAGGTCTCACTGTTTGCTATTATTAGCAGCGTGGCTGAAACTTACTAAGGATATTCATGGCAGTAGTTGTTGCAAAATTCGGCGGCACATCCGTCGCCTCTCCCGAGCGCATACAGAATGTTGCCAAGCGCCTGATTAAAATCAAGCAGGCCGGCAACGACGTCGTTGCGGTCGTATCCGCCATGGGCAAGACCACCGATGAACTGGTGGGCCTTGCCGATGCGCTGAACGACCATCCGTCTCCGCGCGAGATGGACATGCTGCTTTCCACCGGAGAGCAGGTTTCCATGTCGCTTCTGGCCATGGCCATCAATGCGCGCGGATACCGTTCCGCAAGCTTCACGGGCTGGCAGTCCGGTATCTTGACGGACAGCCATTTTTCATCTGCGAAGATTGAAAGCGTTGACGCGCGTCGCATCCGCGAAAAGCTGGACCAAGGGGCCATCGTCGTGGTTGCCGGCTTCCAAGGCATCACGAAGGACGGCGAGATCACCACGTTGGGCCGCGGCGGCTCCGATACTACAGCCGTTGCCATTGCGTGGGGCCTGAATGCCGACGTCTGCGAAATCTACTCCGATGTCGACGGCGTCTACACGGCCGACCCGCGCGTGGCGCCGCGCGCGAAGAAGCTCGACCAGATCTCGTACGAGGATATGTTGGAGCTCTCCTCTTCCGGTGCCGGTGTGCTGCAGTCGCGCGCCGTCGAGCTTGCGCGCAAGTACCATGTGGTTATCCATTCCCGCTCGTCGTTCTCCGATGCGCCGGGCACGCTGATCAAGGAGGCTGATCCTTCCATGGAGCAAGCGGTTATCACGGGCGTTGCCCACGATACCTCGGAAATCAAGATCACCATTCGCGGCCTGGACGACCAGTCCGGTATCGCCGCCCAGCTGTTCAGCGCGCTGGCCAGCGACAACGTGAATGTCGACATGATCATCCAGAACACGGCCGTCGACGGGCATGCAGATATCAGCTTCACCTGTCCCGCTGCGGACCGTTCCCGTGCCGAGGATACGGTGAGCCGCATCTGCAAGCACCTGGGCGCGAAGGACTATATCGTCAACGACAACATCGCGAAGGTTTCCATTGTGGGCACCGGCATGAAAAGCTCGCCGGGCGTTGCCGCGAAGGCCTTCCAGACGCTGGGCGAGAACAAGGTGAACATCCTGATGATCGCCACGAGCCCCATCCGCCTTTCCGTTGTAGTGGATGGCGATCAGGCGGAACTTGCCGTCCGCTGCTTGCATACGGCGTTTGGCTTGGATTCCGACAGTGTGTTCAAGGAGACTAGCCTGTCCGCTGAGGAGCTGGCTGCGAAGGCGAAGAAGGGCCGCTGATCGCGGTTTCCTGCTGCTGATTGCTGTTATGTGGTGCGGGTCGGATGCGGAAGCGTCCGGCCCGTTTTTCCGTTTGCGCGAATCTTTCGCCGCTTTGCATTCGTGGACAGCCCGCATCTCGCAACGGTAGTATCATCGGTACACCCGAATCAAGAGGAGAGACATCATGACTTGGACAAAGGAGATTCCTGCAAACCCCGTCGTTGCCGTTGCCGGTGCCACCGGCGCCGTGGGTCGCGAGTTCCTGAAGGTGCTGCACGACCTGGACTTCCCGGCAAGCGAAATCCGCGCATTGGCTTCTGCGCGCTCTGCGGGCAAGCAGCTCGACTTCGATGGTTGCGGGCAGGTACCTGCCGGTCCGCTGACGGTACAGGAGATGACGCCCGAGGCATTCGAGGGTGTTGACATTGCACTGTTTTCTGCCGGGGCGGGTGTCTCCAAGAAGATGCGCCAGGCAGTTGTGGACGCCGGTGCGGTCATGATTGACAACTCCAGCGCTTTCCGCATGGAGGAGGGCGTACCGCTGGTGGTGCCCGAGGTTAACCCCCAGGACGCTTTCAAACACAACGGCGTCATCGCGAATCCGAACTGTTCCACCATCCAGATGGTTGTCGCTATGAAGCCGCTGAACGACATCGCGCATATCAAACGTGTTGTGGTGTCCACGTACCAGGCCGCCAGTGGAGCCGGTGCGAAGGCTATGGACGAGCTGTATTCCCAGGCGCAGGAGTTTCTAAACGGCGAAGAACTGACCATCAGCGCCTTCTCCGATCAGATTGCCTTCAATACCATTCCGCATATCGATGTCTTCCTGGACGACGATTACACGAAGGAAGAATGGAAGATGGTCGTGGAGACGAAGAAGATCTTCGGTGACGACACCATTGCCGTGGCGCCGACGTGCGTGCGTGTTCCCGTGCTGCGTTGTCATGCCGAGTCCATCAACGTGGAATTCGACGCTCCCATCACCGTCGAGCAGGCGCGTGAGGCGTGGGAGGCTGCACCGTCCGTGGTGGTGGACGACGACCCGGCGAACAATGTGTATCCCATGCAGGGCCTGTTGGCTGGCACGAACGACGTGCATGTGGGTCGTCTGCGCCTGGATCCCACCGTGGAGCATGGCTTGGCGTTCTGGTGCGTCATGGACCAGATTCGCAAGGGCGCGGCGCTGAATGCCGTGCAGATCGCCCAGCTGCTGCTGCCGAAGGCGTAGCGGTTGCGAACAGCATTCCTGCAGTTCAATAGTACGGACAGGCGGTCGTGTGATGCGGCCGCCTTTTTCATTGCGCCGCTTGGCGGCGAAAAGAAAAAGGCCCGATCGGATGCGTTCCGATCGGGCCGTGTATGTGACCGGGGGTTATGCGGTCGCTGCGTTGCGCACTACGAGTGATGGAACAGGCGGTGCAGCCATGCCCTGAAGCCATGAGGCTTCGTTTCGGGCTTCTTCGTTGCGACGATCTCGGTGCTGCTTGCCGTTTCCTCGGCAGGCTTGCTCGGCTTTGGTTCAGGCTCCGATTTGGGCTCGACCTCGTGCTCGGGCGTTTCCACGCTCTCAGGGGTCATTTCTGCCGGGGCTTCTACCGCTGCGTCGTCCGACGAGGGTGCCGCTTCGGCGCTGGCTGCTGCCGGCTCAGGCGCCGGTGCCGACTCGGATTGTTCGCCGTCGGCAAGCAATCCGGATGCCGTCGTATTCGGAAGCTCCTCGGCGTCGTCGATGCTTTCGTCCGTTTCGCCCGGCGTTTCGTCGGCTGCTTTCGCGTCTGCAGGCTTGGGCTCAGATTCCGTATCTGCCTCGGGCTCGGGCTCTGCCTCTGCCTCGGGCTCGGGCTCGGGCTCGGGCTCGGGCTCGGGCCATTCCTCTTCCGTTGCCACCAGCGCCTCGTAGAACGGATCGTCGAATACCTCGGATTCTTCTACGACCAGCTGCGATGCCAAGTCGTCTTCCAGAACCATCGCCGGCACGCTGGCCAACGATTGCGCCGTGCCCAGGCCGAATTCGCGTCGAGGCTTCTTTTCGGCAGCGGGCTTCGCGGCAGGCTTCTCTTCGGCGTGCACGTCCGGAGTGGCCTGTGTTATCGCAGGCACCTCTGCGGCAGGCGCCGCTTCATCGGCAGCGCCGCCATCTTCCCCATCTTCCGTTGTTGCTGTGTTCGGATTCTGACTGCGACCAGAAAGGTCAGTCAGCCTCCGAATCGTTCTCGTCGGCCGATTCGGTTCCATCGGCATCTTTCGCGACAGGCGCTACCACGGACACGACGCCCTTTGCAGCCATTGGGATGCGGTTGTAGGGGTCCAGCTCCTCGGCTTCCTTCTCATCGCGCTTTGCCGCAGCGGCTTCGTCGTCGTAGGCCTTCTTGATGAAGTATTCCTGGGAATTCAGGAGCGGTTCGCCCGCCTTCGCAAAGTATCCCAGCGGCGTGTAAGTCTGATCAGGCTGCAGTTCGCGCAGCTTCACATTGTCGTGCATGCTCTTGTCGATGTAGTCCAGCACGCGGGTCTGCAGGTCCTTGTTCTTGATGGGCCACATGATCTCGACGCGCTTGTCCATATTGCGCGTCATCAGGTCGGCGCTGGACATGTACAGGTGCTGTACGTTGTCGGGCGTGCCGAACAGGTAGATGCGGCTGTGCTCCAGCAAGCGGCCCACGATGGAGACCACGCGCACGTTGTCCGTGTATCCGGGGATGCCGGGCACGATGCAGCTGATGCCGCGCACCAGCATGTTCACCGGCACGTTTGCCTGGCTGGCTTCGACGATCTTTTCGATGATCTCCTTGTCCGTGACGGAATT
The DNA here is from genome assembly GCA_900552585.1 of uncultured Coriobacteriaceae bacterium. Lineage (GTDB taxonomy): Bacteria > Actinomycetota > Coriobacteriia > Coriobacteriales > Eggerthellaceae > UMGS1519. Next base: position 21,277 of record USAB01000014.1, read on the forward strand.
CGTCTTCAGGAACACGCCGCACGGCTTGCCGGCATGCGCCAGCTCGATCTGCTCGTCGAACAGCTCCAGCAAGCGCTGCTTGATCTGCAGCGGGGCCACATATATGGTGTTGTAGTCCGTGGACAGCGTCTCCAGGTTCATGTTGTTGAAGAACTCGACGGCGTCGCGGCCGATGTGCTCATCGGTGGTGATGAAACTGAAGTCCGTGTACAGGCGGCTGGTCTTCTCGTTGTAGTTGCCGGTGCCCAGCTGCGTGATGTGCTGCAGACCGTCTTCGGTGCGACGCGTGATGCAGCAGATCTTGCTGTGCGTCTTCTGCTCGTGGAAGCCGTAGATGACGTTGCAGCCGGCCTGCTCGAAGCGCTGCGACCATTCGATGTTGTTGCTCTCGTCGAAGCGGGCGCGCAGTTCGAACAGCGCCGTGACCTCCTTGCCGTTCTCGGCGGCGGCGATCAGCGCCTCGGCCAGCTGCGAACGGCTGGCAAGGCGGTACAACGTGATTTTGATGGACACGACGTCCGGATCCACTGCTGCCTCCTGCAGCAGGCGGACGAATGCACCGATGTCTTCGTATGGGTAGTTCAGCAGCTTCTCTTCCTTGCACACCTGCGGAATGATGGGTTCCAGGCGGTTCAGGCTGGCGGGCCACTGCGGCTCGAACGGCTTGGAGATCAGGCCTTGGCTGAGTTCCTTTCCGGCCATATCGGCCAGCGCGAATGCGTAGCCCATGTCCAGGGGCACGGACGTGACGAAGGTCTGGTGCGGTTTCAGATTCAGGCGTTTCAGCAGGAAGTCTTCCGTCACTTTCGACAGCTTCTTCTTGCTTTCCAGGCGGACGGGGGCCAGACGCGAACGTTTCTTCAGAATCTTCTTCATGAATTCGCGGTAGTCTTCTTCGTGCTCGTCGGCGCCTTCGGTGGCATCCAGGTCGGCATTGCGGGTGACGCAGATGATGTTCGTGTGCTTCACGCGGTACATGCTGAAGATCTCGGGCGCGATCATCTCCACGGCATTCTCCAGGCGCACGAATTGCGGGTTCTCGCCGGGAAGCGTGATGACCTGCTTTGCCTGGCGCGGCATGGGAATCAGGCCCAGCGTGACGCCTTCGGCGCCCAGTTCGTGCTGCTTCTTGCGCTCCGCCTTCGCCGCTTTGCGCTCCGCCTTCGTCATGGTGGACTTGTCGTGCGCTTCGCCATCCAAGCGAACTACCACGTATAGCGCGCCGTTTTCCAGGTGCGGGAACGGGTGGCGCGAATTGATGATCTGCGGAGACAGGAACGGAACAACGTTCATGTTCAGGTAATCGCGCAGATAGTCCAGCTGCTCGGCGTTCAGGTCGCGGATGTCCAGCTCCTTGACGCCATGCTCGGCAAGCTGGTTGCGGACGTCATGGTAGATGGCCTCCTGCAGCGGATACAGCTCATGGCAGCGCTTGTAGATGGCGCTTAGCTGCTCGGAGGGGGTCATGAGCGTCTTGGAATCCAGGATTTCTTTCTTCAGCAGCTGCAAGTCGGTCAGGCTGCCTACGCGCACCATGAAGAATTCCTGCAGGTTCGACCAGAAAATAGAGACGAACTGCATGCGCTCGATCAGCGGTACGTTGGGATCGGCACCCTGGTCCAACACGCGTTGATTGAATGTCAACCACGAAAGTTCGCGGTTCTGCATATACGGTTCGGCAACGCGCTTCTTCTTATTGCCTGACCGATCTTTATCCTCAACCATGAATATCCCTCGCTTTAATGGAGCTGCCATTCGGAGGGCCTGCCCAATGCTTTGCAAACGTAATATGCGGCCGCAAAGAGAGAGGAACGTTTCCGGGATGGCGCCATGATACACGCTCGTGCATAGATGGAAACGCCCTGCAGTGCCCTTATGCTTATTCTATCCTAACGTTGCTACCGTAGGAAAATGCAATGCTCGTACAAGGAAGTGGTAAAGGCTTCGTTACAGCTTGGGGAATATACGCGAATTGGCGGAGGAGAACGGTAACGTAAACACTTCACGTCCAAGGCATGGCTGTCTCCTCTGCAGTCGGAGCAGAGCATGTGCTTCCCCGGTGGGCGAAAGCCTCCTTTGCAATTCGGATACACCGTATGTGCCCGCAGGCCAGCGGATTGCAGCGGTGTGGTAAAGTTCCAGTCAAATACTCGGGCAAGGAGGTTGCGCCATGCTGGATAAGGTTGATTTCGACAAGAAGAAGCTGGACAAGAAGCAGTACAAGGAAGAGCGGGATGAGCTGGTCAACAAGCTTATCGTGCTGCAAGAGCGCGCCAAACAGGAAGGCGTGGGCATGGTGGTGCTGTTCGAAGGCTGGAACGGAGCCGGGAAGGGTAGCCGCATCTCCGACATCCTGTACCATCTGGACGCCCGTGCGACGTCCGTCTATGTAACGGAGGACCTGGACACCGAAGAGGCGCAGAAGCTCCACAGCATCAACCGCTGGATTACCGGGTACTACCCGCTGCTGCAGAACTTCTGGAAAGCGCTGGGTCCGCGTGGCAATATCACGTTCTTCGATCGCGGCTGGTACACCACGTTGGGTCAGTCGCTGCTGTACGATCCGCCGTTCACGCAGGTGGAGGCGTTTCTGTACGAAGACGCCGCCAAAGAGGCGAACAAGATGAAGACGGATATGCTCTACCATGCCGTCGATTCCTTCGAAAGCCAGCTTGTGGATGACGGCTACCTGGTGAAGAAGTTCTTCCTGCATATCTCGGAGGACACCATGGAGGACCGTCTGCGCACGCTGGCCTCGAATCCGAATACGGCCTGGCGCGTCGATGAGGGCGACCTGGCGCAGCTGAACGATTACGACCGCATGTACAAGATCTACGACAAGATGCTGGACAAGACGGATTTCGATTACGCTCCGTGGATCGTGCTGAACGCCGAGGATCGCCGTCGCGTGAACCTGACCGTCTTGCGCGAGCTCGTGAGCGCTTATGAGGACGCCCTGTCGAAGGGCGAGGACAAAGCCGCGAAGGAAGCCGCCGAGAAGGCTGCTGCGAATTCCGCCGGCCAGGGCCAGCAGAAGGAATGGGTGGACGAGCGCAAACGCACGCCCGAGGAGCAGGCGAAGATCGAGGCGGAGAACGAAGCAGAGGCTGCCCGTCAGCACAAGGCGGCCCCGAAGCGCTCGAAGGAATTCAAGATTCTGAAGGACTATCCACGCATCGAGGAAATTCGCACGGACCTGCATCTGGGCGATGACACTCAGTACAAGAAGAAGCTGAAAAAGCAGCAGAAGCGCCTGAACGAGCTGGAGACGCTCATGTACCAGAAGCGCATTCCGCTCATCATCATGTACGAGGGCAGCGATGCTGCAGGCAAGGGCGGCAACATCAAGCGCATCGCGCAAGCGCTCGACGCCCGCGCCTACACGATCTTCCCCAGCCCGGCGCCCACGAAGCCCGAGCTGATGCACCCGTTCCTGTGGCGCTACTGGACGCGCCTGCCGAAGGCGGGTCATGTGGGCATCTATGACCGCAGCTGGTACGGTCGCGTGCTGGTGGAGCGCGTGGAGGGCTTCGCATCCGACGAGGAATGGAGCCGTGCCTACGACGAGATCAACGAGTTCGAACGCGAGCTGACGAACTGGGGCGCCATCCTGGTGAAGTTCTGGGTGAACACGTCCCGCGAAGAGCAGCTGGCGCGCTTCGAGGCCCGCGAGCAGAACCCCGATAAGCAGTGGAAGATCACGGCGGAAGACTGGCGCAACCGCGACAAGTACCCGCAGTACCGCGAGGCGGAGAACGACATGTTCCGCCTGACAAATACGGATTTCGCACCATGGACCGTGTTGGAGAGCGACGATAAGCACTTCGCCCGCATCAAGGCGCTGAAGACCATTAACGCCGCGCTGGAGAAGCGCTTGCTGAACGACTGATCTGCGTCGAACACGCAGACGTCGGCGATGACATGCAGGAACACAAGATAGGGAATGCGCATATGGCGAAGCAGGCAACCGCCGAGGCAACGGATCGCAGCAACGCGGCCGTGGGCCCCGATGGATCGTTCGGCGGTCGGAATGGCCGCGGGCGCAAGAATCGGAGCCGGGGCTGGAACATCGTCTTCTGGATTGCCGTCGCGGTCTTCGCCTGCGCGCTGATTGCGCTGGGCATCATAGGCTGGAGCTACTGGTCGGCGAGCAACCGCTATTCGGAGATTGCCGACCAGGCGTTCGAGCGGCCTACGGAAAAGACGACGCTTGCAGACATGACGGTGGACTGGGATATGCTGCGCAAGATCAACCCCGACATCGTGGGATGGATATACATTCCCGGCACGGTGGTGAACTACCCGGTGGTGCAGACCACGGATAACGAGAAGTATCTGAATACGAATTTCGATGGGGCGACCGGCTTGGCAACGGGCTGCGGCACTATCTTCCTGGATTGCGACGACAGCAAGGATCTCACGGACGATAACGAGATAATGTACGGCCACCACCGCAACGACGGCACGATGTTCGCGCCGTTGGCGGAGTTCGCCGACCAGGACACGTTCGACGCGCATCGCTACATCTATTTCCTCACGCCGGAGAAGAACTACAAACTGAAGACGTTTTCCCTGGTCAGAACAACGGGAACGGACCCATTGGCGATAAGCGGCTTCTCCTCAGCGCAGGAGATGGCGAAGTACGTGAAGGACAAGGAGGACAACAGCCTGGTCACCCCTTCGGAGGGTTTTCCGAAACCTTCATCAGTCAAGCACATTTTTACGTTTGCAACGTGCGATTATAATGAGGAAAACGGACGGGCGGTCCTCTTCAGCTACGTGGCGAAAACGGCCGTTCCGCATGACGATGCCTCTGACACCGTCGGAAAATACGTTGCGGCAACCGAATAGCGGTTCCGCGCACTAGTTCAGGAGACGCAAATGAGCACATCCCTTGTGCCGGGCGAACGTCCCGATAGGATGGAGGAGGAATGCGCCGTTTTCGGCGTATACGCTCCCGGCGAAGACGTTGCCCGGTTGACCTGCTTCGGCCTGCAGGCGCTGCAGCATCGCGGGCAGGAGAGCGCGGGCATTGCCGTCGGCGACGGCGAGACCGTGCTGGTCCATAAAGACCTAGGCCTGGTAACCCAGGTGTTCGACGAAGCCTCGCTTGCCGCATTGACGGGCGACGTGGCCATCGGCCATTGCCGATATTCCACCAGCGGCGGCGCCGGCGCATGGGATGCCGCACAGCCGCACATCTCCGCCATCGACAACGTGCTGGTGGCCGTTGCGCACAACGGCACACTGGTGAACGTGGCCGATCAGCGGGCATTTCTGGTGAACGAGGGTATCACGCTGCGCTCGAACACAGACAGCGAGGTGGCCACGAAGACCATCGGCTACGTCACGCGCAAGACCGGCCATATTCGCGACGGTATCCGTGCCGTCATGCAGCATATGACGGGCGCCTATGCCATGGTTCTCATCAACCCGGACACGTTGTATGCGTTCCGCGATCCGAACGGAATCCGTCCGCTGGTTCTGGGTAAGCTGCCGGAAAACCGCGGCTGGGTGGTGTGTAGCGAAACGTGCGGCCTGGATGCCGTCGGCGCGGAATTCGTGCGCGACGTGGAGCCCGGCGAGATGATCCGCATCAACGCCGAGGGTCTGCATTGCGAGCAGGCCGTTCCTGCGAAACAGCGCGCAGCCTGCATCTTCGAGTACGTGTACTTCGCCCGTCCGGATTCCATCATGGACGGCCAAGTGGTCTACCATGCCCGTCGCCAGATGGGCCGCATCCTGGCGCAGGAGGCGCCGGCGGATGCCGATCTGGTGCTGGGAGTTCCCGACTCCGGCGTGCCGCCCGCAATCGGTTATGCCATGGAGAGCGGCATTCCGTATTCCGACGGCATTGTGAAGAACCGCTATGTGGGGCGCACATTCATCCAGCCCACGCAGACCATGCGCCAGATGGGCATTCGCATCAAGCTCAATCCGCTGCCGTCCGTCATCCGCGGCAAGCGCCTGGTGGTCATCGACGACAGCATCGTGCGCGGTAACACGTCGAAGAAGCTGGTTGAGATGCTGCGTCAGGCCGGTGCGAAGGAAGTTCATCTGCGCATCGTGTCGCCTGAGGTGAAATGGCCATGCTTCTACGGCATCGACACGGACACACAGGACCAGCTGCTTTCTGCGAACTACACAGTGGAGGAGGCATGCAAGTGGATTGGCGCCGATTCGCTGGCGTTTATCTCCGTCGAGGGCCTGCATAAATCCATCCGCGCCAGCCATGACGGGTTCTGCGATGCCTGCTTCACCGGCAATTACGTGGTGGACATTCCCGAGGCCATGCAGAAGCGTAGCTTCCTGCCGAAGTGCATGCCCGGCGCGAAGGGGACCCCGCAACAAGAAAAGGCGGGCACTCCCGCGTAAGGGTAGCACGGCGTCGGAAGGCGGCGTATCGATTGCGGCTGGCCGGAACCGCGGCAGCTGTCGCATCGATGCCCCCGATACAGAATTACTCGGAAGCGTCCCGCATCGCTGGGGCGCTTCTCTGCTTTCTGGAGGAGGGGGCTTGTCACCGCATTCCCGTGCCGACGCTTCCCCTTACCGTGCGCTTCGCCCAATTAATACCGTGAATTCAGGCGTTTCGCCTCCGTGGCCCCATCCATTTGGGATAATGTCACAGCAGGAAAGGCTTATTGGCAAGAGTCAGGAGAGAGATCATGACCGAACGAATCACGATGAGCGCGGCCGAGGGAGACGACAACCCGGCTATGCCCAGCTGGGTGACGGAGGACGCCGTGACCTATGCGAAGGCTGGCGTAGACACCGCCGAAGGTGCCCGCGCAGTCGACGCCATCAAGGGCTTGGTGCATGAGACGTATCGCGAAGAGGTCGTGGGCGATATCGGCGGCTTCGGCGGCCTGTTCTCCATTGCCAAGGCGAAGAACATGAAAGATCCGCTGCTGGTGTCCGGCACGGACGGCGTGGGCACGAAGCTGCAGCTGGCGCGCCTGTGCGACAAGCATGACACTGTGGGTATCGACCTGGTGGCCATGTGCGTGAACGACGTGCTGGCAACGGGCGCCGAGCCGCTGCTCTTCCTGGATTACATTGCCGGGGGCAAGCT
>USAB01000015.1 GCA_900552585.1 uncultured Coriobacteriaceae bacterium
CGCTGATGCAGGACCGCCTGGTCTTCTTCGCCACGCATCGCCTGCACTGGCTGGCGCAGATGGACCGCATCGTGGTGCTGGAAGGCGGCCGCATTGCCGAGCAGGGCACGCGCACGCAGCTGCAGGAGGCGGACGGCGCGCTGGCACAGCTTATCCGCCGCATGGATCCGGAGGGAGGCCGCTCCCATGGCGCCTGAGACCGCCCGCACGCGCACGCGGGACCGCTGGGTGCGCCCGTACTTCGCGAAATACCGCAAGCCGCTGGCACTGGCGCTGGTGCTGGGCTTCGCCGCGTTCGCCTGCTCCGCGCTGCTTATGTTCACGTCGGGCTACCTGATCAGCGGCACGGCCGAACGGCCCGAAGTGGGCCTCATCGCCGTGTACTACCCCATCGTGTTCGTGCAGGTGTTCGGCTTGGGGAAGCCCATCGCCCGCTACCTGGAGCGCCTGTACAGCCACGACTGGGTGTTCCGCATGACCTCCAGCCTGCGCGTGCGCCTGTACCGCATCGTGGAGGCGAACGGCCGCACCATGCACCGCAACCGCAGCATGGGCGATTTCCTGGGGCTGGTGGCCGACGACATCGGGCACCTGCAGAACCTGTACCTGCGCACCGTGTTCCCCGCCGTCATCGCCTGGCTGCTGTACGCCGCCGTCATCGCGGCGCTGGGCTGGTTCGACGTGCGGTTCGCGCTGGTCATGCTGCTGGCGCTGGGCGTCACGGTACTCCTGATGCCGCTCGTGTCGCTGCTGGCGAACCGCGCGCGTATGGAGCGGCGGGCACGGACCGGCTGTACCGCACGCTGACGGACAATGTGCTGGGCGCCGACGACTGGGTGTTCGCCGGGCGCGGTGCGGAATACGCCGAGCGCTCCGCGAACCAGGCGGCGCACGTGCGCGCCGTGCGCAGCGAGCTGGACCGCTATGCGCGGTGGAACGACCTCATCGCCTCCGCCGTGTTCGCCGGCGGCGCGTGCCTGACGCTGCTGTGGGCCGGCGGCACATTCGACGGGCAGCCCGGCGGGGCGGCCGATTGGATCGCGGCATTCGTGCTGGGCTTCTTCCCGCTCATCGACGCATTCGCGCCCTTGCCCCTGGCGGCGGCGGAGGCGAATGGGCACCACGCCTCCATCGAGCGGCTGAACGCCCTGCCCGCAGACGGCGACACGGATGTCGTGGACACCGAGGCGGAGGATACGCGCGAAGGCGCAGAGGCATCGCCGGCTTCAGGCGCCGCCCCCCCCGCCGCGCTGTTGTACTCCCCGCCGCCGTACGCGTGCACGTGCGCAACGTGGCGTACACGTACCCGTCCGGCAGCCGCCGCGTGCTGGACGGTGTGGAGCTGGACATCCCCGCCGGCCAGCATGTGGCCGTGCTGGGCAGGAGCGGATCCGGCAAGAGCACGCTCGCGCTGCTGCTGCGCGGCGACGCCGTGCCCGACGAAGGCTCCGTGACGGTTGACGGCCGCCATCCGTCCGACATGGGCGAGGCCTCCGCGCGTTATCTCAGCGTCGTACAACAGCAGCCGTATCTATTCAACCGCACGCTGCGCGAGAACCTGCTGATCGCCCGCCCGAACGCGACGGAGGATCAGCTGCGGGCCGCACTGCGGGACGTGGGCCTGGAGGGGCTGCTGGCACGCCTGCCGCAGGGCCTGGACACGCTCGTGGACGAGGCGGGCACGCGCTTCTCGGGCGGCGAGCGCCACCGCATCGCGCTTGCCCGCGTGCTGCTTGCGGACGCGCCGGCCGTGCTGCTGGACGAGCCCACCGTGGGCCTGGACCCGATCACGGAGCAGGCGCTCATGGACACGCTGCAGCGCACCTTCGCGCAGAAGACGCTCATCATGATCACGCACCACCTGCAGGGCATCGAATCGTTCGACCGCGTCGTGTTCCTGGAGGACGGCCGCATCGTGCTGGACGGCAGCCCGGAACAGCTGGCACGCACGAGTAAGCGTTACTGCAGACTTCTCTCATTTGACCGCGGTAATTAATAAACGCCTGATGAGAGCCGCTGTAAGGCATTCGGCGACGGCTGGGTGCCCGATGCCGAATCCTTTCTGCGCGCAACATTGACAAAGCGCGCGCTAACCCGTACAAACATTCCAGGATTGTGGGAAAACGGGAATACGGGAGGCGTGTGCCCATATGCGGCATGCCGGCTGATGTAATTCTTTTTTTCATGCGCTGCAGGCTTTCTTCGCTGCAGCCATCCTCATCAATCGAAGCGTCAACCGGATGCAGGGGTAGCTATGGTCTTTTCCAGCCTTCTGTTCATATTCTTGTTCCTGGCATTGAACCTGCTGGTCTACTGGCTGGTGGACAAGAAGTACCGCAACCACGTGCTGCTGGGCTTCTCGCTGGTGTTCTACGCATGGGGCGGCCCGGAATTCCTGCTGCTGCTTATCGGCGACACGTTCGTGTGCTGGCTGTTCGCCCTGCTCATAGACCGTGCGCAAACGCAGCAGCAGAAGAAGCGCTACCTGATCCTGCCGCTCATCATCCTGCTGGGCGTGTTCAAGTACACCGGCTTCATCCTGGGCAACTGGAAGGCGCTGTTCGGCGTACCCGAGGTCATCCCCCAGTTCCTGCTGCCCATTGGCATCTCGTTCTACACGTTCCAGCTGATCAGCTACGTCGTGGACGTGTATCGCGGCGACGTGGCGCCGCAGCCGAGGTTCTGGAAGCTGCTGCTGTACGCCAGCCTGTTCCACCAGTGCATCGCCGGCCCCATCGTCCGCTACGAGACCATCGCCGACGAGATAGACGAGCGCCACGTGACGCGCGCCGACGTGTATGCGGGCATCCGCCGCTTCGCCGTGGGCCTGGCGAAGAAGGCCGTCCTGGCAAACAGCTGCGCCTCCGTAGCCGACTCGCTGCTGAACGGCGGCGTGGACGCGCTGGCCTCCCAGCCCGCCGCCACGCTCTGGCTGGCCATGCTGTTCTACATGTTCCAGATCTACTTCGACTTCTCCGCATATTCCGACATGGCCATCGGCATGGGCCGCATGGTGGGCTTCCACTACTTGGAGAACTTCGACCATCCCTACATGGCATATTCCGTGCAGAACTTCTGGCGGCGCTGGCACATCTCGCTGTCCACCTGGTTCCGCGACTACGTGTACATCCCGCTGGGCGGCAGCCGCTGCCCCGACAAGATCATCGTGCGCAACTACCTGATTGTCTGGAGTCTGACGGGCTTCTGGCACGGGGCCAGCTGGAACTTCATCTTCTGGGGCCTGTTCTACTTCGCCTTCCTGATATTGGAGCGCTTCGTAATCAAGGGCCGCATGCCGCGCTGGATAGGGCATGTCTACACGCTGCTGGTGGTCTATTTCGGCTGGGTGCTGTTCCGCTTCCCGGATTCGGGCGAGCTTGCCACGGTGATCGCCGGCATGTTCGGCTTCGGGTCGGGCGGCATCCTCACATTGCAGACCGAGACGCTGTTCCTGCAGAACGTCTTCCTCATCATCTTCTGCGTGATCGCCTGCACGGACTTCGGCACCCGCCTGCGCAACCGCATTTTGCAGGACGTGCAGCCGGGCACCGCGCTGTTCAAGGCCGTCATGGTCATCGATGCCATCACGCCCATCTTCCTGGTGCTGCTGGCAACCGTGGCGCTGGTGGGCGACAGCTACAACCCATTCATCTATTTCAGGTTCTAAGGAGGCGAAGCGACGATGACGGACAATCGAAACAGATATTCCAAAGGCAAGACGCCCAAGCAACCGCACCGGCGCCGCGCGAATGACGGGCGCGCCGCGCGCGAAAACGGCACCGCCCGCCGTCCGGACCCGCAGCCGCGCCGCCGCCCCAGCGTGAACGACCGCACCCGCTCCAGGCGCCCCTCCATGCAGAACGCATCCGCAGAGCGCACCGCTGCCCGCGGCGCGCAGCATTGTCCCGTCCAGGACGGCCGTCCGCACGCTGCAAGCCAATCGAGGCGCGAACCCGCCCACCGCCCGGTGCCACAGGGCTCCCCGTCTGCGCGCAACCGCAGTCAGGTCGCCAGCAGCACCCGGAGGCACAGTGCAGCGCCGCATGCCCGCCGCGCCGCCGTGAGCACGAACCCCCTGCTGCGCGCCATTCAGCGATTCCAGCCGTACGACAGCGCGACAAGCGACAACGAGACACCCGCCGAACAGACTGTCGAACGCGCGCGCTCGCCCTATTACGACTGGCTCGTGAAAGCGTTCGCCGCTGTGCTGGGCATCGGCCTGATACTGGGTCTGCTGCTGTTCCTGCGTCCGACCGTTTCAGCGTCCGAGAACCGCATGCTGACGCAGTTCCCGCAGTTCACCTGGGATTCTTTCCTGAACGGCGACTGGACTAAGGGCATATCCACCTGGTATTCCGACACCTACCCGTTCCGCGACCAGCTTATCTCGCTGGACCAGGCATTCAACTCGCTGTACGGCATCAACACGGACACGCAGATGTACGGCGGCGTGACGCATACGGATGCCATCCCGGATTCCGGCAGCTCCGACAGCCCGTCGAGCTCGGAGAAGACGCCCGCGAAGCTTCCTAAGGACTACAACGCATCCGATTTGGAAAACGCCGTGGAAGGCCAGGTGACGGAGGGACTGTACGTCAAGGACGGCGCCGCCTATGCCGGTTACGGCTTCACGAAGGACGCAGCCACCACGTATGCCGACGCCATCAACACGGCGCACGACGCGCTGGACGGCACAACGCAGGTCTACTCCATCCTGGTGCCGAACAACTCCGCTGTATTGCTGTCCGACGACGAGCTGAAGGCCATGGGCGGCTCCGACCAGGGGCAGGCCATCAACTACTACTACAGCCTGTACAAGGACGGCGTGAAGACCATCGACACGCTGGACACGCTCAAGCAGCATAAGGACGAATACCTGTACTTCCGCACGGACCACCATTGGACATCGCTTGCCGCGTATTACGTGTACCAGAAGTTCTGTGAGGCGAAGGGCATCGACCCGCACAATATCGATAACTTCAAAGAAGTGGACTTCAGCGGCTTCCTGGGCTCGTACTACTCGAAGCTGAACACACCGGCCATGAAGGCGAACCCCGATACCGTCCAGGCATGGATTCCAAACGACACGAACAAGATGACGTATACGGATTCCAGCGGCAACACGGTGAAGTGGAACGTCATTCGCAAGGATGTGAAGGATTGGGCGGCGAACTCGAAGTACAGCTGCTTCATCGGCGGCGACCAACCGTGGGCGGAAATCCACAACCCGAAGATCGACGACGGCTCCAGCTGCCTGGTGCTGAAGGAGTCGTACGGCAACTCGTTCGTGCCGTGGCTCGTTGACCACTACCAAACCGTATACATCGCGGATTTCCGCTATACCACGCAGAACGTGGCGGACTTCTGCAAGGAACACAACGTCAACGACCTGATTGTCATCAACAACATCCAGATCATCGGCAGCACGGAGGTAGCCGGCAAGATTCAGAGTCTGCTGACGCCCACCGGCAGCGAGACGGACAGCGGCTCGTCCGACGATTCGGATGGGTCGGAAAGCACGGTCTCGAACGGCAACTAGGCAGCCAGTGCACTACAACGACAAGGCGGCGGGATGCCATCGGACATCCTGCCGCCTTCCCTATCGGCCGCCTTACCTGCTTTTGCCGATATCCGGCTAGCGGTTCTCTATGTGGTTGATGTTCTTCAATTGGATGGAGATGCGCCCGTCTGCCTCGCTGGTGAACGTGATGTACTCCGAGGTTTTGCTGTACTCCGCCGGGAACGTGATCTCGATGCCCGTATCCGTGCGGATCTTATGCGTCTTCGCCACACGGCGCACGGCCTCGCGCTCCAGCGGCATATGCTCCGGAAGCTCGCGCGCCGACGCCGCCTCGTCGAACCGCTCGCAGGCCTGCGGATTGTCCTCGAACACGTCTTCGGCCAACAGCGCCAGGTCCAGGTCGTCCGATTCCCGGGCGTTCTCCGAAGCGTACGATTTCGCCTTCGCCACGGCCTCGCCTACATTCGCGCCGTATTCCTGCGCAACCTCCTCCACGAGCTCCGTTACAGCGGAGAACGCCTCCTTCGGCGATGCCTCCATGGAGCACTGCAGCAGGCCCTCGGGAATCAGGTAGCGCTCTTCGCCGGCAATCGTGCGCTTCTTGTCCTGGAATTCCACGGCCAGCGTGCGCAAGTCGATGATGGCATACGAGGCCACCTTCTGCGACGGGTTCGGCAACACGGCGTAATGGCGCACAATGTCGTTGCGCTGGCCGGAATCGCCGCATCCCACCTCGTGCATGTACGCCTGCTTGCTCTCCAGCAGCAATAGGGCGAAGCAGCGTTTCGATACGCTGCCGTAGCGCTCCGGAGCATCCGTTTCGCCCGCGCCGTCGGCTATCTCGGCGGCATCGGCGGGCATCTTCTTCGGCTCGTCCTCGAAATCCACCACCAGCAGATCCGTGGAAACGGATTTCTCCATACGCCCCAGCTCCGTGGCCAGATATTCCGCAATCTGGCAGGATAGGTCCGTGAAATCGCGTTCTCCGCGGAAATAGCGGCTCAGCTCCTCGGCGAACATACTGCCATCGGAAAACGAGCCATGCATGTTATCCAGATTCCCCGCCGCCTTGCGAACATGACGCGCAACGAAGTTCTTCGCGCTCTTGTTCGAAAGGTCCAGCTCCTCCTGGGCGAACACATTCACGCACGATACGAAGTCGAAGACGTGCAGTATGGCATGGTTGATCTTGAGGGACATGAATCCACCCTATCTCGGCGCAGAGAGCACCGGCTTCCTACATTGCGGTTTGCGGCCATCTAGCATAGCACGCCCTCAGGTGCCCACAGCCGAATACCCGCTCGCACGCACGCAGGCGCCCCTGTGCAACCAAATATCCTCAGCGACGCACGTCCCAGGATATGAATGCCCAGGCGAACTCGCGCGGCACATCGACGCGATACGGCAGCGCCTGCGCCACATCGCCGGCATCTTGTCGCGACCACACGCGAATCTCTCCCTCGGCGCCCTCGCCCGCCGCATCCTCTGCAAGATGCGTTTCAAGCCAGGCGCGCAAGTCGTTCTCCAAGTGCACGCGTTTGCCACCTTGCGGCGGATCGACCGCGAAATCGAACATGCGCGCATACGTGGCAAATGCCTCTTCGGCGCTTGCGAAGCGATCGTAGCGCTCCGAGCGGATGAAGCTCACTTCGGGCTGGTAGCCGTCTTGGCACAATACCCCGAACACGAACGAGGCATCTTGGTGGCCGATGCCCCTTAGCCCCAGATCTCGGAACAGCGCCGGGAACACGCGCGGCGACATGCCCGCCGTCACCGTCACGCAGGCCTTGCGGCGCGCCACGCCGGACAGCTTGCGCAGCGAGTCCTGAAGGTCCGCCGTAATAATAGAGCGCGAAGCGCAGGCCACATCCGCAGAGCACGGCAGCACCCCTGCCGCTTCCCAGTCGTCATCCCAGGACAGCAACTTCGTTTTGATAAGCAGATCCAGACCGTCCGGAATGCCGGCACGCAGGCGCTGCAGCATCACCGGGCTGAAATCGCAGGCCAGCACCCCGTGGCCTCTCCGCGCCGCCGGAATGGCCAGCGTACCGGCACCGCAGCCCATATCGAACAGCGTCTCGCCTGGCAGCAGCCGGGCGCGATCCAGGAATTCCTCGGAATAGTCGCTGGGGCCGAACTTCGTCACCTCGTCGCGGGCACGCCGATCCCAATGTGCCGCATCGTCCGGCTTACGCCGAATCTGCGCTTGCCTGCGCCACTCTTCCCCGAAATCCAACATAGCCGCGCACTCCCTCTCGTTTTCCGCCTGCCGTTGCCGCGAATACCCCTCTATCGCCGCAATGGACGATGCGCATTGCGCACGTATCAGAGCGAAACCTCCGCCATCCGCCAACAGCGCTTTCTGCCATCGCGCCGCTCGGAGCAATGCGATTAGGCGCGCTCTGCACCCGATTCGCACGATGGCGCCGCACCCGATTCCTTCGATGCCTGCGCCTGCCGTGCCAGCGTTCCGTCGTCTGTCACGGCGCACGGATCGTTGTAC
The DNA here is from genome assembly GCA_900552585.1 of uncultured Coriobacteriaceae bacterium. Classification (GTDB taxonomy): domain Bacteria; phylum Actinomycetota; class Coriobacteriia; order Coriobacteriales; family Eggerthellaceae; genus UMGS1519. The sequence goes on from USAB01000015.1 coordinate 8,025, forward strand.
ACCATAAACGAATCGGAATGCGCCGAGCAGATCAGCGTCAGGTCGAATGTTCGCGCCATTTCCACCGTCAGATCAGTGGGAACCGCCTTCGACACCAGCACGGGCACCTGGGCGCGAATAGCCTTCACCGCCATGTCCGTGGGAATGCGGCCGCTGGTGAACACCGTGCATTGCCGCAGGTCAACCCCATCGATAAGCGCCTGCCCCACCACTTTGTCGAATGCGTTGTGACGCCCCAGGTCCTCGTAGCTGTACAGTACTTCCGCGCCGCGCGCCAGATAGCAGCTATGCACGCCGAACGAGCGGCGGTGCATCGGGGAATCTCCCTCGAACACGCGCGCCAGGGCGAAGATGTCTTCGGTCTCCCACGCAATGGGGCGCACCGGCTGCACGTCCTCGCCCTTCACGAAATACCCGTTAAGGTTCCTGTTGAACGTACAGCAGGTGGGCACGGCCTGCTCCGTGCGCTTCGAGACGTCGGCCTGACGATCGGCCAGGTACACCAGCACGCGCGTAGAGTATTCGCACAGCCACACCTCGTCGATCTCGTCGATGCCGCCGATCATATTCTCCGTATACAGACGCCCCACCACCAGCTCGACGATATGGTCCGCCGAGCACATAAGCGTCATGGTCAGCTCGCCGTTCACATATACGCGCACCGCGTTTTCATTCTGCAAGCGATAATCCCTGCACTCCCGTCCGCCGTCCGCCGAAACGGAAATGCACGGATAAGAAGATTGCTGCTCGATGGGCAGCGATTGATCGATGATTCGCATAGTCTTCCCTTAAGGGTCCTTCTCGTTTCTTTTCGCGTTTCATGGTACCAGTCGCCCCGCCGGCGGGCCCCTCCTTGGGCGTAAACGGCGAATACGTTATTATTCTTGGGGAGAGATATATTCGGCACGCGCCTTCTGCGGCGATTTCGTGCAGGAGGGACGACATGACCGAACCGAACACCTATTCGGCATTCGCAAAGCTTTATATCACCACGGAAGCGGATGCCGACAACCCTGACCGCGCCGCCGTGCTGGGCAACGGCATGGCAGCGCTGCTGCGCGGCATCGCCCAGGAAGGTTCGCTGAACAAGGCGGCCAAGGACATGCATATGGCCTACAGCAAGGCTTGGACGCTGGTGAACCACACCGAGGAGCACTTCGGGATCACGCTCATCGAGCGCAACGGCGCGCGCGGCTCGCGTCTGACTGAAGACGGCCGGCTTCTGCTGCAAGCATTCGATGCGGTGAATGCCGATTTGACGGTCTATGCGCGCAAACGGGTGAAAGAGGAGATGGCAAAGCTCAAGGCCGGCCGGTAGCAGCAGGCGGGCACGGCGTGCCGTTCCCGGCCGCCATGCCCGTCATCGCCCCGTCGCGCCGCCCGGGGACGTCACCCGCTGGCAATCCAGGACGCCGAACGCGCCCCGGATCGCCGAGAAAGACCGTCTATTCCTTCGCCTCCTGCGCAAGCAGCTCCCCAAAGCGCGGACTGAGCGCCACCTGGTCCAAGCGTGCCATGACCACGTCTTCGACCTCCATGCAGGGAGCAGTGGAAAGCTCGTCTTGGAACACGACGCGCTGGTACCCCCGGCATTCGTCACAGGTCTGCAGACGATGCGCCGGATCGCCCTCCACATGGTGGTAATGCAGGTGTCCCTGGTTGCGCGTGCCGCAATTTCCGCAGCGAATACGCTCGAAGGACCACCGCGCACCGCAAAGCGAGCAGTACTGGCGACGTCCCTTGCCCTCGGACTCGGGCGTGTCGCCGACGGCAGAGGCCGCCGCGGGCATGCCGCACACCGGGCAGCGCAGCGGGCGGTCGTGCTCGGTTGCCCTTTTTGGCGCGTTCGCCATGAGGGCTTCGGAGGCCTGCTGCAGAAACACCCGCAACGCAGCCGTCAGCACCATGGCGAATACCGGACCCGGAAGCGCAGCGGGCGCATCGAAGGAATCCAGGTTCCCAAGGACTTCCTCGATGAATGCCGGCGGATCCGTTACGGCCTGCGCTAGATTAGCGTCTTTCGCAAACGCCTCCCAGTCGAACGCCGCCAATGCCTGCGCGGCAGCGGGTATAAGCCCTGCCCGCTCCACCGTCCATGAGGAGATCTCACGTGCGGCTTCGGCGAACGCGGAGGCATCCACCGCCGCAGGCGCATGGCCCAATACCGGCTGTCCCGCCCAGTACCATCCTTCGATGTCGTCGGCGCGCGGCGCGTTGTACGGCTCCGCGGCGGCGACCTTATCGGCGAGATCCTGCTCTATACGGTAGAGGCCCAAGAAGAACTCCAACCGTGCCTTGTCGGCCTCGGAAGCGCCCGTTTCGTAATCTTCGACGACGGATGCGATCCGCGTAAGATCCATATCGGTCCTACTCCTCCCTGGTAACTACCTTATCGCCCTGCTCAATTTCCTTGCGGGCCCACTTGCCCCAGTGGTAGAGGGCATCGGACTCGGATACCTGGCCGTTGCCCCACATGAGCTGAACGGTACGGCGATACGGTTGGAAGATGCCCAGGCCCAGGTACATATGGGCGATCACGAACACCACCAGGATAAGGAAGAACAGGTCATGGATGAAGCGCATGGCCTGGAACACGCCAGCGGATACTCCGAACACTCCTCCGAGCCACATGACCAGACCGGAAACCGCCATGAAGAACGCACCGACCATCAGCATGCCGTCTGCCACGCGCTGACCGGATTTCACCTCGTCGGCATCGGGCATATGCGTCTTCTTCGGCGACAGCATGTACGGAATGAACTTCTTCAGCCATTCCTTGTCGTCGTCATCCCATTTCGTCAGATACTTGTTCTTGAAGTTCTTGAAGCCCTGCGGCGCCGAAAGGGCGCTGATAAGGGGCACCAGTATGAACACGGCACCTACGATGCGATGCGACATGCGCATACCCTGTGCTACGTCCGCCCCGACAGCGGCATTCAGCGCCGGAACGAATACGAACAGGCCGGAAATCGCCAGCCAGATGCAGCAGATTGCAAACGTGCAGTGCGTGATTCGCGTTTGCAGCGAATGGCGTTGAATGTAGCGTTCTTTGGCCATTATCGCTCACCCGCTTCCTTGTCGATATGCTTGATGATTTCACCGGTATCCACATCGATGACATCGTGCGCCTTCTCGTCGTAACGCATCTTGTCGCGATGGTATCCCACGCCGGTGAGGAACGAGACGCCCAGGCCCGCTACGGTGACCGCTGCGGCCAAGCCGGTGAGGGGCTTCATGACGTTCGAGGCGTCATCGAGTCCGTTTTCCTGGGGGTTCTGCGGCAGTTCGTACTGGTCAAGCGCATATTTCAGCACGTAGATAACGTGTGTGCCGCCAGACTGGGGCTCGCCGTAGACTTGGGCGTCGTCGTACCCTTTCTTGTGGAGCGCCTCAACGCGCTTCTTCGCCATGGCGAGCATTTCGTCGCGATTGCCGAATTGCAGCGCGCCCGGCTGGCACGTGTGGACGCAGGCGGGCTTCATGCCCTGCTTGATGCGATCCACGCACCCGTCGCATTTATTGATCTTGATGCCGTTTCCGGAAAGACCCACGCCGGTATGGCGCGGCACATCGTACGGGCAGGCGTGGCGGCAATACTGGCATCCGATGCACTTATCCGTATCGTATGCCACCATGCCGGATTCGTCATGGTAGAGCGCGCCGGACGGGCAGACGTTCACGCACGCCGCATCTGTGCAATGCATGCACGAACGGCGACCGAATGCCCACTTCACCGCATATTTCGCATCGCTTTCCGCTTCGTCGAACGTGATGATGATACGCGTATTGTCCTGAAGATCGGGCGGATTCTGCAGGGAGCCGGTAAATTCTCCGGCGTTCAACTCCGTCGGAGAGGGCAGGTTGTTCCAGCACTTGCAGGCAATCTGGCACCCTTTGCAGCCCGTGCATTTCGATGAATCGAACAGGATCGCTTTTTCAGCCATGGTTTACCCCCTCTCCTATGCCTTCTCGATATCGACCAAGAAGCCACGGTATTCCGGAATGAAGCTGTTCGGATCGCCGACATTCGGCGTCAGATCGTTCACCACGTCGCCGGTGCTGAAGATGTTCGCCCAGCCCCAGTGATGGATGATGCCCATATGGTGGATGGTCTTGCCGTTGTACGTCAGAGGCGTGAAGCGCTTCGTGACCATGGCGTTGACCTTTACGGATCCGCGCTCGTTGAACACGCGGACCATATCGCCGTTCTTGATGCCCTTCTCGTCGGCAAGCTCCTGAGAGATCTCGCAGAACTGGCGCGGCTGCACCTCGTTCAGCGCTGGACAGGCGCGCGTCTGTCCGCCGGTTTGCCAATGCTCTGTGATTGAATACGTGGTGCAGGCGATGGGATACTGGTCGGATGAGCCCCTCTTCGTGCTCTCGTCCTTGCCGAACTGCAGCATCGGCGAATTCTGGCTGCCGTTTATCGTGTTCTGCACGGGCGACTCGTAAGGCTCGTAATGCTCGGGCAGCGGCATCTCCTTGATTCCGCTGGTGGCGAACAGGCAGGCATGCTGCTCCCAACGCATCATGAACGCCTTGTCGTTCGGCTCGACTTGCGTGATGTTGCCCTCTTCATCGGTCTTCGTCGCAACGAAGTCGGGCACGTCGTAGGTCTGCCATTCCTTGCCGGTCCAGCGAACGAACGTCTTCTTGCTGTTCCAGGGTTTGCCGTCTACGTCTGCCGAGGCGCGGTTGTAGATGACATGACGGTTCGCAGGCCATGCGAACGCCCATTCCGGATACACGCCCAGTCCGCCGGGGTCGTTTTGACCGCGTCCGCCCACAGGCTGCGATGCCGGATCGAGCGGCTTGTCATTGTTGTTGTAATAACCGCTATAAATCCAGATGCCGCATGCGGTGGAGCCGTCTGCCTGCAGCTTCGCGAATCCGGGCAGCAGGTCGACCTTCTCCTTCTTGAAATCTGACGTCTTCGTGCTGTACCCGTTCAATGCCCAGGCAACGGAGCGGAAATCAATCTTGCCGTCAATGTAGTAGTCCCACTTCGTGTTCAAGATAGGTTCAGGGCATTTGCCGCCTTCCTTCTTGTACAGCTCGCAGATCTTCTTCCACAGCAGGTCGCACATCTCCAGGTCCGTTTTCGTATCCCCGGCGGGCTCGACTGCCTTGTAGCGCCACTGCAGCAAGCGCCCGGAATTCAGGATGGTGCCCGGCTTCTCGTAAATCAGCGCCGCAGGCAGCAGGTAGACCTCGGTGTCGATCTGGGATGCGTCCAGATCAGGCGCCTTCCAGAAGCACGATGTCTCCGTGTCGTACCAATCGGCAACGACCAGCCAGTCAAGCTTCGACATAGCCTCACGGGCGAATTTGGCGTTCGGGGCGGAATGCGCCGGGTTCTGACCCCAGCAGAAGTAGCCCTTCATCGAGCCCTCCGCCATGCGCTCGAAGGTACCGATGTGCGTGAAGTCGGCGCCGTTCGCCGGTACCTTCGGCAGCCAATCGTAGCCGTAATCGTTGTCGACGGTCGCCTTGTCGCCGAACCATTCCTTCAGGAACGACACCAGGAACTTCGGCTTGTTCGTGTAGTAGCCGTCCGAGTATGTCTCATGTTCGCACCAAGCGCGCAGCGAGGGCGTATCCGTCTCGCTGGGCCAATGCAGGTAGCCGGGCAGGTCGAAAACCAGCATCGCCATATCCGTGGCACCCTGCACGTTCGGTTCGCCGCGCAGCGCGTTCACACCGCCACCTGGTATGCCGACATTGCCCAGCAGCAGCTGCACGATGCACATGGCGCGACAGTTGTTCGCACCGAACGTATGCTGCGTCTGCCCCAATGCGTACAGGATGGTACCGGACTTGTCCTTCGCGCCGGACTTGCAGTAGGTCTTGTACACCTTTTCCAGCGTCTCCTTGTCCATGCCGCAGACATTGCAGACGGTATCCAAGTCGTAGCGGGAATAGTGCTTCTTCATAATCTGGTAGACGGTATGCTTATCTTTGAGGGTCTTATCCTTCTTCGGCGTCTTCAGCACCGGCGGCGTGAACTGCGGCACACCGTCCGCCTTGACCCACGAGTAGGCCCCCGTGGCAGACGTATCCCACTTCGTCTCGGATTCCGTCTGGTACGCCCAAGACGCCTGGTCGTATTTGCCAGACTTCTTGTCCCAGCCGGTGAACAGGCCGCTTTCCACGTCGAAGTCGTAATCTTCATTGATCAGGTACGACATGTTCGTGTAGCTCATCACGTAATCGCGCTGCCACAGATCGTTGCTCAGGATGTAGTTGATCAGGCCGCCGTAGAATGCGATATCCGTGCCCGGGCGAATGGGGCAGTACAAATCAGCGGTGGCCGCCGTGCGCGTATAACGCGGATCCACGACGATATGCACTGCGCCGTTCTCCTTCGCCTTCGTGACCCAGCGGAAACTCACCGGATGCGATTCGGCGCTGTTCGATCCGCAATGCAGGATGTAGTCGGCATTCTTGATGTCGCGATAGTGGTTCGTCATGGAGCCGCGGCCGAACGACGGCGCAAGGCCGGCAACCGTGGAGCTGTGGCATACGCGCGCCTGGTTATCGATGGCGACGATGCCCAACTGGCGCATGATCTTCAGAATCGCGTACTCTTCCTCCGAGTTCTGCTGCGAGCCGCCCAAGCTGGCAATTGCCTCCGTGCGATTCACGGTAACGCCATCCTTCTTCTCGATGAACGTCTCGTCGCGCGTCTTCTTGACATGCTTCGCAATCTCCGCGATGGCATCCTCCCACGAGATGTCCTCCCAGTCGGACGACCCGGGACGGCGAACCTTCGGGCTGTATACACGATCGGGATTCGGGACGACCTTTCCCGTCTCGGGATCGATGATGTTCCTCAGCTGGAACATCGCAGCGCCCTTCGGGCACAGGCCGCCTTCGTTAATCGGGCTGTCAGGATCCCCCTCCAGGTTGATCAACTCGCCATCGCGCACCGAGCAGACCACGCTGCATCCGCCGGAGCAATAGCAGCAGATGTTGGTGAACTCCTCCGTGTCGACCAGCTTCCAGTCCGCATCGGCACCTGAATCGTCGAGGGCGAATGCCGTCGACTGGCTGGAGAGGCCATAAGCCATGGAACCCGCCAGCGCCAACCCGGAGGCTTTCAGGAAGCTTCTACGTGTCAGCTCCATTCCAAACACTCCTTTCCAATTCGAAGCGGCAACACAGACCGCTCCGTCGAGCGCACCCCTCCTCTCCCACAGGCAGGGTGCTCCCAATAAGCTGTTCTTATTGTGAAAAGGAGTGGCTGCGAGCGGTTGCCGCACATCGGCGAACGGTCGCTCTCAGAACCTGGCTAGATTATTATATTTTGAGAATATGGAAACATTTAAGGAGTTTTGTCCATAAATCGCTCAAGATTTTCGAGCGCATTTACAAATTAGACAATTTATAAGAGTGGTATTTTTACCCATATTTGATACTTTGACGGCGGCTATTGTGGCTGATCCAGTCGCATTACGAGCTTGGGAGAGCCTGCGGAGCCTCTGGAAAGGAGAAGGACCCCGCCTGCCGGAATCAGCCACTCACCGCTGAAAAACTACCGTCTACCAGTAGGATTCAGTAAGACTACATAGCCCTGCCCCACCACGGAAGCAGGTCGCGAAATTGTCGGATTAACGAAACTCGGGCATGGTTGCCATAAGCTGATCGAGCTTGACCATAGCCGCATCCTCGATTTCCATCGCCACGGGCGCATAGGGAAGATCCTCTTGGAATACGACACGCTGGGTGAACCCGCACTCATCACAATGAAGCAGCCGATGGGCGCGATCGCCCTCGATGTTCGTGTAATGAAGATGGTTTTGGTCGGTGCTGCCGCAGTTCGCGCAACGGATGCGCTCGAATTCCCACTGGGTGCCGCACAGGCCGCAGTACTGCATACGCCGACGTCCGGCCATACCCGACGAAGCAGGCGATTCGCCCACCCATGATGCCGTGGAAGGCGCGCCGCACACCGGGCAGTCCACGTTGTGGTCGTACCCGTAGTCGTCCTCGGGTACGTTTTCCCGATACAAGGACGCAATCTGCTCGGCGGCCGGCTGCAGATGCGCGCGCAACGCGAATACCACAGGCATCATGAAGATGTTTGCCGGCAGCTCGGACGGCACGTCGAAATCGTCTATCCGCTGCAGGGCGCTTTCCACGAATGCGGCCGGGTCGCTCCCTGCCGTCTTCGTGGGTGTCTTCTGCATGAAGGAATCCCAATCGTAGGCAGAAAGAGCCTGAGCCGCAGCTTGGTCCAAACCGGCGTTCTCGGCCATGTACGAGGCGATATCGCTGCACGTGGCGGCAAAGGCCTCCGGGTCGATCGTCACCGGATATTCGGCGAACAGGGGCACGCCGGAGCGATACCGCTCCACCACCGCATCATCGGCGGGCGCCGCATACTCCAGCGAGGCCGCCTGATCGGCGTGGCTCTGCTGGATTTCCAACAGCCCTTCGAAGAAGCGCAACCGAGCCGCTTCGGACTCGGTTGCGCCGGGTAGGTACGCCTCGACTGCCGCATGCACGTTGTCGAGATCCATGCTACCCCTCCTTTTTCCCGCTCTTCGCGTCGGATTCGGGCTGCACATTGCCCTCTTCGATTTGCTCGCGTGCCCAGAAGCCCCAATGGTACAGGGCATCGGACTCAGGCACCTTGCCGTCGCGCCACATCAGGCGCGCCGTGCCCTTATAGGGCTGGTAGATGCCGGCACCCAGGTAGATATGCGCCAGGCCGAAGATGATGAATACCACGAAGCAGATATCGTGAATAAGACGCATGACCTGCTCGGTTGCAGGATTCACCTGGAACACGCTCATGCCCAGCCACAGCACCAAACCCGAAACGGCAATGCAGATGCCGGCCAGGATCATCACACCGTCCGCCACGCGCTGGCCCGATTTGACTTCGTCCTGGTCGGGCATGTGCACCTTCTTCGCAGCCAGCATGTAGGGCACGAACTTCTTCATGAACTCCTTGTCCTCGGGAGTCCATTTGGTCAGGTACTTGGCCAAGAACGCCTTGAAGCCCCGCGGCGCTGAAATGGCGCTGATGATGGGCGCCAGGATGAAGATGGCGCCTACCACGCGGTGGCTGACGCGCATGGCCCGGGAAACATCCGGAAATGCCGCCGCCAGCTGCGGAACGAAGACGAACAGGCCGGATATAGCCAGCCAGATGCAGCAGATAGCAACCGTGCCATGCGTGATGCGCGTCTGCAGCGAGTGGCGCGGAATGACGCGCTCCGGGAACTCGTCAATCTGAGGTTTGCGATCGGTAAGGGGCTCGGGCTGATGGAAGAGCCACTCTTTAAATGATGTTTTCGAAGTGCTCTCAGCCATTACCGCTCACCCTTTTCCTTATCGATATGCTTCATGACCACGTCTTTTTCGACGTCGATGACATCGTTATGCTGCTCGTCGTAGTACTGGCGATCGCGCTTGTAACCGGTGCTCGCCAGACGCGAGATGCCCAGACCGGCGACGATACCCACCGCAGCAACGGCTGCAACCGGTTTCATAACGCCCAGAGCGTCGGTGGTGCCGTGCGGTGCCGGGTTCTCGACATAGCCCTGGTACTGGGAGATGTCGTATTGCAGCACGCTGATGACATGCAAGCCGCCCATCTCGGTTTCGCCGTAGACGCGCGCCTGGTCGAAGCCCTTATCCTTCAGCGCCTCCACCCGTTTCTTGGCTTTCGCGATCATCTTGTCGCGGTCGCCGAACTGCAGGGCGCCGGGTTGGCAGGTGCTCACGCACGCCGGTTTCCGGCCATGGCGAATGCGGTCGAAGCAGGCCGTGCATTTGTTGATGACCGTTGCATTTCCGGCAACATTGATGCCGGTATGGCGCGGGACATCATACGGGCAGGCGGTACGGCAGTACTGGCACCCGATGCACGTGTCCTTATCATAGATTACGAATCCCGTACCTTTCTCATCGTAGCGCAGGGCGCCGGACGGGCATACCCGCACGCATTCCGCATTCGTGCAATGCATGCACGAACGGCGGCCGAACGCCCAGTCGATACCGTGGGCTTTCTCGCGTTCGCGTTCGTCGAACGTGATGATCAGGCGGGTGTCGGGGTTCAAATCGGGCGGATTCTGGTAGGTGCCGGTGAATTCCCCGGCATTGAATTCGATCGGGCTGGGAAGCTCGTTCCACACCTTGCACGCCACCTGGCAGCCGCGGCAAGCGGTGCACTTGGACGAATCGAAGTAAATTGCCATTTCAGACATACGAGCCTCCCTCCTACGCCTTCTCGATATTCACCAGGAACGCCTTGGATTCCTGGATGAAGCTGGTCGGATCGCCCACGTTGGGCACCAGGTCGTTGGAAATATCGCCCTGCGTGAACACGTTGGTGTAGCCCCATTCGTGAATCAGGCCAATCTGGTATTGGGTCTTGCCGTTGACCGTCAGCGGCTCGATACGTTTGGTCACCATGGCCTGGTAGGTCACCGATCCGCGCTGGTTGTAGACGCGGACCTTATCGCCGTTCTTAATGCCCTTCTCCTGAGCCAGCTCCACGCCGATTTCGACGTACGGATGCGGGATCATCTCGTTCAGGGCGGGAATGGTGTGGGTCTCCTGGCCCGAGGACCACTGTTCCGTGAAGGAATAGGTAGTAGCCACATACGGGTATTCGTCTACCGATCCACGCGTGTCCTTGATGGAGGCATCGTCGGCGAACAGGATGGCCGGGTTGTTCTGCGATCCGTTCATCAGGTTGTCGACCGGCGATTCGTAGGGCTCGTAATGCTCGGGAATCGGCATGTCGTTGACGCCGTTCGAGAACAGGCAGGCATTCTGCTCCCAGCGCATCATGAACGCCTTGTTGTTCGGCGGCGTGGGCGTTGCCTCGCCGGTTTCCGCATTCACGGTCTGGAAGGCGAAGTCCGGCACATCGTTGGTAACCCACTGCTTGCCGTTCCAGGAGACCGGCGCCTTGTCCTTGTTCCAGGGCTTGCCCTTCATATTGCAGGACGCACGGTTATACAGGATGCGGCGGTTGGCCGGCCAGCTGAACGACCACTCCGGGAAGAGGTTCAGATTGCCCGGGTTCGATTGCCCGCGACGGCCGCAGTTCTGCTTGGCCGGATCCAGCGGGGCATCGGGGTTGCCGTAATAGCCCGTGTAGATCCAGCAGGCGGATGCCGTCGAACCGTCGGCCTTCAATTTGGAGAAAGCATCGAGCAGCTGGGGCTTGTTCTTGTCGAAGTCGGTGCCCTTCACGCTGTAGCCGTTGAGCTCCCACGCCATCTTGCGCATGTCGACCTTGCCGTTCTTGTCGGCGTAGTCCCATTTGGCGTTGAGGATAGGCGCCGGGAAAACGCCGCCTTCCTTCTTGTACAGCTCCTTGATGGCATTATGCAGCTCGTAGAGGATCTGGCCATCGGGCTTGGTATTGCCCGCAGGCTCCACCGCTTGCTGGCGCCATTGCATGATACGGCCGGAATTCAGGATGGCACCGGGCTTTTCGAACATGCTGGCAACCGGCAGGAAATAGCACTCGGTCTTGATTTCGGACTTGCGGTCCTTGTTCTCGGGAGAGTTCCAGAACATAGCCGTCTCGGTGTAGTACATGTCGTCGAAGACCAGCCAGTCCAGGTTCTCGGCCACACGGCGCAGGTATGCGGCGTTGGCCTGGGACTGAAGCGGGTTCTGGCCGAAGAACATATAGCCCTTGACCACGCCCTGCTCCACCAGATGCCACGTGTTCTGCAGCGAACGGGCGGCCGGATTGTCCACCTTCGGCAGCCAGTTGTAGCCGTAATCGTTTTCCTCGGTGGCCTTATCGCCGAAGAACGATTTCAGATAGGAGATCATGAACTTCGGCGTGTTGGACCAATAGCCGTCCGGCTGCGTTTCGTTATGCAGGTAGTCGGCCAGGGTGATATCCGTGGAATCCTTGGGCCACTTCAGGTAGCCGGTCAGATCGCCGGGCGCGATACACATGTCCGTGCAGCCCTGGACGTTGGGCTCGCCGCGCAGGGCGGCAAGCTGACCGCCGGGAACGCCGATGTTGCCCAACAGCAGCTGGATAATCGACATGGAACGCGTATTGCCCACACCGGTGCTGTGCTGGGTCTGGCCCAATGCGTACAGGATAGTGCCCGCCTTACCGGCTTTGCCGGTAGACGTATAGATGTCGTAAACCTGTTCCAGCGTTTTCGCATCCATGCCGCAGATCTTGCACACCGTATCGATGTCGTAGCGGCTGTAGTGCTTTTTCATGATCTGATAGACCGTGTGCTTGTCCTTCAGCGTGGGATCCTTTTTGGGAACCTTGACGGTCAGCGGCTCGAAATCGGGCACGCCGTCCTCTTTCATCCAGGCATAGGCGCCATCGGCGGACGTATCCCATTTGGTCTCGGATTCCACCTGATAAGACCACGTGGCCTTGTCATACGTGCGCGTTTCGTCATCGAAACCGCTGAACAGGCCGGACTCGACATCGAAGTCGTAATCGGGGTTGATCAGATAGGAAAGGTTGGTGTAGTTCAGGCAGTATTCGTGCTGCCAGCGATCGTGTTCGAAGATGTAGTTGATCATGCCGCCGTAGAACGCGATATCGGTACCCGGGCGAATGGGACAATAGATGTCCGCATGTGCAGCGGTACGCGTGAAGCGGGGGTCGACGACAATCCATTTCGCACCCTTATCAAGAGCACGATTGACCCATTTCATAGACGCAGGATGGCATTCTGCGTGATTAGAACCGCAGGTGAGCAGTACATCGGCGTTAGCGAGATCTCCCCACTGACCCGTCATTGCTCCGCGGCCGAATGAAGGTGCCAGACCGGCAACCGTAGAAGAGTGTCAAACTCGCGCCTGGTTGTCTAATGAAAGGCAACCCAGCTCTCTGAATAGTTTGACGATGAGGTACTGTTCCTCGATGGTCATGGACGAACCGCCCAAGCAAGCAATAGCAGGGTTGCGGTTGACCGTGACTCCTTGGTCGTTCTTCTTCTCGAACGCCTTATCGCGCGTGTCCTTCATATGGCGCGCGATTTCGCTGATCGCCTGATCCCAGGAAATGTCCTCCCAGTCATCGGCACCCGGACGGCGGACCTTCGGGGTCAGCACGCGACCCGGATTCTCCTCCAGCCCCCCGGTTTCAGGATCGACGATATACTCCGCCTGGAACTGGCCAGCACCCTTCGGGCACAGACCGCCTTCGTTGATGACGTGGTCGGGGTCACCTTCGACGTGGACCAGCTTACCGTCGCGCACCGAGGAAATCATGCCGCATCCGCATGCGCAATAGCAGCAGATGGTGGTGTACTCCTGGGTGTTCTCCAGCTTCCATTCCTTCTGCGGATCCATAGCGAAGGCCTGCGACTCGCTCGAAAGCCCGAAGGCCAACGACGATCCCGCAAACGCAAGGCCAGTGGCCTTAAGGAAGCTTCTACGCGTGAGCTCCATCCCAACACTCCTTTCCGATTCTCGCAGGACGCGAACCGGCCGAAATCCCGTCTCCCAGTCGGCAGACCCCTTCTTTCCAAGGGCACAGCACGTCCTTTCAGGTGCTTATATTGTCGGGATAATCGGGTATGAACGGCAGTGTTCTATCGGCGAACGGCGTCTTCTCGGCCCGAATTTGATTATTTTATTTTTAGAATAATTACACATTACACTAGATGTGTTGGTCTTTGATGCGGATTAATCCCCGTCTCTTACAAACTTTATCTATCTGGCAACAATTATTTTTTACCCATTTAAAATGTTTTGTTGTAATAATGTGACTCATTCGGACTAAGAGCGGAAAGAGCCGCCTCTACATCGTACGAGCGAAGCCTTTCCAGCTCCTCGGGCGTGTTCGCATTGGCAAAGCAGCCGCCTGCCGGCACAATGGCATGCACCTCGGCAGACGAGAGCGTCCGCACCTTGACGCGATCCAGCAGATCGCGCGCACGGAAACTGCCCTGCGCCACCAGTTCGCGAACCACCGGCAGGCAGGTATCGCGGCGATATGCCGCATGCAGAGGCTCGAAGCCGTGCGCATTTCGCGGCACCACGGCATCGGCGCCGCTCTCCCACAGAAGGCGCGCCTCGGCGGCGGCAAGCTCCGGCGAGGCAAAGGCCATATCCACTGCGACGACGGCGACAATGGGACAGTGCGCACCCTCCAGCGCCGTGAGCAGCCCAGGCAGGGCGCCGCGCTGCGCGCATACATCGCGCACCACTTCCAATTCGATATCGGAATGGCAATGGGATAGAAAGTCTAAATCGTCATGCCCATTCGTGGTTACCAGCACCTCATCGGCCGCCGGAGCCATGCGTCGCACCAGACGGGAGACGAGCGGCTCTCCCCTGAAATCGGCAAGCGCCTTCGATGCGCCCATGCGCCGCGATTCCCCACCGGCCTGGACAGCCACCGCCACGCGGGGACGGACAAAATTCTCTTGCAGGAAGTCGCAGATCCTTCCGATGAGCCGCTCGAACTCCGGAGTCTCGGAGGAAGGCAGTTCGAAGACCGGCACGCCGCAGCGCTCGGCAAACGCACGCACCGCAGGGATATCGGTCAGCACCGCAACGGTCTTCGACGAAGCGTCCTGCGCCCGCCGATTGCCGGTAGCCCGGAATTCCGGGGAATCGAATCCGAATTCCAACAGGGCGGGTGCAGCCTCGACGTCGCGGCGATTCCCCTGCCGCATGACCTCTATGCAGGGCAGGCCGCTTGCCCGGTAGCCTTCGACCACCACGATGTCGTGACCCGGCATGGAAGCCAAAATCTGGTCGCATTCCACCTCGTGCGGCACGGTCTTGATACGGGCCAGTGCATCGGGCGAGGCGATGACCGTCTCGGTGGCGCCCGCCTGGCGATGACGGTAGGAATCCTTGCCGGGCACATCAATGGAAAACCCCGCATGACCATGGTGCTTGATGCTGCCGACATCCAGGCCGCGGGCGGTGAGCTCGGCGATGACCTCGCACACGATGGTAGTCTTGCCGGAATTGTGCCGCCCGACAAATGAGACGGCGGGACTGGCAAGCAGTTCGCGCATATCGCTTCCTTTCTTGCGTGCGGCCCCTTATTGGGAAACCGCGACGAACGACGGCTCGCTTTGGCCGATAGGCCTTCTCCCTCTTCCCCTCTATAGTATTCTTCGCGGCAGATGATTTCGGCAGATACTATGCGAATTCGAGGAAATGCGACCGCCAAGGAAACAAATCGGGTCGCGACCGGCTAAATTGCCCTACAATCGCAGCACGCGCACGAACGCCGTGCGCGCAACGATAAGGAGGATCCGATGGGTCGCGACGCATTGGGGCGCAGCATCGACTATCTGCGCATCTCGGTCACCGAGCGCTGCAACTTCCGCTGCGTGTACTGCATGCCCCCGGAGGGCATCGTGCTGCGCGGCCATGATGAGATGCTCTCGTATGACGATATCGAGCGCCTGGTACGCATCGCCGCCTCCGATTTCGGCATTCGTCACGTCCGCTTGACCGGCGGCGAACCGCTTGCCCGCAAGCACATCGAGGAACTGGTAGCCGCCATTGCGGCCGTCCCCGGCATCGAGGCCGTGGCCATGACCACGAATGGATCGGGATTGCCGCAGAAGGCGAAGGCGCTGAAGCGCGCCGGGCTGTCGCGGGTGAACATCTCGCTCGACACCCTCGATCCCGACCGGTTCCAAGCCATCACGCGGCGCGGCAGATTGAACGACACGCTCGACGGCATCGACGCCGCGTTGGATGCGGGCTTTTCTCCCGTGAAGATCAATTGCGTGGCCGTGAAGAGCCTGGACCAGGACTTCGCGGCATTTGCGGAGATGACGCTCGACCGCCCGCTGCACGTACGTTTCATCGAGTACATGCCGATCGGCGACGTTGGCTGTGGCGGCACTGGTTGGACGGCCGCAGACATTATTCCCAGCGACCAGCTGCATGCCCTCATCGATGCACAGCTGACCGCGGAGGGCCTGGAGGCGCTGATACCCGCTGTGGGTAAAGACCGCCCCACAACCTGGGGACCTGCCGACAGCTGGCGCATCCCGGGCGCGGTGGGCACTATCGGCTTCATCACCCCGATGTCGAACCACTTCTGCGGCAACTGCAATCGCATCCGCGTCACGGCGGACGGCAAGATCCGCCCCTGTCTGTTCGGCGACCGCGAATACCCGGTGCTTCAGGCGCTGCGGTACGGCACCGATGCCGAAGTAGCGCGTATCATCGGCACTGCGATACAGTTGAAGCCCGCCGACCATTACCAGAAGGTGGGAACCGAACGGAACATGTCCCAGATCGGAGGATAACCATGTCCGCACCGAACGAAAGTCCCATCACAGGTTCTCGAACCGCTCCGCCCGCGCAGACGCTCTCGCACATCGACGCGCAGGGGCGCGCCAGCATGGTAGACGTGGGAACAAAAGCCGATACAGACCGAAACGCCCTGGTAGAGGGCTATATCTTCATGGAACGCAGCACGCTGGACATGATTGTCGACGGCGCAGCTCCGAAAGGCGACGTGTTCGCCGTGGCGCGCATAGCCGGCATCATGGCGGCAAAGCGCACCAGCGACCTTATCCCGCTGTGCCACCCGCTGAACCTGACGCATGTGCAGGTAGATCTGGAACCTGTTGACTTCACCGCCGAAGGCGGGCGCTGCGGCGTGCACGTGACCGCATCGTGCGCCGTGTGCGACAAAACGGGCATCGAGATGGAGGCCCTTACCGCTGCCTCTGTTACCTGTCTGACTATCTACGATATGTGCAAAGCGGTCGACCGCGGCATGGAGATCGGGCCGGTGCGCCTGCTGCGCAAATCGGGCGGCAAGTCCGGCCTGTGGGAACGCAGCTTCAACACCGCCCCCTTCCCCGTGCAAGGCGGCATGCCCGCAAAGCCCGTCGGCACGCCGCACGACGAACCTTCCAAGGAGGCCTAATGGATATCTCGTTTGCCATCATCACCTGCTCGGACACGCGCTCGTTCGAGGAAGACACGGCCGGTGCCGCGCTCGAGGAGCTCATCGCTGCGCGCGGTTGGAGCGTGGACAGCCGCGTCATCTGCCGTGACGAACGCATGGATATCGCCCTGGCCATTGCCCAAGCCGCCGACGATCCGGATGTCGACATTGTTCTGACCTGTGGAGGCAGCGGCCTTTCATATCGCGATGTAACCGTCGAAGCAACGCAAGACGCCTGCGACCGCGCTGTGCCCGGCATCGCCGAGGCCATGCGGTACCACAGCCTTTCCATCACCCCCCGCGGGATGCTGAGCCGCGCCGCCAGTGTATTGCGCGGCAAGACGCTCATCGTCAACCTGCCGGGCAGTCCGAAAGCCGTGAAGGAGAACCTCGAGTACATCCTGCCCAGCCTCGGGCACGGCGTCCGCATCGCCGCCGGTTTGGACGGCGAGTGCGCCCGCAAGTAACATTGTTGTCCCGCTCCGGTTTCGGGACGTGAACATATATGAGGGAATTTTAACCACTATAGAAGGAGAAAATTCATGAAAGCCGATCTCATTTCCCGCCGCAGCTTTCTGTCCGTGGTCGGCGCAGTCGGCGCTGCTGCTGCCCTGACTGCCTGCAGTGGCGCTGTTTCCAGCACTGCCTCTTCCGCAGCTGCTTCCTCTGAGGCCGCTTCTTCCGAGGCTGCCGGCGAGAGCGTCGAGCTCATCGTCTTCGCAGCTGCCTCACTGACCGAGACCCTGAACGCCATCGCCCAAGACTACTCTGCCGAGAACCCGGGCGTCACCTTCCGCTTCAACTTCGATTCCTCCGGTACTCTCAAGACCCAGATCCAGGAGGGCGCTGACTGCGACCTCTTCCTCTCTGCCGGCCAGAAGCAGATGAACCAGCTGGACATCACCGCTTCTGCCGACGTAAACACCGACGGTCTGGACTTCGTGGACTCCTCCACCCGCGTGGACCTGCTGGAAAACAAGGTCGTCCTCTGTGTGCCCGAGGGCAGCGACAAGGGCATCGACAGCTTTGATGCTCTGGCCGAGCACCTGAAGGCTCAGGACATCCTGTTCTGCATGGGCAACAGCGATGTGCCTGTGGGCCAGTACACCCAGAAGATCCTTGCCTACTACCAGCTGGACGAAGCCGCACTGGCCGCTGCGGGCGTGATCACCTACGGCTCCAACGTCAAGGAGGTGACCACGCAGATCACCGAAGGCAGCGTGGATGCCGGTGTCGTTTACTGCACGGATGCTTATAGCGCCGGTCTGACCCCTGTGGACGAGGCCACCAGGGAGATGTGCGGTCAGGTCATCTATCCCGCCGCTGTGCTGAAAGCTGCCCCCAACGCTGAGACTGCCAAGGAGTTTTTGGCTTACTTACAGACCGACAAGGCCATGACCGTGTTCGAGGGCGTGGGCTTCAGCGCCGTATAAAGGAGCAGACATGGACTGGTATCCGTTGTGGAACAGCCTGCGCATTGCTTTGATCAGCTGCGCGGCGGTATTCTTTCTTGGCATTTTTGCGGCCTATTATATTGCCCGTCTGCCCCGGGTGATCAAGGGGGTGCTGGATGTGCTGCTCACCCTGCCCATGGTGCTGCCGCCCACGGTGGTGGGCTATTTTCTGCTGCTGCTCTTCGGCGCAAAGCGGCCGCTGGGCATCTTTTTCATGCAGCATTTCGGGGTAAAGCTGGTCATGAACTGGTACAGCGCCATCTTTGCCTCCATCGTGGTGGCTTTTCCGCTGATGTACCGCACCGCGCGCGGCGCGTTTGAAAGCTTTGACGAAACGCTGGCATGGTCGGCGCAGACGCTGGGACAGTCCGATACATGGATCTTCTGGCGGGTGCGGATGCCCGCCTGCCGTCAGGGCATTCTGGCGGGCACGGTGCTGGCCTTTGCCCGGGCACTGGGCGAATACGGCGCTACCAGCATGATCGCGGGCTACACCCCCGGCAAGACCGCCACCATTGCCACCACGGTCTACCAGCTTTGGCGCACCAACGATGAGCTTGGTGCCATGCGGTGGGTGCTGGTGGATATCGCCATCTCGGCGGTGGTGCTGCTGGCGGTGAACCTGCTGGAGAAAAAACAGAAAGCGGGTGCCCGGAAATGAGCCTTGAAGTCAACATTGAAAAAAAGCTGGACGGCTTCACCCTCCGCGCCGCTTTTACCGCCGGTAACACCTCCACTGCCCTGCTGGGTGCTTCCGGCTGCGGCAAAAGCATGACCCTGCGGTGCATCGCGGGCATCGTAAAGCCGGACCACGGACGCATTGTGCTGGACGGGCGGGTGCTGTTTGACAGTGACCGGCACATCGACCTGCCGCCGCAGCAGCGGGGCGTGGGGCTGCTGTTCCAGAACTACGCCCTGTTCCCCAACATGACTGTGGAGCAGAATGTCCTTTGCGGCCTGAAGACAGAAAAAGACCCTGCCGCCCGCCGCGCCGCCTGCGCCGAAATGCTGCGCGCCATGCGGCTGGAAGAGCTGGCAAAACGCTACCCTGCCCAGCTTTCCGGCGGGCAGCAGCAGCGCGCCGCGCTGGCACGCATTCTGGTGGGCAAGCCCCGCATCCTGATGCTGGACGAGCCCTTCAGTGCACTGGACAGCTACCTGCGGGAGGAGGTAGAGGGCGAGGTAGGCAGCCTGCTGGCAAATTTTGTGGGCACCGCCCTGCTGGTGACCCACAACCGGGACGAGGCCTACCGCCTTTGCAAAGAAATGATCGTGCTGAACGAGGGGCAGGTGCTGCGTGCCGGTACCACCAAGGCCGTTTTTGCCGACCCGCAGAGCATCGCTGCCGCGCGGCTGACCGGCTGCAAGAACATTCTGCCCTGCACCCCGCTGGACAGTCACACCGTCCGTCTGGACGGCTGGGACACCACCTTGCGGCTGGTGC
>USAB01000016.1 GCA_900552585.1 uncultured Coriobacteriaceae bacterium
GTAGCGAAATTCCTTGTCGGGTAAGTTCCGACCTGCACGAATGGCGTAACGACTTGGGCGCTGTCTCGACCATGGACCCGGTGAAATTGCACTGGTCGTGAAGATGCGACTTACCCGCGGAAGGACGGAAAGACCCCGTGAACCTTCACTGCAGCTTGGCATTGGCCGCTGGTCCCGCGTGTAGAGGATAGGCAGGAGGCACAGATCCGGAGGCGCCAGCCCCCGGGGAGCCGCCCTTGGAATACTGCCCTCGCGCGACCGGCGTCCTAACCCGAGGCCGTCAACCGGCTCGGGGACCGTGCCAGGCGGGCAGTTTGACTGGGGCGGTCGCCTCCTAAAGGGTAACGGAGGCGCGCGAAGGTCCGCTCGGGACGGTCGGCAACCGTCCTTTTGAATGCAAGAGTACAAGCGGGCTTGACTGCGAGGCCCACAAGCCGAGCAGGTGCGAAAGCAGGCTCTAGTGATCCGGCGGCCCCGAGTGGGTGGGCCGTCGCTCAACGGATAAAAGGTACTCCGGGGATAACAGGCTGATCTTGCCCAAGAGTCCACATCGACGGCAAGGTTTGGCACCTCGATGTCGGCTCATCGCATCCTGGGGCTGGAGCAGGTCCCAAGGGTACGGCTGTTCGCCGTTTAAAGCGGTACGCGAGCTGGGTTCAGAACGTCGTGAGACAGTTCGGTCCCTATCCTCCGCGGGCGCAAGAGAATTGAGAGGATCCGCCCCTAGTACGAGAGGACCGGGGTGGACGGACCTCTGGTGTGGCAGTTGTCGACCAACGGCACGGCTGCGTAGCTACGTCCGGAACGGATAACCGCTGAAGGCATCTAAGCGGGAAGCCGCCCTCGAGATGAGTTCTCTTTTCGGTAAGGGCCCAGGCAGAGTACCTGGTCGATAGGCCGCAGCTGCAAGCGCCGCGAGGCGTTCAGGCGAGCGGCACTAATAGCCCGAGCTCTTCATCCGCATCCTCCGCCGATCGCGGCGGTTGGTCGGACCACCGTCTGTGCGCTGTGCAGCCTCCAGGGTGGCGCGGTGCGCCCCCGGGACCGCGCGGGAGCGCCCCGCGCGGGCGCGACCATAGAGAGGGGGATCACCCGGTCCCATTCCGAACCCGGCAGTTAAGCCCCTCTTCGCCGAAAGTACTGCGGTGCAGTCCGTGGGAGGATAGGGCGTCGCGCCCGCGCAGGGCGCTTCCCTCTTTTTTTGGGGAGCGCGGAGGCCCCCGGCGCCATGCCGGGGGCCCTTCTCTTTCGTTCGACGTTTCGGATGCGGCGAGATGCCCCGGTCAGGACGTTTCGTCATCCGACTGCGTTGCCTCCGCATATATAGGCGATAGAAGCGGCGTCCGGCACATTCGCTGGATGCCGCTTTTTGCGTTCTTGGCTGACTTACCTGGTGCGTGTTGGTCTCATCAGGATGAGTGCGCCCTATTCAATTTGCGAAACCCCTCATATTGAGAATCTGATTTCGCTTTTACAAGATGCTTCCGTTACGGGCAAAGTCTATTCACGACGTTCGGTAAAGCGTCTCATTGGCGCCTATACGCGGCCTTCGAATTTCTCCACTTCCTTCAACTTTGTGTCACATTCCTTAAAGAAATTGCAGAGGAATCAATTACATCATCAGTAGAACTAATAATATGAATGCAAGCATAGAAATCCTTAATCAGATAGGCAAACATTCATAGCGAAGACTATCAATGCCCTAAAATAGGGAGCTGTGAGAACCGGTGAGCACTTCGGCAGACGGTTTACGAAAGGGACCGATGCTGAATCTCCGGTCAATTCAATTCCATGCGAAAGGAAGTAATATGGAAGGTAAGATGAACGCTCTGCTCAAGACCGCTCCCGAACCGGATGCGATGGAGTACGTTGAGGACTATCCTATTCCCCAGATCAAGGACGACGAGGTCCTGCTTGAGATCAAGGCTGCTGGCATCTGCGGCACCGACCATTCTCTGTATCGTTGGAACCAGGCAATTGCCGACTCTTATCACATTCAGTTCCCGGCAATCTTCTGCCATGAGTTTTCCGGCGTCATCGCCGAGGTTGGCAAGAATGCTCCCGAGAATCTGAAGGTGGGCATGCATGTTACCGCTAACCCCATTCTTTATGATGACACCTGCGAGTGGTGCGACCGCGGCATGGTGAACATCTGCGACAACCGTCCTTTCTATGGCACCGACCTGCCCGGCGCATTCGCCAAGTACATGGCAATCCGCGCCATCAACGTCATCCCGATGCCTGAGGAGATCCCCTTCACGCAGGCTGCCCTGATGGAGCCCCTGTGCGTGGCCATGAACGCTGTCGAGCGTCTTGATCCGCAGATCGGCGACACCGCCGTCGTCATGGGCCCTGGCGCTATCGGCCTGCTGATGGTTGCCCTGCTGAAGCAGGCTCGTGGCATCCGCAAGGTTATCGTCACCGGCCTCGAGGCAGACAAGAAGCGCTTCAAGGTTGCTGAGCAGCTGGGCGCTATCACCGTTAACGGCTCCGAAGTGGACGCTGTCAAGACCGTTCTGGACCTGACGGACGGCAAGGGCGCTAACGTGGTTCTGGATGCTACCGGCTTCTGGGGTGCTGTGCCTCAGGCTATGGAGTTCGTTGCCAAGAACGGCAAGATCGGCGTCACCGGCCTGCCCGCAAAGCCCTCCGAGATTCATATGACCCCGCTAGCAATGCGTCAGATCTCCATCGTCGGCTCCCGCGCTTACACGCGCAAGAACTGGCGTCAGGCTCTGAACCTGCTGGCCAACGGCTTCGACATCTCCATGATTTCCAACATGGTTGTGCCTATGAAGGATT
Source organism: uncultured Coriobacteriaceae bacterium (assembly GCA_900552585.1). Classification (GTDB taxonomy): domain Bacteria; phylum Actinomycetota; class Coriobacteriia; order Coriobacteriales; family Eggerthellaceae; genus UMGS1519. Next base: position 2,803 of record USAB01000016.1, read on the forward strand.
GGCGCAAGGGCATGGAGTTTATCGAGTCCGGCGAGGGCCTGCGCGTCGTTCTGGAGCCGTAAGACGCCATATCGACTCGCTTGAACCCCAGCGATTCAAGTTCATATGCGAAGAAGGGGTTTCCGGTGCACGGCATCGGGCCCCTTCCTCTTTCAATGGGCAGATTAGTCATAAAAGTCAGTTTGTCCATACAGTAACTATGTAAGGAGAAAATTTATGGCAGGTTTGGAAGGCATCAAGGTAGTTGAGCTTACCCAGTACGCAGCCGGCCCCGCAGCCGGTCGTGCCCTGGCCGAGATGGGCGCAACCGTTATCAAGGTCGAGCCCTTCACCGGTGACGAGCAGCGTACCCAGGGTCTTGCTTGGGGCATGAAGTTCCGCACCGAGTTCGACGACGTCGCATATGACTGCGGCTCGTTCAACAAGGAGTGGACGGCCATCAACGCCAAAAACCCCGAGGGCTACGAAGTCTTCATGAAGCTGCTGGAAACCGCGGACATCTTCCTGACGTCCCTGCGTTCCGGCGCTCTGGGTCGTCTGCACCTCGACTACGAGACGCTGCATGCGAAGTTCCCGAAGCTGGTCTGGGCTCAGAACCGCGGCTACGGCGAGTTCGGCCCCATGAAGGATGCTAAGGGCTTCGATGCCACGTCCTTCGCCGCGCGTTCCGGTTTCGTCAGCGCAATCCCGCAGGCCAACGCCCATTACGAGCCGGGCAACAGCCCCATCGCCTTCGGCGACTGGAACACCGGCTGCGCTCTGGCCGTCGGCATCCTGGGCGCTCTTTCCTGGGCTCAGCGCACGGGCGAGGGCGACAAGGTCACCGGCTCCCTGTACCACGTGGGCACGTGGGGCATGACCTCCGCATTGATTGCTCAGCAGCAGGGCTGCGACTACCCGAAGGACCGCATGGAGGCCAAGTGCCCCACGAACAACAGCTATGTGTCCTCCGACGGCATCTGGTTCCTGATGTGCTTCGGCAACTACAACAAGTACGCCGACCTGGTGTTCCGTACGCTGGAGATGGACCCGAAGTGGGCCACCGATCCCGAGACTGCAACGCTGGAGGCTATGGCCGACAACGGCAAGTACGTCGACGTCGTGGCCGAGATGCACAAGGCATGCAAGAAGTTCACGTTTGCCGAACTGGAGAAGCGCTTCCGCGAGAACGACATCCCGTTCGAGAAGATTCAGACCGTCAAGGACGTTCTGAACGACCAGGAAGCTTTCGACAACGACCAGCTGCGTAAGATCCCCTACGAGGATCAGGGCTACGACAAGGGCCCCGGCTTCCCGAACGACGGCACTTACACCGTCACGACGATGCCGTTCCGTCTGGCCAGCCTGGGCGACCCGGTGCTGTACCGCAGCCGTCCCGTTGGTTACGACACCCGCAAGATCCTGAAGCAGTACGGCTACACGGATGCCGACGTCGACAAGCTGGTCGACGATGGCGCAGTGCTGTGCTACACCGGCGATCCGGTTCCCGAAGTTGCCCTGCAGCCCAGCTATGGCCCGCATACGCCCGAGGACAGGAAGGTTAAGTAAATATGCCTAAATCCGCATTCAACAAGGTCACCGTTCTGGACTTCTCCCGTTATCTGCCCGGCGGCTACGCCACGCAGACGCTGGCTGACCTGGGAGCAAACGTCATCAAGTGCGAAGACACCGGTCTGGGCGACTTCATGCGCCACGACTTCCCGACGAAGGGCAACGGCGTTTCCTACTACGTCAATGCTTTGGGCCGCAACAAGAAGTCCGTGTCCTTCAACTTGAAGAACCAGGAGACCGTCGAGGCCTTCCATAAGATGGCAAAGGATGCCGACATCATCGTCGAGTCCTTCCGTCCGGGCGTTACCAAGAAGCTGGGCATTGACTACGATACGATCAAGGAAATCAATCCTCGCATCATTTATTGCTCCATCTCCGCTTACGGCGCCAACGACCCGCGCAGCCTGAAGCCGCAGCACGACCTGAACATGCAGGCAACCGCTGGCTATCTGGCCGTCAACCACGGCTCCATGAGCCCGCTGCACCTGTGCGACTTGTCCACCGGCATGGTCGTGGGCCAGGCTCTGCTGGCTGCCCTGTATGACCGCGAAGAGACCGGTAAGGGCTGCTACATCGACACGAGCATGTTCGACTGCTTCGTATGGTGGAACTCGCTGCTGGACTCCCGCTGGAGCTTCAACGACGGCGTGTGCAAGCGCACCGACCTGGAGTATCCTTCTCTGGCATACAACGTGTACGAGACGAAGGACGGCAAGCGCTACTCGCTGGGCATGGTGGAAGCGAAGTTCTGGAAGAACTTCTGCGAAGCCATTGGCCACGAGGAGCTGCTGGGCCATGGCCTGGATCGCGAATGGGAAGCGCCCGAGCTGTTCGAGACGGTTCGCCAGATCATGAAGACGAAGACCGCCGACGAGTGGACCGCTTGGTTCGACGAGCCGGAGCATGCGAACATGTGCGCCGCCAAGGTCAACACGAAGACCGAGGCTATCGCACAGCTGACGAAGGAGAACCCCGAGGCTCTGGCCTATGTGGACTTCCCGCGCGTCGGCCACGTGCTGCAGACGGGCCTGCCGCATCACCTGTCCACCATTCCCACGCCGATCTCCGAGTACAAGGCCGTTTCCGACCTTGGCGCAGATACGGCAGAGGAGCTGAAGAAGGTCGGCTACAGCGACGCCGACATCCAGCGCCTGCACGAGGAAGGTGGCATCAAGTTCGCCGAGGACTTCCCGCCTGAGGAAGACCGCGCCCCCATTGCTCCCGATGGCTTTGCGAACAACGAGCTTGGCCCCATGTACTAAGTCGTTTCGAATGTGCGCATAACGCATACAGAACATGCGAAGGAGGCTGCCGAAAGGCGGCCTCTTTTTTTATAGGGAGCGTTACGCGTGCGGCAGCAGATGCCGGCATCGCGCGACACGGTGCGTTACAGGGCGGCCTATCGGCGCCTATCGGTCATCCGAATCGATGGTGGGGATAGCCACCATGAAGCACGCGCCGCCCTCAGGGCGGTTGAAGGCATCCACGGACCCGTCGTGCGCCTCAATGATGGATTTCACGATGGCGAGCCCCAAGCCAGAGCCGCCGGCATTCTGCGCGCGGCTGAAATCCGTGCGGTAGAAGCGCTCGAACAGCATATGCGGGTCCACATCGCCGAATCCGGTGCCATCGTCGGAGACGGAGATGATGGACGCCGTTTCCGTACCGGCAAGCTCGATCCAGATGTGGCCGCCGGGCTTGATGAAGTGGCTGGCGTTATCCACCAGGTTCGTGACGACTTCCTCCAGGCGGTCGCGGTCGCCCAGCACGTCGGGTGCTTCGCCTTCCAGCGATACGTTCGCCCCGCGCTCCGCAAGCACGGGGGCAATCGAGTCGATGGCGTCCTGCGCCACATCGCGCAGGTTCACGCGATGCCATTCCCGCGCCTGGTCGTCGTCGCGGTTGCGTTCGAGCGAGATGATGTCCGTGGTCAGGCGCGTCAGGCGCTCGCTTTCGCGAACGATGCTGTTGCAGAAGCGTTCGTGCAGTTCGGGCGGCAGATCGGGATCCTGGAGCATCTCCGCATTGCCGCGGATGGCCGTCAGGGGCGTGCGCAGCTCATGTGCGACGTCACTCACGAATGCGGATTGGTTGCTCTCTACATTCGCCAGCTCTTTCCGATTCGATTCCGCATCCTCGTAAAGCAGGCGGAACTGCTCGGACAGGTCGTGCGCCTCGCGGTAGACGCCGTTTTCCGGCGACGGCCCGGAACCGCCGTTGCGACGGCACTGCTTCACGTGTGCGACGAGCGCTTTCAGGGGTTCCGCCAGGTAGTGGCCCACGGCCATGCCGATGACCAGCACGACGGCGGAGATGGGAAGGATGACGAACGCGAGTGCGGGGTTCACATGCCCGAACACCGCGCACGTTCCGAACACGAGCGCCATGGCCAGCACGGAGATGAGCGTGGCGAACAGGGCGAAATATGTCTGCAGCTGCTTCATGGGTGGACGCGCTGGCCGGTCGCGCTATTTCTTGAAGCGATAGCCGTAGCCGCGGACGGTTTCCACCAGGCCGGGATCGTAGCCGGCTTCCTGCAGTTTGTCGCGCAGGCGCTTGATGTGCGTATCGACGGTCTTCGATTCCGTCAGATATTCCCAGCCCCAGGCGTTGCGCAGCAGGTCCTCGCGCGAGAGCACCTTGCCCGCCTGCTTCATGAGGTAGGCCAGCAGCTCGTATTCGCGCGGTGTCAGCTTGATCTCGCCGTTTTCGCCGGTAGCAGTATGGGCGTCCTCGTCCAAGGTGATGCCCTGGACCGAGACGCGGTGCACGTCCTCGTTGTTGTCCAGCGACACCCGGCGGAGCAGTGCATGCACGCGGGCCAGTAGCTCGCGGATGCCGAACGGCTTCGCTAGGTAATCGTCCGCTCCGATTTCCAGGCCGACCACCTTGTCTATTTCCTTGTCGCGCGCGCTGAGGAACAGCACGGGCGCATCGGAATGCGCGCGGATGCGATGGCACAGCTCGTACCCGTCCATTTCGGGAAGCATGATATCAAGGATGTACAGATCGTATTCGTTTGCAGCATCCAGCTTCAGGGCATCCGTGCCGTTTGCGGCGATGTCGACCTCGAAGCCCTCTTTCTTCAGGGCGTAGCCTACGAAATCGGTGATGGACTGCTCGTCGTCTACCAGTAGGATGCGTGCGTTGCTTTGCGGCATGCGGTTCGTCTCCCTCCGCACTGTGCGTCCGCGCAGGGGAAGGCGCATATCCGGCCAGTTCCCTGCGAGTAAAATGTCTACGGATTATGATAGCATGACGAAAATTCGAAAATGCAAACAGGGAGATGGGCGCTGTGCTGATAGCCATCGATGTAGGAAACACGCAAACCACGCTCGGCCTCTTCGAAGGGGACAAGCTGGAACACATGTGGCGCATCTCGTCCCATTCCACCCGATCCACTGACGAACTGCACGTGCTGCTCCGCGGCTTGTTCGACATGGGCGGCGTGCCCCACGAAACGGTGGAAGGCGTGGCGCTGGCAACGGTCGTGCCGTCGGCGACGCACATGTGGAAGAAAGTGTGCCGGTCCATGTTCGGCATGAATCTGCTGATGGTGAACGTGAAGACCGCCGGCGAGCTGATCGACGTCACGAATTACCGACGTTCCGACCTGGGTGCGGACCGCGTGGCGGATGCCGTTGCCGCGCGCAGCTTCTACGGGTCGCCGTGCATCGTGGTGGATTTCGGCACGGCCACGAACATCGAGGTCATCGATAAGGACGGCTGCTTTGCCGGCGGCATCATCGCGCCGGGCGTGGAATCGTCCATGAATGCCCTGTTCTCGCATGCGGCACTGCTGCCGCAGGTCGAGCTCGTCGATCCGCGCAACGCCATTGGCCGCAACACCACGAAGGCCATGCAGGTGGGCATTGTCTACGGCGAGATCGACCGCGTAGACGGCCTGGTGAACCGCGTGTTCGATCAGCTGGGCTACAAGACCACGGTTGTCGCCACGGGCGGGCTGTCCAGCACCATGGCGCCGCTGTCGAAGACCATCAGCGAAGTGAACCCCGACCTGACGCTGCAGGGCATCCGCATGATTTACGAACATCAGGATGCGCTCAAGAAGGCAGCGCACGCGAAGGGCAAGTAGGCGAATTTCGGGAACTGCAAGCGGCCGGCGGAAGCCCCGGCTGCACATTCCCTTCATAGTGCGACGGTCTGCTCCGCCGATGGCGGTTCAGGCCCCCGCGTTTGCAGAAGCGCACCTTCCCAATGCCCGGCGCCAGAGTAAAATAACGCGCGTAGCGGCGGGCTGCTCGGCCCGTTCGGAGGCATTGCAGCGCGTTCGATCCGCGCGCTGCCGAAGAGAAAGGGGAGCGGCGTGAAATCCGATATCGAGATTGCACAGGCAACGAAGGCGAAGCCGATTGCCGAGATCGCCGAGAAGGCGGGCGTTCCGGCCGAATACTTGGAGCTGTACGGCAATTACAAGGCGAAGGTCGATTACAACCTGTTGCGTGACCAGCAGCATCAGAACGGAAAGCTGATCCTGGTCACCGCCATCAACCCCACTCCGGCGGGCGAGGGCAAGACCACGACCACCGTCGGCCTGTCCGATGCCCTGAGCCGTCTGGGCAAGAAGACCGTCGTGGCGCTGCGCGAGCCCAGCCTGGGCCCTGTGTTCGGCATCAAGGGCGGTGCCGCCGGCGGCGGGTACGCGCAGGTCATTCCCATGGAGGATATCAACCTGCACTTCACGGGCGACTTCCATGCCATCGGCGCGGCGAACAATCTGCTGGCGGCCATGCTGGATGCACATATCCATCACGGCAATCAGCTGAACATCGATCCGCGCCGCATTACCTGGAAGCGTGTCGTTGATATGAACGACCGCCAGCTGCGTTACGTTGTAGACGGCCTGGGCGGCAAGACGAACGGCGTGCCGCGCGAGGACGGCTTCGACATCACGGTGGCCAGCGAGGTCATGGCCATCTTCTGCCTGGCAACCAGCATCACGGACCTGAAGGCGCGCCTGGGCAAGATCGTGGTGGGCTACACGTACGACGACGAGCCCGTCACGGCGCATGACCTGAAGGCCGAGGGGGCCATGGCGGCGTTGCTGAAGGATGCATTGAAACCGAACCTGGTGCAGACGCTGGAAGGCACGCCGGCATTCGTTCACGGCGGTCCGTTCGCGAACATCGCGCACGGCTGCAACTCGGTCATGGCCACGCGCATGGCGCTGGCGTTGGGCGATTACGCGGTCACGGAGGCCGGCTTCGGCGCAGACCTGGGCGCGGAGAAGTTCTTGGACATCAAGTGCCGCCTGACCGGTCTGAAGCCGGACGCGGTGATCATCGTGGCAACGGCGCGTGCGCTGAAGAAGCACGGCGGCGTGCCCACGGACCAGCTGAATGAGGAGAACCTCGAGGCGCTGGAGGCGGGCCTGCCGAACCTGCTGCAGCACGTGGAGAACATCACGAAGGTCTACAAGCTGCCTGCGGTGGTGGCCATCAACCAGTTCCCCACGGACACGCAGGCCGAACTGGACCTCATCGAGCGCAAATGCAACGAGCTGGGCGTGAACGTCTGCTTGTCCCAGGTGTGGGCGAAGGGCGGCGAAGGCGGCCTGGACCTGGCGAACGAGGTCGTGCGCTTGTGCGAGGAGCCGAACGACTTCGACTACTCGTATGAGACCGGTGCCAGCATCAAGGATGCACTGAACGCCATTGCGACGAAGATCTACCATGCCGATGGCTTGGATTACACGCCCGATGCCGAAAAGGACATCAAGCTGCTGGAGGCGAACGGCTTCGGCGGCATGCCCGTATGCGTGGCGAAGACGCAGTACAGCTTCTCCGACGACGCCTCGCTCATCGGCGCCCCTCGCAATTTCCGCATCACCATCCGCCAGGTGAAGGTCTCCGCAGGCGCGGGCTTCATCGTGGCGCTGACGGGCAGCATCATGACCATGCCCGGTTTGGGAAAGAATCCTGCCGCTTTCCGCATCGACGTGGATGAGACGGGAAAAATCTCTGGCTTGTTCTAGAATGAAATTTCGCGTGGAGCGAAATTCGGTATCGATACGAACGGCTCGCCGCAACGGCGGGCCGTTTCCATTTTCAGGAAGGGAACGATGGTCGACAACTCGTTTGTGAACGAACTGGCAAGCGCGTCTCCCACGCCGGGCGGCGGAGGGGCCAGCGCCTATTGCGGCATGCTAGCCGCGGCGCTTTCGTCCATGGTGGGCGAGCTGACCGTGGGGAAGCCGCGGTATGCCGATGTGCAGGACGAATGCATGCGTTGCCTGGAGGACCTGGCGGCGCGCCGCGTGCGGCTGGAACAGCTGATTGCCGAGGACGCGGAGGCGTTTGCCCCGTTGGCGGCAAGCTACCGCATGCCGCATGACACGCCGGAAGAGCGGGAGGCGAAGAAGGCCGTGCAGCAGGCGGCGCTGGCAGGCGCCTGCTCCGTGCCGCTGGAGATCATGGAGCAGTGCGCGGCGGTCATCGACGACTGCGCGTTCATGGCGCAGAAGGGCAGCCGCATGGCCGTAAGCGATGCCGGTGCGTCTGCGATCATGGCGAAAGCGGCGCTGCAGGCGGCGTCGCTGAACATCTTCGTGAACGCCGGATCCATGGAGGATGCCGGTGCGGCAGGCGAATTCCGCAACGAGGCCCATTCGCTGATCAGGGAATACGGCGCGAAGGCGGACGAGATCTACGCATACGTGAGCAAGGAGGTCGACGCATGAGCGCAAAGATGTTGACGGCCAAGGAGCCGCTGGAGCGGTACGAGCAGGAGCTGCGGGAGCGCACGGAGGCGTGCGGGAAGAAGGGCGTGACGCCCACGCTGGCGCTGCTCCGCGTGGGCAATCAGGCGCCCGACTTGAGCTACGAGCGCTCCGCGAAGAAGCGCGCGGAGAGCATCGGCGTTGCCGTGAACGTGCACGAGCTGGACGCCGATGTGTCGCAGCAGGACCTGCTGCGCGAGATCGACGCCATCAACGCGAACGATGCGGAGCACGGCTGCCTGATGTTCCGGCCGCTGCCGCGCTCGCTGGATGAGCAGGAGGCATGCGATCGCCTGTTGCCGGCGAAGGATGTGGACGGCATGACGAAGGCGTCGCTGGCCTCGGTGTTCATGGACGGTGCCGATGGGTATCCGCCCTGCACGGCAGATGCCTGCCTGCGCATGCTGGACGCCTACGGCATCCAAGTCCACGGCAAGCGCGTTGTGGTGGTGGGCCGCAGCCTGGTTATCGGCAAGCCGGTGGCCATGATGCTGTTGAAGCGCAACGCCACCGTGACCATTTGCCATTCGAAGACGGAGGACCTTCCGTCCGTCATGCGGTCGGCCGACATCGTGATCTGCGCTACGGGCCGCCCGCACGCATACGGCCCGGAGTGCTTCGCTCCCGGCCAGACGGTGCTGGATGTGGGCATCAACTTCGAGGACGGCAAGATATGCGGCGATGTGGACACGGAGCCCGTTGCCCAGATTGTGGATGCCATCACCCCGGTGCCGGGCGGCATCGGCTCCTTTACGACCCGCCTTGTGTTCGACCATACAATTCAAGCTGCGGAACATACCATTGCCCGACAGAAGGCGGCTTTCTGTTTGCATTAGGCGTATGGTGGACGGCATCGCAATGAGAGCGGACGGATAGCATTCCCGGCAATTCGTCCGCGAACGGCGCGGAGACGGAGACATACGAAGATTCAAGGGGTGCAGACAGGCATGGCCATCAATTCACCAAAAGCCATCACCGAGGGGTATATGCAGGCTTCCATAGGGAAAGCCACGGCCCCGGCAAGCAAGTTGTTCGTATTGGGTATTGGCGCCGGCATGCTCATCGGCTTAGGTGCGGTCGTCAGCTCGACCGCGGCAAGCGGCCTGGACAACGCCGCAATGGTCCGTCTGGTTTCAGGCCTGCTGTTCCCGGTGGGTCTGATTATGGTCATCATGCTGGGCACGGAGCTGTTCACCGGCAACGCCCTGATGGTCACGGCGGCAATCCATGGCGACATCACGTGGGGCCAGCTGCTCCGCAACTGGGTCATCGTCTATGTGGGCAACTTCGTCGGCGCCGTGGCGCTTGCCGCATTGATGGCGTTCTTCGGACAGATGAATATCGGCGCCGGCCATCTGGCGGTCTATTCCGCATCCGTTGCAGCAAGCAAGTGCAGCCTGCCGTGGCAGAATGCGTTCGTACTAGGCGTCTTCTGTAATGCGCTCGTGTGTGTTGCCGTCTATATAGGCAACACGTCGCAGGAGACCAGCGGCAAGATCATGGGCATCTTCGTTCCAATCATGACATTCGTCTGCTGCGGCTTCGAGCACTGCGTGGCGAACATGTACTACATCCCGGCCGGCATCTTCGCGAACATGAATGCGGCGTACAGCGGGCTCATCGCGCAGGCGGGCATCAACACGGCGGTGCTGAACTTCGGCACGTTCTTTACGGCGAACCTGATTCCGGTGACGCTGGGCAATATCGTCGGCGGCGCCCTGGTGGGCCTGATGATGTACTTCGCGCACGCGGACCGCAAGAAGAAGAACCAGTAAGCGTGACATGGTGGGCTGCTTCGGCGGATGCTTGCGCCGATGCGGGCGCGAATCGCGCAACCGCCGTTGTGCATCCTCGGCGTGACGTCCACGTGCCGCGCCAGCGTTTCCTACACCACTTCGGTTGCCGAAATAGATCGTTTCTGCGACCTGCTGGAAGAATCCATCGACGAGTTCAGCCGGTATGTCGTGAATGCCGTCATGTGAATGCGTCCTGCCGTACACGGCGAATCCACGGGCTTGCCGTACAATAGGGCGCATTATGACTGATACGAATGCATACCTGCTGCGTTCCGATTCCGCGGACGCAACGAAGGCTCTGGGCTGCAAGCTGGCTCCGTACCTGGAGGCCGGCGACGTCGTGCTGTTGTTCGGCGACCTGGGTGCGGGCAAGACGCAGTTCGTGCAGGGCGTCGCGCGCGGGCTGGGAATCCATGACGATGTGACCAGCCCGACGTTCAACATCCTGCTGGAATATCGCGGCACGCTGCCGCTGTACCACTTCGACTTGTACCGCCTGGACCCGGAGAGCCCGGACCAGCTGGAGGACATCGATTTCTTCGGCGTGGTGGAAGGCGACGGCGCCAGCTTCATAGAATGGGGCGACCGTTTCCCTGACGACATGCCGGAAGACCGGATGGAGATCTTGCTCACCGTGGGCGACGACCAGGTTCGCACGCTGCGCGTGCGGGCAACGGGCGCGCGCTCGGCGCAGTTGGCGGATGCATGGCGGCAAGCGGTGGAAGGCGGGCGCGAATGAACGGTTCGCAAGAAACGTGCAAGGACGTGGTCCTGGCATTCGATACCTCGAACGAGACGGTTGCGGTAAGCCTGGGCGTGCTGGACCCGGCAACGAAGGGCATCGCGCTGCTGGCCTCGCGCGAAGAGCTGGCGCATCGTGCGTCGAATACGAAGCTGCTACCCCTGATCGACCAGCTGACGCGCGAGAACGGCGTGACACGCGACCGCATTGCGGCCGTTGTCTGCGGGCGCGGCCCCGGGTCGTTCACCGGCGTGCGCATCTGCCTGGCCACGGCGAAGGGCGTTGCCAGCGCGCTGGAAGTGGGCCTGTACGGCATTTCCACGCCGGACGCCATTGCCTGGCATCTGTGGGAAACGGGCGTGCGCAGCCGTGCGGCCGTGGTTGCCGACGCCATGCGCAAAGAGGTCTACCCCGTGTGCTACCGCATCGGAGAGGAAGGGCCGGCGCGCGGTAATTCCGACGTCGTGCTGAAGGCCGCAGAGGGCGTGGAGTTCGTGCGCAACCTGCTGGGCGAGGCTCGCGACGGTTCATTGGATGCGGGTATCGTGCTTGCCGGCGACGGTCTGCGTAAATATGCGGACCAGTACGCCGAGCTGGGCACGTTGGCCCCCGAGGAAACCTGGACGCCCACGGGCTCCGGACTGCTGCTGGCGGCGCAGCAGGCGTGGCGCCTGGGCGACGCGGACCTGATGGATCCCGCTGCCGGCGATCCCGCGCTGGTGCTGCCGGTGTACACCCGCCTTTCGGACGCGGAGGAGAACGAGCGTATCCGTCTGGCAAAAACGGACGCACGCAATCTGGAAACGGGCGTCCAGGATGTGTCTGTTCGCCGTGACCAACGGCCGCAAAAGCACGACACCACCATTGCGAATGCGCGCGCAGATGCAAGCGGCATCGTGTACCGTCCGCTGGATGCCGCGTGCGCGGATGACGCCGCATCCATGGAATCGCAGGTCATGGGCTCCGATGCCTGGAATGCGTCCATGGTGTTGGACGAACTGCCGCGAAAGGACCGCATATGGTGGGCGGCGTTCGCGGACGGGAATCTGGTCGGCTATGCCGGCGGCATGGTGGTGGACGGCGACCTGCAGATTCTCAAGGTTGCCAGCAGCCCCGCGCTGCGCCGTCGCGGCATCGCGCGCGAGCTGCTGGCGCGCGTGGCGGCGGATGCCCGCGACCTGGGTGCGCAAACAGCATCGCTTGAAGTACGCGTGTCGAACGAAGGTGCGCACCGCTTCTACGAGGCGCTGGGCATGGAGAACATCGGTCGCCGGCCGCACTATTATTCCGATCGAGAAGACGCGTACATCTTCCGGGGGCCGCTGCCGCTGGCCGTCTCTGCAGTCCCGCGCGCGCAGGCCGCGCAGGTGGCGGGTATGGAGCTGCAGAGTATCGACGAGACGCAGCGGGTGGCGCTTGCGGACGCGGCGCGCCCGCTGATCCGGGCCGTGGAATCGTCGTGCGACGAAACGGCGGTGGCGGTTGCAGACGGCACGGGCGACCTGTTGTCCGACGTTGTGGCAAGCCAGATAGACTTCCATTCGCGCTTCGGCGGTGTGGTGCCCGAGATTGCCAGCCGCAAGCATATCGAGGCCATATGCGGAGTTGCGCAGGAGGGGCTTGACCAGGCGGCACGTAACCTGGGCGTGAATCGCCTGCGCTGGCGCGACCTGGACGCCGTTGCCGTGACGTATGCGCCCGGTCTGGTGGGCGCGCTGGTTGTGGGCCTGGCGTTCGCAAAAGGCGCGGCATGGGGCGCGGACAAGCCGCTCATCGGCGTTAACCATCTGGAAGGTCACTTGTACGCGAACAAGATAGCCACTGCCGACATCCGTCCGCCGATGGTGGTGTCCCTGGTTTCCGGCGGCCATACGATGCTGGTGCACGTGAAGGATTGGGGCGATTACGAGACGCTGGGTTCCACGATCGACGATGCCGTGGGCGAGGCCTTTGACAAGGTGGCAAAGGCACTGGGCTTGGGATACCCGGGCGGCCCTGTGATTTCGAAGCTGGCGGCGCAGGGCAATCCGAAGGCCATTCGCTTCCCGCGCGCCATGATGCATTCCGGCGACCTGCGCTTCTCGCTGTCGGGCCTGAAGACATCCGTGATCACGTACATCCAGAAGGAGCGCAAGGCGGGCCGCGAGCTGAACCTGCCGGATATTGCCGCGTCGTTCCAGCAGGCGGTAATCGACGTGCAGGTGGCGAAGGCGAAGACGGCCTTGGAGGAGACCGGCGCGCGCGAATTCTGCCTGGGCGGCGGCGTGGCAGCGAACCCGGCGTTACGGGAGATGTACGAGAAGCTGTGCCGCCGCATGGGCGTGCGCCTTACCATGCCCCCGCTTTCCAGCTGCACGGACAATGCGGGCATGATCGCCTTGGTGGCGCTGGACCGCTACCGCGCAGGCCGTTTCTTCGGCTTGGATGCGGATGTGTCGGCGCATGCGCCTCTGGACGATCCGTACTAGCGGCAAGCCGTGCCGACGGCGATCGTACGGGGCGGAAGCGGGCCCCGCGTGGCCTTGAAGCGGTCTGCATCTTTCTGAAGTGAGTGCTTTTGTAAATCTGGTGTGAAGAGGTTTTGACGATTAAGCGCTACTTATATGCCAAACGGGATACCGTATGCGTGCTGCGTAACAATTGCTGATATGCGCCATCACACGTGTGCACTGTCCGAAGCGGCAATACCTGCATGTGAGTGCGCCTATCCTCGAGCACGTTTGAAGGGAATGGCATGGCAATCGAAACCGCTCCAAGCTTTCATAATGAGGAAGCAAACGGCAGAGCCGGAAGCGCCTCCTGCAATGACAGCATCGATACCGCCACGGGCAAGGCGGCTCCCGCGGAGATAAGTTCGAAGCGCGTGAAGGCGATTTTCAGCGACATCGCCCCGAATTACGACCGGTTCAACCGGATGTCTAGTTTCGGGCGCTACAAGGCGTGGCTGCACACGCTCATCGACGAGGCGCCCATCAATTCCCGCACCCGCATGCTCGACATCGCCGGCGGCACGGGCGATGTGACGTTCGAGGTCTGCAAGCAGAAGAAGCCGGGCAGCGTGCTGCTCACGGACTTCACGCCCGCCATGCTGGACATTGCGCGGCAGCGCCTGGAAGCGGGCGAGAACAACGGCGTGCCGGTGGAGCTTGCCGTGGTGGATGCGCAGGACATCCCGTATGCCAGCGAATCTTTCGATGTCGTGACCATGGCGTACGGCATCCGCAACATGCCGAAGCGCGACCAGGCGCTTTCCGAGATCTACCGCGTGCTGCGCCCCGGCGGTTCGTGCTGCATTCTGGAATTCAGCACACCGCCGAATCCGGTGATGCGCGCGCTGTACGACAAGTACCTGACGTTGGGCATCCCCACGTGGGGAAAGATAACCACCGGACAGCGCGAGGGTTTCGTGTACCTGTCCAGCTCCATCAAGGCGTTCCCGGACCAGGAGCATTTCTCGAAGATGCTGAAGAACGTGGGCTTCCGCTGTGTGGACTACACGAACTGCACGTTTGGCGTGGCTGCCGTTTACATTGCACGGAAATAACTCCCACCGGGTTCTTCCAGGACGCTTCCGCAGTGATGTTATGATGGGGAGCACGATTTCATACAGGAGGCCGGCATGCTGCTCTGTGCACAATATATTCTGCCCATAACGTCCAACCCGTTCCCGTTCGGCGCCATCTTGGTCCGCAACGGCAAGATTGTCGACATCGGGTCTGCGGAAACGCTGCGTCTGCGCTATCCGGACGAAGAGGTTCGCGACTACGGCACGGCAGCGCTCCTTCCCGGTTTCGTTGACACGCATACGCATATGGAATACTCCGTCATGCGCGGAGTGGTCCACGACGAGCCGTATGCTTCATGGACGGTTCATCTGATGAAGAAGGAACCGCTGATGACGTCGCACGATTGGTACGACTCGGCCATCTTCGGCGGCTTGGATGCGCTGTCATCCGGTGTCACCACCGTGGCCGACATCACGGACACGGGCGCGTCGCTGGATGCGGTGCAGAAGCTGGGCTTGCGCGGCGTGATTTACCGCGAGGTGGGTGCTGCGGATCAGAATCGCGTGGACCATGCCATCCGCACGGCGGAGCGCGACATCAACGACTGGATGGGCCGCGTGGATTCCGGCCGCGTGACAGTGGGCATCGCCCCGTACGCGCTGTACACGTGCCACCCCCTGGTATTCAAGCGCGTGGCCGAAGTGGCGGGCAACGATTTGCCGGTAGCCATACACCTGGCGGGGAGCCGTGAAGAGTACCGCTTTGTGAAGTACGGCGCCGCTCCGTTCGGCAAGGTCGAGGAAAGCTTCACCCGCGGCTATGTGGAAACGCCGCCCTGGCTGCCCACGGGCGTTTCGCCGGTTCGTTATGCGCTGAACTGGGGCGCACTCGATCCCGGCAACATCCTTGCCATCCATGCCGTGCATGTCGACCCCGAGGACATTGCCATCCTTCATGACCATGATGTGGCCATTGCCACGTGCCCGCGCTGCAACGCGCAGCTGGGGATGGGCGTTGCCCCGGTCATGGAATACCGCAAGCTGGGTATGCGCGTGGGTTTGGGCACGGATTCCCCGGCCGCCACGGATTCTACGGACATGATTTCGGAGATGCGCATCGGCATGCTGGTGCACCGTGCCGTGGACGCGAGTGCCGGGGGAGGCTTCATCACAGCTCAGGAGATGTTGGAGATGGCCACCATCGGCGGTGCGCGCGCACTGCGCATGGACGATCAGATCGGCTCGCTGGAAATCGGCAAGAAGGCCGACATCATCGCCGTTGATATGGCCGGGTCGCTGCATCCGTCTACCGAAGATCCGGTGTCCGCAGTCGTGAATACGTCGTCGGGCCAGGATGTTTGCATGACCATGGTAGGCGGCAAGATCCTCTACGAGCAGGATCAGTGGCATGTGGATGTGGAAGTGGCGAAGAGCATCGCCCGCGTCATCGGCATCCGCGGAAAGCTGCGGAAGTAGCGGCTGGCAGCCCTTTCCTGTGCGCGAGAAGAACCAACGAAAGGCCCATGCGGCCCATCGAGGAACGTATATATGGCAAACAAGAAAAGCAGCAATAAAAAGATGACCGCCGCCCAACGCGAAGCGAAGATGCAGGCGGCGAAGGAGCGCGAGAAGCGCGCCCAGGCCCAGCGCGAGCACAAGGAGCGCATGAAAAAGGTCTTTATCGTTGTGATCACGGTGATCTTGGTCATCGGCCTGACGCTACCCATCGCTGGTCTGACGCTGATGGGGAGCAACTAGCTATGCGCCGCGACCAGCAGCGCGCTATCCGGAAGGGGGGCTGCGTATGTTCGGCATAGGAGGCACCGAGCTTGCCATCATCCTCATCTTCGCCTTCCTTATCTTCGGTCCCGATAAGCTTCCGGCCATCGCGAAGACCGTCGGCCAGGCTATTGCGAAGTTCCGTGACGTGCAGAACGAGATGAACCAGGTGGTGAAAGAGGAGGTGTACGATCCCGACAGGGACCAGGACAACCCCTTCCAGCGCCCGTTGGATAAGATGGCGAACTTGGATAAACGCGAAGTGAAGACAGAGACGTTTGCGGAGCGCAAGGCACGCCACGACCGCGAGCGCGCAGAGCGCCAGGCGGCCATGGCTGCCCAGGCGCAGAAGACGGCCGATGCGGCTGGAGCCCCCGCCGCCCCGGCGGACGCCCCGGCACAAAAGGGCGGCTATGACTGGCGTATCATCGTGCCCTGGCCGCATCGGCGAACGCCGCAGACGGCACTACTGTCAGCGCTGCCGCCACCGTCGCGGCAGCGACGGTTGCCACGGCAGCCGCCGCGCCGAAGCCCGAGCCTGCCGCGAAGCCACGCCCGAAGGTGAGCGCCGCCGAACTCTACGGCACAGCGCCGCGCAAGAAGGCGGCTCCGAAGGCCGCATCGTCGGCAGCGGGCGAAGCGTCAGAGAAGCCTGCCGCGAAGCCGGCGCCCTCCGCGGCATCTAGCGCCGCATCTGCATCTGAGAAACCGGCTTCCGCCGCTACCCCGGAAGGGGGCGAATAGCATGCCTATCGGTCCTGCGCGAATGCCGCTGATGGACCATCTGGGCGAGCTGCGCATGCGCTGCGTTCGCATCGTCGTGGTCCTGCTCATTGCCATCTGCTTCTTCTACATGTCAACGCCCACGGTTGCGCAGTTCTTGCTGGCGCCCGTAACGCCTTATATGCCCACGGACTCCGAAGGGCACGCCATCATCAACGTGTTCGGTGCATTCGAGGCATTCGGCGTGCGCCTGAAGATTGCGCTCTGGACGTCGCTAGTTGCGTGCGCACCGTTCTGCCTGTGGCAGATCCTGGCGTTCTTCCTGCCCGCGCTGAAACCCCGCGAGCGCAAGTACTTCGTACCCACGTTCGTGGCGGCTGTGGCGCTGTTCATCTTCGGCACGGTGTTCTGCTACATCATCATTCTGCCTCCCGCGTTCCAATGGCTCACGGATCAGGCATCCGGCTTCGCCGTCATCACGGCACAAGCGGACCAATGGATCGACATCATCATCAAGTTCGAGCTGGGCTTCGGTATTGCGTTCGAACTTCCGCTGATCGTGTTCTACCTGCTGGTCTTCGAGATTATCCCGTACTCGAAGCTCCGCGCGCAGTGGCGCTACATCTACGTCGGCCTGCTGGTAATCTCCGGCATGGTGACGCCGGATGCCTCGCCCATCACGATGCTCCTCATGTTCGCCCCGATGATCGGCCTGTACGAGCTCAGCATGTTCGCTGCGCGCATGGTCATGGGCAAGCGCGTGAAGGAGCAGAAGGAAGAGCTGGACGCCCAGGCCCGCGACGACGCGGAATGGGAAGAGGAGTGGGCCGAGATCCAGGCGAAGCGCAAGGCGAAGAAGGAAGCGGAAGACGACGATGCATGAGCTGGGATTGATGATCGGCATCATGGACGCTGTCCTGAAGACCGCCGAGAACGCCGGCGCCGATAAGGTGACGGAAATCAAGCTGACGGTGGGCGAGATGACGGAGGTCGTGGAAGAGGCCATGGTCTTCGCGTTCGAAGCGCTGTCCGAAGGCACGATGTGCGAAGGGGCGAAGCTGGACCTGACCATCGTGCATCCGCGCAGCCGCTGCCTGGAATGCGGTGCGGAATACGACCACGACCGCTTCCATGTGCGCTGCCCCGAATGCGACAGCCCGTTTACGGAGCTGCTGCAGGGTCGCGAGATGCAGATCGACTCCATCGAGATATACAACGAAGATGATCCTGACGAAGACGGCGAATCGCCTGATGACGATTCCGCCGAAGGCGCTCCCCGTGGCGGCGATGACGGTCCGACAGCCGGATTCGCGCCCGATATGGACGACGCCGTGGGCAGGGTGGCCAAGCGCATGGCCGACCATATTCTGGAAGGAAGCGAATAGCATGGCTCATGTGGATATGAAAGAGCCCATCTTGGCGAAGAACGATCAGCTGGCGGAGGAGAACCGCCGGCTGCTGAAAGACAAGAAGGTCTATCTGCTGAACATCCTGGCCAGCCCGGGATCTGGCAAAACCTCCACGATCCAGGCGACCATCGAGGCGCTGCGCGACGAGTTCAACATCGCCGTCGTGGAAGGCGACATTGCCAGCAGCGTCGACTCCGAGAAGATCAAGGAGCAGGGCATTGCCGCTGTGCAGATCAACACGGGCGGATCGTGCCATCTGGAAAGCAACATGCTGCGGCGGGCGCTGGACGTGCTGGATCTGGACGATCTGGACCTCATCATCGTCGAAAACGTGGGCAATCTGGTGTGCACGACGGACTTCGATCTGGGCGAGAATGCAAAGATTGTCATCCTCAGCGTGCCGGAAGGCGACGACAAGCCGCTGAAGTACCCGAACGCATTCCAGGTGGTGCAGGCCGTGGTGCTGAACAAGATCGACACGAAGCCCGTGTTCAACTTCGACGAGGAGGCGTTCGACCGCTCCGTTGACCAGTTGAATCCCACGGCGCCCATCTTCCCCATTTCCGCCACGCGTGGCGATGGTGTGGAGGCGTGGACGGATTGGCTGGCAAGCGAAATCCGCGCAATCCAGTAGCAAAGCTTCGCCGTTACCGTCATTTCGCCTGATAGGACATGCAATGAAACGCCGCAGCACCCGAATAGGGTCCTGTGGCGTTTGTGTAATGTAGGAAATCTAAGTGTAAACGACTGAAGTTTTCTTAATTGTTACTTGCATTTAGGTTTACCCATGCTACTATGCAGATGTTGGCACTCCAAGGCATCGAGTGCTAACGCACCCGCAAAGTTATCTCGGGCGGGTGAACAGAGGTAAAAATCCTGGCAACAGGAACAAGCATACGAAAGGATGGCACTACATGAAGCTGATTCCCTTGGGTGATCGCGTCCTCATCCGTCAAGACGAGGCAGAGGAAACCACCGCATCCGGTCTGTATCTGGCTTCGGAGTCGAAGGAGAAGCCGCAGAGCGGCGTTGTCGTGGCAGTCGGCGAAGGCAAGCGCGACAAAGACGGCAACCTGATTCCCATTTCCGTCAAAGAGGGCGATCACGTGGTGTTCGCAAAGTACGGTGCCACCGAAGTGGAGGTCGAAGGCGAGAAGCTGATGCTGATGCGCGCCGAGGACATCTACGCGAAGTACGCCGAATAGGAATTCCCTCAATTCGATAGGAACTGACTCCGGCATGCAGCCGGATTCCCGAAAACCGTTTCGAAAGGAAGACAATGGCTAAAGAAATCAAGTTCGACGCCGAAGCACGCAGCGGTATGGCTGCCGGCGTGACGAAGCTGGCCGACGCCGTTAAGGTTACGCTTGGACCGAAGGGCCGTTACGTTGCTCTGGAGAAGTCGTACGGTGCCCCCGTCGTCACGAATGACGGCGTGACCGTCGCAAAGGAGATCGAGCTGGAGGATCCCGTGGAGAACATGGGCGCCCAGCTGGTCAAGGAAGTGGCCGTCAAGACGAACGATGTGGCCGGCGACGGCACCACCACCGCAACGCTGCTGGCAGAGGTTCTGGTGAACGAGGGCCTGCGCAACGTCACGGCCGGTGCTGACGCGCTGTCCGTGCGTCGCGGCATCGAGAAGGCCGTTGACGCTGTGGTCGAGAGCATCAAGGCTGATGCCATCGCAGTGGAGGGCAAGGACCAGATTGCGAACGTCGGCACCATTTCTGCCGGCGATGCTGTGATTGGCACGAAGATTGCCGAGGCCATGGATGCCGTCGGCCGTGACGGCGCCATCTCCGTCGAGGAGTCCCAGACGTTCGGCTTCGATGTGGACGTCGTCGAGGGCATGCAGTACGACCGCGGCTACATCAGCCCGTACATGGCTACGGACATGGATGCCATGGTCGCCGACCTGAAGGACCCCTACATCCTGCTGACGGACCAGAAGATCTCGAACATCCAGGATTTGGTGCCCCTGCTGGAGACCGTCATGAAGTCCGGCCGCGCCCTGCTGATTGTTGCTGAGGACGTGGACGGCGAGGCTCTGGCAACGCTGCTGCTGAACAAGCTGCGCGGCACGCTGAACGTTGTGGCCATCAAGGCCCCGGGCTTCGGCGACCGTCGTAAGCGCATCCTGGAGGACATCGCAATCGTCACCGGCGGCACGGTCATCGACAAGGACTTCGGCCTGACGTTGGCCGACGCCACGCCTGACATGCTGGGCACCGCAAAGACTGTTAAGGTCACGAAGGACAACACCATGATCGTCGACGGCGCCGGCGACAAGGCGAAGATCGACGAACGCATTGCCCAGATCAAGGGCGAAATCGAGCGCACGGATTCCGACTTCGACCGCGAGAAGCTGCAGGAGCGTCTGGCGAAGATCTCCGGCGGCGTGGCCGTCCTGAAGGTCGGTGCGGCAACGGAGTCCGAGCTGAAGGAGAAGAAGTCCCGCATCGAGGACGCGCTGCAGGCAACGCGTGCAGCCGTTGAAGAGGGCATCGTCTCCGGCGGCGGCGTGGCTCTGGTCGACGCTCTGCCCGCACTGGACACGGTCGAGGCTGCGAACGCCGACGAGAAGGTGGGCGTGCAGATCGTCCGCAAGGCCCTGGAGGCCCCCATGCGCGTCATCGCCCAGAATGCCGGCTACGAAGGCTCCGTCGTGGTGGAGAAGGTCAAGTCCCTGCCGAAGGGCGAGGGCCTGAACTCCGCAACCGGCGAGTACGGCAACATGGTTGAGATGGGCGTGAACGACCCGGTGAAGGTCACCCGTACCGCCCTGCAGTCCGCAGCAAGCGTTGCCGGCCTGATTCTGATCACGGAGGCAAGCGTGAACGAGATCCCGCAGGAGGGTCCGGATCTGTCTGCATTGGCCGGTGCCGGCCAGGGCGGCGGCATGGGCATGATGTAAGCCGTTCCGCAGGTGCATCTGCGGGGCCGTATGTCTGCTAACAACGCTCAGTAAGACAACTGACAGAAAAGGGGCCGATGCGCGAAGCATCGGCCCCTTTTGCGTTGCTTATATAGTTGCTTAGCGAGAGAAGATAAGGTGGCTGGGCCAGCAGGATTCGAACCTACATAGCTGGTACCAAAAACCAGAGTCCTACCATTGGACGATGGCCCATTGTCGCTGCAGCGAAGGCAGGCGCCTTTGGAAATGGACAGCAGATGGTGGGCCGTGAGGGACTCGAACCCTCGACCTTGGGATTAAAAGTCCCCTGCTCTACCAACTGAGCTAACGGCCCGCATCGCTGCGCCTTTGAATTGTAAACGCGCAAGTTTGCGGGGTCAATGAGGTGTTTGAAAGATATGTGATGGAACAAGGATATCTGCGCAGGAATTCCCGAAATTTGCTAGTATTTCAGTTTGTCGCAATGCGGAAAAACTGCGTGAAGGAGCACTCTTGTCCAAAGACGATGTGATTGAACTCGAAGGCGAAGTCATCGAGGCACTGCCGAACGCCATGTTTAGGGTTAAGCTTGAAAATGGCCACAATATATTGGCGCATATCTCCGGCAAAATGCGTATGCATTACATCAAGATCCTTCCTGGTGACCGCGTGACCGTAGAGCTTTCCGTCTACGATCTCGACCGCGGCCGCATCACGTACCGCTTCAAGTAGGTGCGGCATCCGCACGTTTTGGGCCCTGAAATGTGCGGGAATTCTGAATTCGCGTGATCGTTCGAAAGTTGTTCGAACGCGCGGATAGGGGTCGCCTCGTACGAAGAATGTATCGAACCTGCTGCTTGGGGGATTCACCCGGCACGGTTCGCCTACGACTTCGAAGCGGGCAGCCGAGCAAGAAAAAAATCACCTGCGGCTGGGTGTTTGCATATATACATTAGTACGCATAACCGAAAGGAAATTGAAATGAAGGTACGTCCTTCGGTCAAGAAAATGTGCGATAAGTGCAAGATCATTCGACGCCATGGCAAGGTTTACGTCATTTGCGAGAACCCGCGCCACAAGCAGCGTCAGGGTTAAAGGGAAGAAGGTAATAGCATGGCACGTCTCGTAGGTGTTGACCTTCCTCGCGAAAAGCGCGTCGAAATTGGCTTGACCTATATCTACGGCATCGGTAACACCACTGCAAAGAAGATCATTGCGGAGACCGGCGTCGATCCGAACATCCGCTGCAAGGACCTGTCCGAGGAGGATCTGTCCAAGCTGCGCGACTACATCAACAAGAACCTCACGGTCGAAGGCGACCTCCATCGTGAGAAGTCCCAGGACATCAAGCGCCTCATGGAGATCGGCTGCTATCGCGGCCTGCGCCACCGCAAGGGCCTGCCCGTTCGCGGCCAGCGCACGCACACGAACGCTCGCACCCGCAAGGGCAAGCGCAAGCAAATCGGCGGCAAGAAATAAGTGGAGGTAGCTTAAGTTGGCAACTAAGAAGAACGCTCGCAGCCGCGTGAAGCGCGCTGAGCGCAAGAATGTTTCCGTGGGCCAGGCTCATATCAAGTCCACGTTCAACAACACCATCGTCAGCATCACCGATTCCCAGGGCAACGTGATTTCCTGGCAGTCCGCTGGCACGGTCGGCTTCAAGGGCTCCCGTAAGTCCACGCCGTTCGCTGCCCAGATGGCTGCTGAGGCGGCTGCTAAGACCGCTATGGAGCACGGCCTGCACAAGGTTGCTGTTTTCGTCAAGGGCCCCGGTTCCGGCCGTGAGACCGCCATCCGTTCGCTTCAGGCGGCCGGTCTGGAAGTCTCCAGCATTCAGGACTGCACCCCTATCCCGCACAACGGTTGCCGTCAGCGCAAGCGTCGTCGCGTTTAATTGAAAGGACTCACTAATGGCAATCGATAGAACTCCGGTTCTTAAGCGCTGCCGTCAGCTCGGAATCGATCCTGTGGTTCTGGGATACAGCAGCAAGAAGGAATCCAAGCGTCAGCCCAAGCGTCGTCGTCGCGAGAGCGAGTACGGCATGCAGCTGCGCGAGAAGCAGAAGGCCAAGTTCATCTACGGCGTTCTGGAGAAGCAGTTCCGTGGCTACTTCAAGAAGGCAAAGTCCATGCCCGGCATCACCGGCGACAACCTGATGCAGATCCTGGAGTCCCGTCTGGACAACGTGGTCTTCCGTCTGGGCTTCGCCCGTACGCGCAAGGAGGCACGTCAGACCGTGTCCCACGGCCACATCACCGTCAACGGCAAGCGTGTCGACATCCCGTCGTACCGCGTCCGTCCCGGCGACCTGGTGGCTGTTGCCCCGAAGGCGAAGGACCTGCTGGTTATCAAGAGCGCGCTGGTCTCGAACGAGCGCGTCCAGGTGCCTGTTTGGTTGGAGGTTGACATCGAGAAGCTGCAGGGCAGCGTGCTGAGCCTGCCCCTGCGCGACCAGATCGATCTGGACATCCGCGAGCAGCTCATCGTCGAACTCTATTCGAAATAGCAGGAGCTTTCCGAGGAGGCTACAAGAATATGACAGAATTCATGAGGCCGACAGTAACCGCAGAAGAGATCAACGAGACGGTTGGGCGCTATACCGTCGAACCGCTCGAGCGAGGCTACGGCACCACGCTGGGCAACAGCATCCGCCGCGTCCTGCTCTCTTCCCTCGATGGTGCGAAAGCAACCGCTATCAAGATCGAAGGCGTGCAGCATGAGTTCACGACCGTTGAGGGCGTGATCGAGGATGTCACCGACATCGTGCTGAACGTCAAGGGCCTGGTTTTCCGTGCCCTGAACGACGACATCGAAGAAGCGACTGCGCATGTGCTGGCTGAGGGCCCGTGCACGGTGACCGGCGCCGATCTTGAAGTGCCCACCGAGTTCGAGCTGATCAACCCCGAGCATGTCATCGCCACGGTCGCCGACGGCGGCACGTTGGACATGACGGTTCGCATCGGCGTGGGTCGCGGCTACGTGCCCGCCGAGCGCAACAAGCGCACCGAGGACCCCATCGGCATCATCCATGTCGATTCGCTGTTCTCGCCCGTGCGCCGTTGCACGCTGAATGTCACCGATACTCGCGTCGGTCAGCGCACCGACTACGACCGCCTGGTGCTGGAAGTCGAAACGGACGGCTCCATCACTCCGACGGACGCTGTGTGCCGTGCCGCGAATATCATCGACCAGTACATGAATGCATTCCTGGGTCTGATCCAGCGCGACGAAGAGGAAGAGGAAGGCGTAGAAGCCCCCTCCATCTTTGCTCCCGAAGGTCAGAAGGCGAATGCCGAGCTCGACAAGCAGATCGAGGACCTGGACCTTTCCGTCCGCTCCTACAACTGCCTGAAGCGCGCCGGCATCCATTCCGTGCGTCAGCTGGTCGAGTACTCCGAAAACGATCTGCTGAATATCCGCAACTTCGGCGCTAAGTCGATCGAGGAAGTCAAGGACAAGCTGATCTCCATGGGTCTCAGCTTGAAGCAATAGGAGAAGTCAATGAGACACTACAAGAAGGGTCGTAAGCTGGGCACGGATGCCAGCCATACGAAGGCAATGAAGCGCAGCCTGGTCACTGCTCTGTTCCTGAACGACCGCATCAAGACCGTCGAAGCCCGTGCTAAGGAGATTCGCCCGGACGTCGACCGCATCATCACGTGGGCGAAGAAGGGCGACCTGCACTCCCGCCGTCTGGCCATTGCCTGGCTGGGTGACGCCGAGGTTGTCCGCGAGGTCTTCGACAAGGTTGACCAGGGCATGTTCGCCGGCCGTA
>USAB01000017.1 GCA_900552585.1 uncultured Coriobacteriaceae bacterium
GGTAAAGTAGGCCACGATCTTATCCCACTCTTCCGCGTCAAAGGCCAGCGTGTCGCCGTAGCAGGAGGCCACGGTCTCCTTGGTCAGGTCATCCTCTGTGGGCCCCAGGCCGCCGCCCAGGAACACGATGTCCGCCTGCGAAAGATCCGTGGTCTGCCCGTGATGGACCCGCTCCACTTCCACGGGGATGCCGCGCCATTCGCAGCGGCGGCGCAGCACGCGCACGTTGCCGCCGTCGCCGTACAGGTTCATGAGCTCCGGAAACAGGTGCACGATGCGCAGCGGATGGTCGGCCGTCACGGCGCCGCCGAACGTGAACGGCTCCACCGCCGCCGTGTCCTCCGCCTGGCGCGACACCATCGGCGCGCGCGCCGGATCCGGTGCCGGCGTGTCCACGCCATCTTCCGAAAGACGCTGGAGATCGCTTCTCACCTGCGGCAATGCCGTATAGTTCGCAATGCAGTACAGCGAGTAGTCCTCCGGCAGCGCATCCACAGCCTCCACAACCTGCGCGGCGCTGTCCACCAGCTGCGCGTCGATGCCCGCATACTTCAGACGCATCTGCAAGTCGTTCTTGCGGATGCCGCCGGCGAACACCACCAGGTCCTTGCTGGCGGCCAGCTCCTCGAAGTCCACGTCCCAGATCCAGCTGATGTCATGGCCGTCCGCTTCCTTGTCATTGACGAAGAACGCCGCCGCCTTGCGGCCTTCGCCCTGAACGACCAGCTTCATGTTCTGGTTGAAGCCCGTCGGGTTCTTCGCCAGGTTCAGCAGCACGTCGCGGCCGTGCACGCGCAGATTCTGCAGGCGCCCGTTGTCGGGCTTGAACGCATCGATGGCGGCCTGCACATCCTGGGGCATGGTGCCCACCATGACGGCCGTGACGTACGTTGCCAGCAGGTTGTACACCATGTACGCGCCGCTGTAGGGCGCCGTGACCGTGCCCTCGGCCTTGCCGGAGCGCACCGTGAACGAAAGGCCCGACGGCCCCAGCTTCACATTCACGGCCTCGAACTCCGGCGTATGGCGGTGGAAGTCGCAGTCCGAGCAATGGAACGTGCCCAGCTGGCCGTATTGGCGATAGCCGTATTCCAGCATACCGGAGCACCGCTGGCACATCTGCGCATCGGAGACGGTGTTCTGCGCCAGATGCATGTTCTCCCCCACGCCGAAACCCACCGTGCGGTTCGGGCAGCGGTCGGCGATGGCCGTGCACAGCGGGTCGTCCGCGTTGTAGATGAGCACGGTGCGCGGCGATTGTGAAAGCGCGTTCACGATACTGTCCTGCACGCGGTCGATCTCGCCCACGCGGTCCAGCTGGTCGCGGAACAGGTTCAGCAGCAGCACGTAGTCGGACTGCAGGAACGGCAGGATCTTCACCATCCACATCTCGTCGCTCTCGAAGATGCCCCAGTCGCTTTCGTGCGCATGCAGCAGGGACGTTGCAACGCCGGAATCCAGATTCGCGCCCGTGCGGTTGCAGACCACGCGCTGGCCCGCGCGCTCCAGGGCATCCGCCAGCAGGTTCGTGGTTGTGGTCTTGCCGTTCGTGCCCGCCACGATCACGGAACCGCGCTTTAACTTGTGCGCCATGTTCCCGATGATGGCGGGATCCACGTACAGCGCAATCTTGCCGGGGAAGTTCGCCGCCGGTCGATGGAACACGTTCTTCAGCGCAACGGTGCTGGCAACGCTGACCGCTTGCGCAAGTCCCGTTCTGATACCCATGACGAACTCCTTATTTCTTCTTTTTCTTCTCGGGGCGCTGCACGACCACGGCCATGCGGTACTTGCCGTTCTTCTCCGTCATGACGGCATGCGCCTCCACCAGCTGGTATTCGTCGCACAGGTCCTTGATATAGCCCACGCCGGCGCGGTCGACGTCGATCCAGCCCAGCCAGTTGTCTCCCGTGACCATCTTCGAGTTGCGCATGCATACGTTCACGCAGCGGCCGTCGGGGTAGTTCGCGGCAATCTGCTCGGGCGTGCGGGCGCACAGCGCCACAGCCACGCCGGACGTGCCGTTCAGGATGTGGCTCCGGCACTCCGCCAGCAGGCTCTGCGTGTCGTTCGTATCGTGCACTTGGATCTTCAGCGGCCCGGAATTCACGTCGAAGAACCGCTTCGGCTTCTTCGGCGGCTTGGGCCCGCGATGGAAAAGACTCATGGAATGACCTTCCTTGCGGGTGTCTGGTATCCGAACCAGTATAGCGCGGGAGAAAACGAGCACGCGACGGCCGCTCGAACGACCGTCGGTGCTCCACATTCGCCTCCTACCGCAGAAGGCGCAGCGCATGCGCTGCCCGACGCCCCGCGGCCGATGCCGGCGCAGGAAAAGGTGCCGCTACCGGTTCTTCCAATGCGGCGGGCGCTTCTCCGCGAAGGCCGTGGAGCCTTCCGCCGCATCCTCCGTGTGCTTGATGCGGCGATCGGCCGCCAGCACGGCGTCCCAGGCCAAGTTGCCGTCCTTCAGCCAGCCCTTGTCCATGCACGCATACAGCAGCCGCTTCGACTCCGCCACGGCTATGGGCGCGTTCTTCTCAATGCGTTCGGCCAGCTCAAGCGCTGCATCCAACGTATGGCCCGACGGTACCACATGGTTCACCATACCCCAGGAAAGCGCCGTCTGGGCATCTACCGGATCGCCCGTGAGCAGCATCTCCATGGCGAACTTCACGGGCATGCCGCGGCCCAGGCGCAGGAACGACCCGCCGCCGGCCGCCAGCAGGCCGCGCTTCACTTCGGGCAGGCCGAATGTGGCATCGCTCGAACAGATGGCCAGGTCAACGGCCATGAGAATCTCCGTACCGCCGCCCATGCAGTAGCCCTCAATGGCCGCGATGACGGGTTTCGTGCAGTAATACCCGCAGATGGTTGCGAATCCGTAGTCCTCCATACCCTCGGGAGCATGGTACGTGCCTTTCGAGATGGCCTTCAGGTCGCTGCCGGCGCAGAAGCATGGGCCGTTGTTCGTGATGACCATGACCAGCGCGTCGGGATCCGCCTCGAATTCCTGCAGCGCCTGCGCAATTTCGGCCCACATCTGGGAATTCAGCGCATTGCGCTTCTCGGGCCTGTTCAGCGTCAGGATGAACGTGCTCCCGCGCTTTTCCGTAAGGACGAACTCGTATGCCATTGCCGTGTCCCCTTTCGCATCTGCTTCGAACAGGAGAAAGGCCAGCCTTGCGAACGCCGCCTTCCGGCGGAAACCGCTTACAATACCGGCTTCTCATTTGTGCGTGCGCATCTGGGATGATTATAGCAAGGCGCCCGCCTTACGCAGGCATGCCGGCGGCGATGACGTCCTGCAGCCGATCCACGGGAATGCCCTTCAGGAAGCAGTCGCCCACCGTATGGACGCCCACGATGGTAATGGTGTTGCCCGAGCGTTTCTTGTCGGATCGGGCGGCTTCTGCCAGCGCCTGTGCGGTGAACGCGGACGCATCCGGCACGCGTGCGGGATCCGCTGCCGCAACAGCCTCCGGGATGGTGGTGGGCAGCCCGGCATTCCGGCAGGCATCCGCAATGCGATCTGCCGTGCCCGGCACGGCGTCGTCGTTCGCCTCGCATGCGCGCGCCATCATGATCATGCCCACGGCCACGGCGCTGCCGTGCGGGATGGCGAACCCGCTGCACTTCTCGATGGCGTGCCCGATGGTGTGGCCCAGGTTCAGGAAGCGGCGCAGACCGCCCTCGAATTCGTCGGCCTCCACGTACGCGCGCTTGATGTCCACGCAGCGGGAGATGGTGCGGATGGCATCTTCGCGCGGATTCGACGTAGCCAGGCGCTTGAACAGGCCACCGTCGCACAGCACGCCGTACTTCAGCGCCTCCGCCATGCCGTCCGAGAACACGGCGTCGGGCAGTGTGTCCAGCGTCTCCACGTCGCAGATGACGGCCGACGGCTGGTGGAATGCGCCCACCAGGTTCTTGCCGGCGCTCAGGTCCACAGCCGTCTTGCCGCCCACGGACGAATCCACGGCCGCCAACAGTGTGGTGGGAATCTGCACGCAGCGGATGCCGCGCAGATACGTGGCGGCCGCAAAGCCCGCCATGTCCCCCACAACGCCGCCGCCGAGCGCCACGACCAGGTCCGTGCGGCTCAGCTGGGAAGCGGCAAGGAATTCGACAATCTGGGCGAACGTGGCCAGGTTCTTGTTCTCTTCGCCATGCGGGATGGCAAGGCTCACGACATCGAATCCCGAGCGCCGGATGCTCTTGCGCACGGCGGACAGGTACAGCCCCTCTACGGCATCGTCGCAGATGATGGCCACGCGGCACGGATTGCTGATCTCCATGAGGAAATTGCCCACCGCCGAGCGCAGGCCGCTGCCCACCACTACGTCGTATCCGTGACCCGCATTGATGTGGACCGTCGTCCGCTCCATTCGTCTCATCCTCTCTGCATGGAAGGCGGACCCGCATGCCGGATCCGCCCGCTATTTATTGTCGGTGAAGAATAATTCTATCAAAGCCGCCGCACTATTCGTTGCCGGCGAAGCACGTGTCCACTGCGCGGTGGAATTCCGCACTCAGGCGGTTGTCGGCCGTGAGGGAGATGGCGGCCTGCGGCGCCACCAGGTCGAAGGCGTGGTAGCACCCGGGGTACACGTCCAGCGTCACATCCGCGCCCGCCTGGCGCAACTGCGTGAAATACGCCACGGTCTCGTCTGCCAGCGGGTCGAGCGCGCCGACGAACGAATATGCCGGGGGCAGGCCGGTGAAATCCGTCTCGCGCGCCGGCGCCTCGTAACGCGTGACGGCGTCCGTTCCCCGGTCGTCGCCCAGGTACAGGTTCCAGGCCTCGATGTTCGCGCGCGTGTTCCACCAGGGCGCATCGTTGTTGCGCGACGACGCGGTGACCATGCGGTCGTCCAGCATGGGATACAGCGGCATCTGGAACGCGATGTTCACCTTGCCCCAGTCGCGCGCCATCAGCGTCACGGCGCACGCCAGCCCGCCGCCGGCGCCGATGCCGCCCACGAAAATCTGGTCGGAGCGGCCGCCGATGCGCGCAAGGTTCTCCTTGATCCAGATCAGGCAATCGTACGCGTCCTCGGCAGCCGCCGGGGCGGCCGCCTGGTCCGCCAGACGGTATTCCGGCACCACGAAGATGCTGGGCGTATCCCGCATGAGCCGGTCGATGAGCGCCATCTCCAGCGCCGAGGTGTCCATGGAGAATCCGCCGCCATGCAGCCATTCCACCACAGGAAGATGGCCCACGCTCTCCAGCGGTGCGTAGACATGCACGGCAAACGCGCCGCCGCGGCCGCGCACCGTCTCCACGTGATGGCGCAGATCCGGCATCTCGGGGGCCTTCACCCGCCGCGAGAGCTTCCCGGCGGAGCGCAGCTTGCCGGGCGTGATATCCCGCGCAAGAGGGTCCAGGCGGAAGGCCATGCCGGTGGGCTGCAGGCCCTTGTCGAACAGCGACAGAGGCAGCCGCGCCGAGCGTTCCGCATCATGGGCCTTCTTGTAGGCATAGGCACCGGCGGCGCCCAGCGCGGCACCGAAGGCAAACGGGATGATCTTCTTCGCCATACTCTGCGTCCTTTCCCGCCCCGCCGCTCTGGTGCGGCAGCGTTTTTTCGCATGGGACCTATTCTATGCGAACGGATGCCGCATACGCGGCCGAAGCGCGTATCCGTTGCGAACCATCAGATGTGCGGTACCATGACACATGCTTTCAAGAAAGGAATTCCATGTCCCATCAAGACCTCCCGTCGTCGAACGCGCCCGTAAGCTCCCGCGACAGCTTCCGCAGCCGCAGCGGCTTCATCCTTGCCTGCATCGGCTCGGCCGTGGGCATGGGCAACATCTGGCTGTTCCCCACGCGCATCTCCGCGTACGGCGGAGCCACGTTCCTGATTCCCTACCTGATCTTCGTGGTGCTCATCGCATCCACGGGCATCATCGAGGAGATGGCGTTCGGCCGCGCCACGCGCCGCGGGCCCATCGGGGCGTTCGAGAAAGCCACGGAGCAGCGGTTCGGCTCGAAGACGCCCGGGCGCATAGCGGGCCTGTTCCCCGTGGTGAACTCACTGGCCATGGCCATCGGCTATTCTGTGGTGGTGGGCTGGATATTCGCATACACGGTGCTGGCCGTAACCGGGCAGGGCGCCGTGCCGGGCGGCGTGGAGCAGTTCGCCGCGCAGTTCGGGAGCATCTCCGATAACAACTGGGTGTGGCAGACCGTCGCCATGATCGCCGTGGCCACCATCCTGGTGCTGGGCGTGGGCGGCGGCATCGAATGGGCGAACAAAATCATGATGCCGCTGTTCTTCGCCCTGTTCGTGGGCCTGGCCGTCTACGTAGCCTTCCTGCCGGGTTCGCAGGCGGGCTACCAGTACATATTCGTCCTGGACCCCGCAGGGCTTGCCGACCCCATGGTCTGGCTGTTCGCGCTGGGCCAGGCGTTCTTCAGCCTGTCCGTGGCCGGCTGCGGCACGCTGGTGTACGGCTCGTACCTCTCCGACGACGAGGACATCCCGTACAGCGCGAAGATGGTCGCCGTGTTCGACACGGTGGCCGCCATCCTTGCCTCGCTCGTCATCATCCCGGCCATGGCATCGGCCGGCCAGCAGCTGTCCAGCGGCGGCCCCGGCCTGCTGTTCATCTACCTGCCGCAGCTTTTCTCGCAGATGCCGGGCGGGCAGCTGTTCATGATCGCCTTCTTCGTGGCCGTGCTGTTCGGCGGCCTGACGTCGCTCATCAACCTGTTCGAGGCGCCCATTGCCACGCTGCAGGAATGGGCCGGCATGAATCGTCTGCATGCGTGCCTTGCCATCATCGGGATCGGGCTGGTTGTAGGCCTTGCCATCCAGCCCATCGTATCCGGCTGGATGGATTGGTGCTCCATCTACGGCTGCCCCATCGGCGCGTTCCTGGCGGCGTTCATGTTCACGTGGGTCCTGGGGCGCGACCGTGTGACCGAGGCCGTGAACCGCGGGCGCGAAAAGCCGTTGGGGAAATGGTTCTTCCCGCTGGTCAAGTACGCGTTCTGCGGCGTGGTCCTGTTCGTGCTGGTTGCCGGCAGCGTGCTAGGGGGCATCGGCTAGCGCACGGTCGGAGGGCCGTGCGCCCGCTGCACGCTAGATGACGTATTCGGGCTCCACCTCGTGCTTCAGGTGGAAGATGCGGAACACCTTGTCGCGCACCTCGATGAAATCGCCGCTCGTGCGATCGCGGAATCCCCAGCTCATGGGCACGTTCACAATCTGCTTCACGCGGCCGGGATTCGGCGTCATGACCACGATGCGGTCCGACAGGTAGACGGCCTCCTCGATGTCGTGCGTGACGAAGATGACGGTCTTGCCAGACTCCTTCGCAATGCGCAGCACGTCGTCCTGCAGCTTCATGCGCGTGATGGCGTCCAATGCGCCGAAGGGCTCGTCCATGAACAGAATCTCCGGGTCCACGGCCAATCCGCGCGCAATGGACACGCGCTGCTGCATACCGCCGGAAAGTTCGCGCGGATGCGCGTCCCGGAAGTCCGCCAGCCCCACCATGTCCAGGAACTCCAGCGCCGTGCGGTCAGCCTGTTCGGGCGTTATGTCGCTGCAGCCCTCCAGGCCCAGCTTCACATTGTCCAGCACCGTGCGCCACGGCAGCAGGCCGTATTGCTGGAAGATGGTCACGTACTCGGGCTTCGGCCCCGTTACCTCCTGACCCTCTATGCGGATGCTGCCGCTGGTGGCAAGGTCGAACCCCGCCAGAGCGTTCAGCAGCGTCGACTTGCCGCATCCCGAAGGCCCCAGCAGGCAAATGAACTCACCACGCTCTATCTCCAGGTTCACATCCTGCAGCGCCGTGAATGTGCCGCCGTCGTTCGAGCGGTACTCCTTGCCCGCATGCTCTATCTCTATCAGCGCCATTACGCCGCACCTCCCCATGATTTCTGCACGCGCTTATCCACGTAGTTCACTGCCGTATCCAGCAGGAAGCCGATGACGCCGATGACGATGATCGCCGCCAGCAGCTGGTTGGCCGCCAGGTTGTTGCGCGCATCGATGATCAAGTAGCCCAGACCCGTTTGCGCGCCCACCATCTCGCCTGCCACCAGGAAAATCCATGCCGTTCCGATGGCCGTGCGCAACGCATTCATAATCTGCGGGAACGCCGCGGGAAACACGACCTTGAACAGCGTGGCGCCCGCGCTCAGGTCGAAGTTCGAGGCCACCTTCAGGTAGACGGGATCCACGGAGCGCACGGCCGACACCGTTCCCAGCAGCACGGGGAAGAATGCGGCAATAAACACGATGGCGATGGCCGGAACGTCGCCGATGCCCAGCAGCAGCACGATGAACGGCAGCCATGCCATGGGCGAGATGGGTCGGATGAACTGGACCACCGGGTTCACGTAGTTCCACGCGCGGGAGAACCAGCCCAGCAGCAGGCCCAACGCCACGGCGCTGACAGCGGCCAGCAGATAGCCCACCACGTAGCGGTACAGGCTGGCACCGACATCGATGCCCAAACGCCCGCTTGCGGCAAGCGCCCCCAGCGCCTGGATGGATTCTCCCGGCGAAGGGAACAGGGCGTCCGGGTACGTGCTGAACTCGTAGGCAATCTGCCAGACGGCGACGAGCACGGCAAACGACACGATCACCCGCCAAAGGGAAAGTGCATGCTTTTTCATAATCAGTTGTCTCCTAGGTTCTCAACGAAGTCTTCGTATGAGGGCGGATTCTGGGACAGCCCCGCCGTCTTCACCCGTGCGGCCAGGTCTTCGTAGTCTTTCCGGTCGATGCTCAGGTCGTCGAACGATATCCACTGCAGCGACGTTGTCAGCACATCATCGGATTGGTTCAGGTACTTCTTCGCCACGGACAGCGCCTCATCGGTGTTGTCCAGCTGCTTGCCCGCCGCCTTGTAGTCGGCCACGAACCGATTCGCCAGCTGCTTGTTCTGCGACAAGAACTTCTCGTTCATGACCAGCATGCAGCAGACGGAATCCGACCACAGGTTCTCGGACGTCTCGATGACATGCCCGATATTCGCCTCCACGGCCTTCGCACCGAACGGCTCGGCCACGCAATACGCATCCACCTGACCGCTGGCCAGGGCGGACGGCATCTCCGTGGGCGCCAGCTCCGTGATACTCACGTCAGACAGCGACAGGCCGGCCTGCGACAGTGCCTGCACCAGCAGCAGGTAGTGCGAAGACTGGCGCGCGGGGATGGCGACGGTCTTCCCCTTCAGATCCGCTGTGGAGCCGATGCCGTTGCGCGCCACGATCACGTTGCCATCCTTATGGCCCAGCGCCACGGCCTTCACGCCGATGCCCTGCTCGTTCGAGCGCATGCCCAGCTCCGCCAGCACGGAGGCGCCGTCCACCTGGCCGCTGTTCAGGGCATCCATGAGCTCCGGCCAGGTGCCGTACTTCACCAGCTGGATGTCGTAGCTGCGATTCGGGTCGGCATTCAGCTCCTCCACCTGCTCGAACAGCGCCAAGGCATGCGTGATAGGAAGATACGCGATCTTCACGGTGGGCAGGCCGTCGATGCGGTCCGTGCCGGAAGGGGCCGTGCTGTTGTAATGCGACCCGGAGAAGCCCGACAGCAGCACCATCAGCGCCGCGAACACGACGGCCGCGACGGCCGCCGTCAGCACGTGCCGGCGGCGGCGCGCGCGTCGGGCAGCACCCAGCTGCGCCGCAACGACATCCGTTGCCTGCGGCGCGTTCGCCGTGCCGCCGATGCCGGGGCTCCCGTCATCGGCCGCAGCGGCGCGGTTCTTATGCGCCATGCGGCTGCCCTCCTTCCGTGTTCGCCGTTTCGCCTGCCGCCGGGACGTCCCATCCCAGCGCGGCGCGCTTCTGCTTCATGTCCGCCACGATGCGCTCTCCCAGTTTCTTCGGGTCCACGTCCACCACCATCCGGCTGCCAAGCGTTTCCATGGTGCCCTCTTTCAGGAACTCGATAACGTTCTGCGAACCGAAAATGGGCGGCTCCACGCAGTGGTACGAGCTGACGCCCATCAGGCGGAAACCGAGCGCGGCGTCCACGCTCTTCTCGTTCGACCATTCCGGCGAGCTGAATGCGAACGGCAGGTCGCAGATGCGCTGGCCCAGTTCCGCCGCAATGCCGCCCAAAATGCCGGACGAACGCGTGTTGTCGATGCATTCGCCCACATGCCATGCGGGAGGCAGGTCGGGCTCCAGGAACTCGCGCAGCCCCTGGCCGCAGCGGTCGAGGGCGGACACGTTGCAGTACCCCAGCTTCATCAGCGGGAACGACGCGCAGCCGTTCGTCAGCACCAGCACGTTGTTCGCCAGCAGCACATCCGCCACGTCCACGATGCAGCGCTCGTACGGCACCTTCGTGTTGTTGCAGCCCACCATGTTCACAATGCCCAGGATCTGCCCGCTGCGAATTGCCTGCGCCAGCGGCCCCATGCCGCCGAAGCGACGATGCACGTATTCCACGGAGAAGCCAACCTCCGCCTCCGCCTCGTACGGCGGGATGTTCACGCGAATGCCGCGGCGCGCCTGGAAGCTCTCGATGCCGCGCTCCACAATGGCCTCGGCCATCGCGCGCGTCTGCTCGATGTTCGCATGGTGATGGTCGTACTCGTAGCGCTCCGCACCGGGCAGGCGGGCGTTGTCGCTAGTCGTGATGACCGTCGTGCGATAGCAGCGCGCCACATCCATGATGCTGGGGAAAACGTCCTGCACATCTGCGACCCATAGGTCGAGCGCGCCGGTGCCCAGCACCAGCTCGGCGCCCACGGCATTGCACAGCGGAATCACGCCGCCGTAGCGGTACATCGCCGCAAGCCCGGAGCAGCAGATGCCGTAGAAGCGAATGCCCTTCGCGCCAGCGCCGATGGCCTTCTGCACGAACGCCGGCTCCTGCCCCACCTTCACAATTTGCGAGACCAGCGTGGGAAGATGCCCGTGAACGGCAATGTTAACGTAGCCTTCTTTCAGCGCGCCCAAGTTCACCTTCGATGTGACGCGATCGCCGACGCCGAACAGCGAATCCGTGGCGATGCTGGCGCCGGTCACGCCGGAGAACGTGAATGCCAGGCCGCACCGCAGGAACTCCTGCATCACGCTGCGCCAGTCGCCGTCCGTGGCGCATCCCGTGCGATGCATGGTGTCGAACACCTCGTGATAGGCACTGATGGGAATGATGTCCAGGTCCTCCCACACTTTCTGGCGCTCTGCCGGCGCCATAGCCTGCAGCGTGCGATACGGATGCGCGGGATCGGAGGCGGACAGATCGTCCAGCAGAGCATTTGCCAGGTCCTTCGCAACGTTTTTCAACTGGCGGTTCTTCACGGGAATGCCGAAGCGGGCCGCCGTGTCCTTGATCTTCTGCTCGCCCAGGATGGGCAGGTCCAGCTTGCCTTCCGCCGCCCATTTCAGCGACAGGATGACGGCGCGCGCATGCATGCCGTGCTGCGATACGCCGGCCGCAGCCGAACGGGCCAGGTTGCGCGCCACAATCAGATCGGCATCTGCACCGCACACGCCGCGCGGGGCCTTCGGCGTGATACGGCACGGGCCCATGTTGCAGATGCGGCAGCACGTGCCGGACAAGCCGAACGCGCATTGCGGCTGCTGCGCGTCGAAGCGGTCGAACGCCGTGTCGATGCCCAGCTCGTCCGAGCGCCGCAGCATCTCGGAGATAGCCGGGTCGGGCGTCTTCTCTATCTGGTCCTGCTTCGTGGGGAACGTCTTACGGTACGCCTTCACGGCATCCGTGTAGTCCTTGATGAACGCGCGGCGGCGCTCTTCGGCGTCGCCCTCCTGATGGTCGGCCTGATGCGTGACCACAGACACGCCGTTCTCGTCGAACCCGATGAGGTTGCGATGCGTGTGGATGTGCGCCGGCGCCGTGCTGCGCGTGTGCTGGTGAGTGTGCTGCGATGCCGTCATGGTGTCCCCCTATTGCCCCGCCGCGCAGAAGCGGTCCTTATTGCCGTCTGTGCGAATGAATTCGGTGCGGACAGGTTAGGCAGTTTTCCCTAGCAGCTCAATAGGTTTTATGCCTCATTCTTTCGATAACTGGTTATCTTCCCAGCTCAGAGGCTTGTAACGTAAAAAAATGCGCCCCAATGGAAGGGCGCATTTTCGGGGCTTGCCTCGGTGAGCGGCAAAGCGTGCGGCGCGGGACGCGGCAGCTTCCGCAACAGAATGGCCTCGTCCACGCCGGCCTCCTTCGCCGCCTGCGCATACATGACAGAAGGAATGAGGTTCAGCGTCTTGATGTCGCAATGCAGGAAGCGCGTGCCCTCATGCGTGATGGCGGTGAACTCGCGATTCATGGGATCCACCTTGTCCGGGAAGATCATGATCCAGAAATTCGACTTCATGTCCGCGTCGAACGCATACGCGCGCCGCGCCGTTCCGCGCGTGACCTGCCAGTACACGAACACCTCGGATTCGTCCACCTTGCCCAGCATCTCGAGCAGCGTATCCGCCATCTCCCGCTTCGAGCAGGGCGGATTGATCTTCAGCTTCGCCATGCCGTTGAAGATGCGGTCGATATGCTCGGGCAATGCGAAGATCTTGCCGTTGCGGCCCATGGCTGCATCGTAGACGCCGTCGCCGAAAACGGTCACGCGGTCCATCATGGGAACGCTCATCTCGGACAGCGGACCGTATTCTCCGTTGTAGTAACCCAGTTCCTACATGGGAATCCTTCCTGACGTACGCCCCGCTAGAGCGTGGTGACCAGCTCATCCATCGGCTTGCGCTCCGTATGGCGCGGCGCCGGCCGTGCGTCATCAGCCGGATAGCCGATGGCGAACAACGCCACGTCTACGTAATCCCCCAGCTCCGGGAACAGCTCCTTCAGCTTCGGGGAATCGTAGGCGCCGACCCAGGTGCTGCCCAGCCCCTGATCCTGCGCCTCCAGGATGATGTGAGTGCCCACGATGGACGCGTCGATATCCGCATAGTTCTTGCCGTCCATGCGCACGTAGGCCTTTGCCGGGTCGCCAGCGAGAATCAGAGCGACGGGTGCACCGTACAGGCACTTCGTGGTCTGGTCCAAGCGGGCGCGCGCCTGCGCGTCCTTCACGATCCAGATATGGAACGGCTGAATGTCTTTTGCCGTGGGGGCAATGCGGGCCGCCTCCAGAATCGCGTCGAGTTTCTCCTGTTCAACGGGCCTGTCGCTGTATTGGCGACACGTCCAGCGGTCTTTCGCCAAATCCAAAAACGCCATGGGGCTCCTTTCTGTCTGCATCCTTTTCCTGAAAGTATATCGCGCAGCATGTCCGCTCTGTTTCCGCTGCGCGTGAATTTGCCGCAGACCGCACAACCGAGAAGCGGCCGAGAATGCCGAAAGCCACTTACGGATGCTGTGTCAACGTGCGCAGGAAGGCGTCCTGCGCCGCCCGACCGGCTGCATCCCACTTGAACACGCCCGCGTCTTCCAGAACGTGTGCGAATACCGCGCCCACTTCCTGGCGAAGCACGTCCCGGACATCCTCGACCGCAAAGTCATGGCGCGCTGCCACATCCTGCGCCCACATCGCATGCGGCGCGCAAAGCGGATCCCGTTGCAGCTGCGCCGCATCCCGCGCTCCCCCGGCAAGCGCCTGCGCCAGGGCAGCCATCTGCGGTTCCAGACGGGGAGGCAGAATGGCCAGGCCCATGACCTCAATGAGCCCGATGTTCTCCTTCTTGATGTGGTGATGCTCGCGATGCGGATGGAACACGCCCAGCGGGTGTTCGCTAGAGGTGATGTTGCACCGAAGCGCCAGGTCCAATACCAGGTCGTCCCCCCTGCGGTACGCAATGGGAGTCACTGTGTTGTGGCGCGTGCCATCGGCATCGTACGGGATAATGCCCGCACGGACATCCCGATAGCCGCGCCAAACGCGCGCCACCGCATCTGCCGCATCCAGCAACGCATCCGCATCGGGACACCGCAAGCGGATGACGCTGACGGGCCAGCGCACCACGCCCGCCCGCACCTGTGCATGGTCGGACCAAGGCAACGGCTGCGCGATAGGTGCCCCCATCAGCGGGAAAGCATGCTTGCCGCCCTGGAAGTGGTCGTGCGAGAGAATGGATCCGCCCACGATGGGCAGGTCGGCATTCGAGCCCAAGAAGTAGTGCGGGAAGCGCTGCACGAACTCCAGCAGACGCGCCATATTGTCGCGGTCGACATGCATCGGCACATGCTGCAGGTTCAAAACGATGCAATGCTCGCCGAAATATGCATACGGCGAATATTGCAGCGCCCACGGACTGCCACCCAGCGTCAGCGGCACCATGCGCAGATTCTGACGCGCCGGCCAGCCGCCGTCTCCCGCCGATTGCGACAGGCGGCCCGCATAGCCTTCGTTCTCCGCGCACAGCCGACAGCGCGGATAAGGCGCCGGCGCCGCAACCGAGGTTGCAACAGGCGCAGAAGGCGAAGAGCACTCCCCCGCCGGAACGGAAGCGCCTCCCGCCGCAAGACCCGCTGCACGCGCGATGTCCCGCGGGTCCTTCTCGGGCTTTGACCGGTTGATGGTAATCTCCAGGTTGCCCCAGGTCGTTGCCGCCCGCCACTGCACATTGCGCGCAATGGCAGACGTGCGCACGTAGTCGGCTGCGCAGCACAGATGGTAGAACCAGCCCGTCGCCGCCCGGGGATCCTCTTGCTCGCGGCGGGCGAATTCCCGCGCCACCTGCGACGGCGGCGGCATGAGCCGGCCCATCAACCGGGCGCTGAAGCGCTCGAACACCGCCGGATTATCCGGGGATTCGCTCAACGCACCGTTCGTATGCGCTGCGAGCGCCAACGGGCGCAGCAGGCAATCCGGGTAGAAGCGCCCATCGGCGGCAGCGGATTGCGCACAGCCTTCGCCAGACAAGTCCGACGCACCGCCGCAGCCCGATGATCCGATTTCCGCCCGTAATGCCGCCGGCCCTGATGCCCCCACGGCATCGAGCACGGTGTTGTATGCCCACCGGCAGTCGGATTCCGCAATCAGACCCTGTGCAGCGGCGTATGCCACCAAGCGCGCAGCAGGATCTTCGCCCCGATCGTCGGATGTCGTCACCGCCATGACGCGCTCGCTCCCGGCGCGCCGATGGGAAGATCCAAGCAGCTTCCCTCGCCCAGCCAGCCGTTCATGCGTTCGCAGAATTCCGGCACCAGATCAAGCGGGACGTATGCCTGGATTGTGCCGCCGAAGCCTCCACCGTGGATGCGGAATGCGCCGCGGCCATCCAACACGATATCCGCGAGCGCAAGCGCTACCGCCGCCGGCTGATCGCTCCCACCCGACGACACGTTCTGCAAGTACTGCGCTGAAGAGATGCCCGACGCGTTCGTCCACTTCAGGAACGAGGCCATGTCGCCCGCCCGCAATGCGCGAACGCGCCGCATGACCAGGTCGTCCTCGTGGAAGAAATGAAGCGCCCGCAGCGTCGCCCGGTCACCCGCCGCCGCACGCACCTCCGGCAGTCTCCGATAGAACGCCGCGGGATTGACCTGCCCCAGCACGTCCTTCCCGAGCAGCCGCGCAACGTGCTGCATGTCCGCGGGTATCTGCGAGAATTCGTGAGTATGCAGACTGTGGTCGCAATGCGTGTCCACCAATATGACGGCATAGCCCGCACGGCGGAAATCGAAGTCCACCGGCGTCAGCACGGGGTGCGCGGGGTCGGAGAAATCCATGAGCGCAATGCCGCCGTGCGACACGATCGTCTGATCCTGCAGACCGCACGGCTTCCCGAACCATTCGCATTCCGTGCGCTTGCCCCACTGCGCCAGCGTCATGGCATCAACGCTGCCATCCGCGAACAGCACGTTCATGATCTGGCCGATGAGCATCTCGAACGCGGCGGAAGACGACAGCCCGCCTCCGGCGGGCAGCGTGCTGGCAGCTTCGACGTCGAAACCGCGAACGGGGATGCCCGCCTCTTCGAAGCAGACGACCATGCCCCTGACAAGGGATGATGCCGTACCGTATTCGCATTCCCGCGGCGCACCGTCATGGACGTCGACGGCCACCGGATCGAAGCCGTCGCTGTCAACGCGCACAAAATCCGTCCCGTTTTCGGCCGCCTCCGCGCGGATGCCCAGCGAAACCGCCGCCGACATCACGCGCCCATGCTGATGATCCACATGGTTGCCCGCCAGCTCCGTGCGGCCGGGAGCGAACGCAAGCACGTGTGGCGCGCCCGCCGCGAACAGCAGCTCTTCGAATCCGGCGCTCATCGCGCATCCCCGGCATTCTGCGATCTGTCGTCGAAGCGGCTGAGCGCCGTCCGCATCAGATTGATGGCCTCCTGGTACTTCGCCACGTCCTCGGGGCGCCAGGAGAGCATGTTATCCGAGGTCAGAAGCGAGCCGCCAAAGCAGGCATCGCCTTCCAGCAGCAGGTCCTCCTGCTCGGGTTCCATAGCTATGTCGTCGCGCAGGAAGAAGACATCCGGGTCGTTCAGGAACGCACGGCCGTTCAACGGCGCGCGGCCGATGGTGTTCGCCAGGCTGCGCTTCGTGCTGACGCGCTCGCGGCTCAAGATGCTGTAGTAGAAGCGGTTGTTCCAGTCCAGGCCCACGTCGCAGCCAATGCGGCAGTATTCCACGCGCCCGAACGCAGGCGCCAGCGGCACGCCGCAACCCAGCAGCTGCACATCGGGACCCACGGCATCGCGGATGAATTGCATGCCGTCGGCCATCAGCTGCCCGCGGTTCATGCCGCCGTGCGGCAGCATGCATGCCGCATACAGGAAGTCCACCTTCAGCAGCTCGAAGCCCCACTCCCGCGTAACCGTCTGCAGGATATGCGCTAGAAACGCGCGCACCTCCGGATTCAGCGTATCCAGCGCGAATCCGCCGTTCCAATGCGTGCCCGTGCGCACGGGCGCACCGCGCTTGTCACGCAGCAGCCAATCCGGATGGTTCAGATACGTGCATGAATCCAGCTCGCAGGCGAACGGAGCCATCCACAGGCCGGGCTTGAATCCCGCGGCTTTGATGTCCTCCACCAGCGGTTTCAGGCCGTTCGGGAACTTCTCATGATACGTTTCCAGCCAGTCGCCCACTTTCGCATAGCCGTCATCTATCTGGAACACGCGCTCGAAGCCGTGCGTGTCGACGCCAGCCATCACCGCCGTGGCCGCCTTCAAGTCGGCCCTCACCTTGTCCTCGTCCACGGAATCGAAATGGCGGTACCAACTGGAATATCCCACCATGGGCTTTGCCGGCAGCCGTTTCATGCCCAGCAGCTCGAACCAGCGGTCGAACGCGTCCTCTTCCGCCGCCGGCACGCCGATGACGGTCTTGTCGCCCGGCTGGAATTCCGCTGCGGAGCGGAAGATGAGCGCCATCGTGCACAGATGCAGCTTCTCCCCTGCCGCGACGACGCGCTGGGGCACTTCCTTTTCCAGACGGATAAGGCGCCCGTGCATATTGAAGCGAATCAGCGTGAAGCCGTTGTCCTCACTGAGCGAGGCGATCAGGCAGCACGATCCGCCGCGGCGCATAGACGCATACGTCCATCCGTGCATGAGACCTGGGGTGAACCCGTATTCCGTGAAACGGTAGTCACCCGCAGTATCCAACAAAAAGTGATCGATCAGGTTGCGCGGCAGGCCGTGCAGGCCATGGCGGAACGCGTTGATGTCCGATTCCACGGTGTCCGTCCAGCTCTGATAGCCGTTCAGCAGCACGCGCTCCGTTTTCAGGAAACGATGGCTTGCATCGACGCTGCAGGCGGT
The DNA here is from genome assembly GCA_900552585.1 of uncultured Coriobacteriaceae bacterium. Classification (GTDB taxonomy): domain Bacteria; phylum Actinomycetota; class Coriobacteriia; order Coriobacteriales; family Eggerthellaceae; genus UMGS1519. Next base: position 17,678 of record USAB01000017.1, read on the forward strand.
AATGCGGATATCCCGGAAGGCCTGAAGCTCGATATCGAACACCTCACCGTCGAACGTCACGGTGATGGCCGCATTCGGGTCGCTACAGACATAACGGCCCGAATCGAGCGTCTCGCAGATGAGATGGCGTTCTTCGTCCGTCTCGTCATCGGCCGCGGTGTACGAGACGAGGCATCGTTTGATGGTCGGCATGACGTATCGCCTCTAATCCGCGAAGTATCCCACACCGCCTTCGAAGATGGGCTGGTAGCCGACATTCGGGATGTTCTTGTACAGCCCGGCACCGGCGCGCTCCGAATGGCCCATCTTGCCGAACACACGGCCATCCGGGCTGGTGATGCCCTCGATGGCCAGCACGGAGCCGTTCGGGTTCACATCCAAGTCCATGGAGGGGCGGCCGTCCAGGCCCACGTACTGCGTGGCAATCTGACCGGCGGCCCGCATGTCTGCCAGCACGCTCTCGTTCGCAACGAAGCGGCCCTCGCCGTGGCTGATAGCGATGGTATGCATCTCGTCCACGGTGCAATGCGACAGCCAGGGGCTCAGGTTCGAGGCAACGCGCGTGCGCACCAGACGGCTCTGGTGACGGCCGATGGTGTTGAACGTCAGCGTGGGGCAATCCGCATCCATATCGCGGATGTCGCCGAACGGAACCAGCCCCAGCTTCACCAGCGCCTGGAACCCGTTGCAGATGCCCAGCATCAGGCCATCGCGGTTCTGCAGCAGGTTGCGCACGGCTTCCGTAACGGCCGGAGCGCGAAAGAATGCGGCGATGAACTTCGCAGAGCCGTCCGGCTCGTCGCCGCCGCTGAAACCGCCGGGGATCATGACAATCTGGCTGCGGCCGATCTCGTCCACCAGGCGCTGGCAGCTCTCTGCAACGCTTTGCGGCGTCAGATTGCCGATGATGAGCGTCGTGACATCCGCACCGGCACGTTCGAACGCCCGCGCGGAATCATACTCGCAGTTGTTGCCCGGGAACACGGGAATGACCACATGCGGATGCGCCAGATGCTCATCGGCGCTGACCAGCGGGCCGCCCTGCGTGTAGCTGACGCTCTCCACGGCTTCGCCGGCACCGCGATACGGCATGACGGGCTCGAGCTTGGCCTCCCAGACCTCCTGCAGCTGCGCCAGGTCGATGTCCTCATCCTGGACCATCAGGCGGTAATCCGTGATGGTGCGGCCCACGGGAATGACGTCGTAGCCTTCGCCCGCATCCGCTTCGGCACCTTCGGCCAGTTCCACAACGAAGCTGCCGTAGGCAGGTGCGAACAGGTCCTCGTCGAACGTCGGATCCGCTGCCAAGCCGATGCCGTTGCCCACGCACATCTTGAACAGGCTCTCTCCCAGCCCGCCGTAGCCGGGCGTGGAGACGGACAGCGCCTCATGCGTCCCGACAAGCTTCTGCACCTGGCCGATGGCGGCGCGCAAGCCGGCGGCCTGCGGAAGCAGCCCGTCGCGCGTGGCGGGCTTGATGAGCACGACGCGGTTGCCGGCGCGCTTGAACTCCGGGCTTGTGGCTCGATCCACCGGGCCCACGGCCACGGCGAAGCTCACGAGCGTCGGCGGCACGTCCAGCTCCTCGAAGCTGCCGGACATGCTGTCCTTGCCGCCGATGGCGCCCACTTCCAGGTCGATCTGCGCATCGAGGGCGCCCAGCAGCGATGCCACGGGCTTGCCCCAACGCGCGGGCTCCGTGCCCAGGCGCTCGAAGTACTCCTGCATGGACAGATACGCGTCCTGGCGCCTGAAGCCGGCCGCAACCAGACGGGACAGGCTCTCGACAACGGCCAGGTACGCGCCCTGGTACTGGTTTTCGGAAGACAGGTACGGGTTGAAGCCCCATGCCATGCCGCTGCACGTGGTGGTCTCGCCGTCCACCGGCAGCTTCGCAGCCATGGCCATGCTGGGCGTCAGCTGGTACTTGCCGCCGAACGGCATGATGACCGTCGCTGCGCCGATGGTGGAGTCGAAGCGCTCCGACAGCCCCTTCTTCGAGCAGACGTTCAGGTCGCTCAGGAGGGATTTCATCTTCTCCTCCAGCGTGTCGCCCTCCCAGGAAGGCGCATACGCCTTGCCGGGCAGCACATGCGCTTCCGCCCGCTTCGGGGCGCCGTTGCTTGCCAGGAACTCGCGGCTGACATCGATGACGGTGTCGCCGCGCCAGACCACCCGCACGCGCCCGTTGTCCGTCACGCGCGCGACCTCCGTGGCCTCCAGGTTCTCCTGATGCGCAAGTTCGATGAACCGCGCGGCATCGTCGGCGGACACATCCACGGCCATGCGCTCCTGGCTTTCCGAGATGGCCAGCTCCGTACCGTCCAGGCCGTCATACTTCGTGGGCACCTTGTCCAGGTCGATGTACAGGCTGTCCGCCAGCTCGCCGATGGCAACAGACACACCGCCGGCACCGAAGTCGTTGCAGCGCTTGATCATACGCGTGGCTTCGCCGTTGCGGAACAGGCGCTGAATCTTGCGCTCTTCGGGAGCATTGCCCTTCTGCACCTCCGCACCGCACGATTCCAGACTCTCCATGTTATGAGCCTTGCTGGAACCCGTGGCGCCGCCGATGCCGTCGCGGCCGGTGCGGCCGCCCAGCAGGATGACACGGTCGCCGGGCGCGGGCGTCTCGCGACGGACATGATCGGCCGGCGTAGCCGCCACCACGGCGCCGATCTCCATGCGCTTCGCGACGTAGCCGGGGTGGTACAGCTCGTCCACCTGCCCCGTTGCCAGGCCGATCTGGTTGCCGTAGCTGGAATAGCCATGCGCGGCATCCAGCACCAGCTTGCGCTGCGGCAGCTTGCCGGGAATGGTCTCGCTCACCGGAGTCAGCGGATTGCCGGCACCCGTGACGCGCATGGCCTGATACACGTAGCTACGGCCGGACAAGGGGTCGCGAATGCATCCGCCGATGCACGTTGCCGCGCCTCCGAACGGCTCGATCTCCGTGGGGTGGTTGTGCGTCTCGTTCTTGAACAGGAACAACCAATCCTGCTGCTCCCCGTCAACGTCGCACTTGACCTTCACGGTACAAGCGTTGATTTCCTCGCTTGCGTCAAGGTTCCTCAAGATACCCTTCGCCTTCAGGTACTTCGCCCCGATGGTGCCCATGTCCATAAGGCAGACGGGCTTCTCGTCGCGCCCCAGCTCATGGCGCATGGCCAGGTAGCGGTCGAACGCCTGCTGGACCACGGCGTCGTCGATTTGCACGTTCTCCAGCTTCGTGCCGAACGTGGTATGGCGGCAATGATCGGACCAGTACGTGTCGATCATCTTGATTTCCGTGATGGTGGGCACACGCCCTTCGCCCTTGAAGTAATCCTGGCAGAACTTGATGTCGTCGAAGTCCATAGCCAGGCCACGGTCATCGATGAACCGATTCAGCCCGGCATCGTCCAGGTCGTTGAAGCCCTGAAGGCGCTCGACATCTGCCGGGGGCGTAAACGTCATCTTCAGCGTGTCGCGCGGCGCCAGCGACGCTTCCCGCGCTTCCACAGGATTGATCATGTGGTGCTTGATGGCGGCGACATCCTCATCGGTCAAGTCGCCGGACAGCACGTACACCTTCGCGCTGCGCACCGTGGGCCTGTCGCCCTGGCTGATGAGCTGGATGCACTCGCTTGCGGATTCCGCGCGCTGGTCGAATTGACCGGGCAGGTACTCCACGGCGAACACAACCTGGCCGGAAGGCGCCTCGAATGTCACCGTATCCACCTGAGGCTCGCTGAATACGATGGGCACGCAGGCGTCGAACAGGCCCTTGTCGATGTCCTCCACGTCATAGCGGTTCAGCAGGCGCAGCCCTGTGAGGCCCTTGATTTCCAAGATTTCGCGCAGCTCGGTTTCAAGCTGCTGCGCCTCCACGTCGAAACCGGGCTTCTTCTCAACGTAAACGCGATATACCATGCCGATTCTCCGCCTTTCGATCCCCATTGTGTACAGTGTGCGGTAAGCAGTAATCTTGCACGCTCCATCATACGGTATTTTCGACGGCGTTTCCCGCCGTAACGCAGAGATGGTAGAAGAGAGATAGCGCGAAGAGAGCGCAACGTAAGCCGCGCGTTAGCTCCGCCCCGCAGGCGCCTCGGCCGCCGCAAAGCCGCCGTATAAGCCGGTCCGCACCGGGCGGGACGCGGCGCCGGACGAGAAGCCCGGGCAGCCGCTACTGCGGACGTTCTCGGTGCAGGCGCATGATCGTGGACATCATGACCAGGAACACGATGACGCAGATGCTGGAAACGGGCTCGATGACGCGGGCCATGAAGAAGCAGCACACGCACCAGCCCACGGAGACGGCGCCGCCGATCTCGGATACCGTCACGAATCGGCGAAACGTGCCGTCGCCGCGCAGCCAAGCGCGTCCGGTGCCGGCAATGAACAGGGAGAACAGGCCCATGGCCATGCAGAATGCGGATTCCGCCAGCGCCAGCGTGGCCGGACTGCCCAGATCGGCGCTGATGCCGGAATAGCCCAGGAACGTCAGGACGGCCGACGACCAGTCGTCGGATGCCGAGCAGACGGCCAGGCCGATGGCGGCGGCCAACGACAGCGCGCCGATGATGGAGAAGATGTTCATCAGGCGGAACAGGCGAATCTGGCCAACGGTGGCGGCGCCCTTGCCGGCCACGTTCGCGTATGCATTCGACGCCCGGCCGTGGCGTTTCGCCACCATGGTGCGCTCCGCCTGCCGCTGCGCGGCCTGCCTATTCGCCGTGGTGTTGCCTGACTTCAGGCGCTCCTCTTCAAGCGCGCGCTTCTCTCGCGCCTTGCGCGCCTTCGCCTTCTTGCCGCTTTTCGCCAAACCGGGACCACCCTTCCGCTTGCCGGGCTAGTAGCTGACCAGCTCGTTCGCAACCTGCCGTGCCGAGTACCAGATGAACAGGATGAATACCAGGTTCACAATGGACACAGGCTCGATAAGGCCGTAGCTGGAGATGCAGAACGCCAGGTAGCCGGCATACGCGACCGCCAGGACGATGGTGATCGCGCGGTACCACACAGCTGTGGCCTGGCCGAACATCCACGAGAACGTGAACGAGTTCACCATCAGCGCCAGCAGGCCCAGCAGCGTCACCACAGCCTCGATGCGCAGCACGACCGTGGGATCCCAGCCGTTCACGGTGTAGTCCCGATAGCCCAGGAACGAGAACACCGCCCACTCCTGGTCCGGGAAGCACGACAGCATGAACCAGCACACGGCAATGGGAATGCAGATGAAGCCCCAGATGGTGTAGCCGCTCAGGACGCGCTGCAGCCGCATGCGCGCCTTCGTCATGGGCTTGCCGTCCTCGCCGTAGTCCTCGTAGAGCTCACCCTGCTTGCTTGCCTTTATATACTCGCGTTCGGAAAGCCCTTGCTGGCTTTGCGAGCCGCGCAGCTCGGCCTGTTGTTGACGGACGCGGCGATCGCGTTCCCTTCTCTGTTTCTTGTTCGCCATACGGGTTCCCTTTCAGCCTTTGTCGAACGCCCGGCGCGGCGCGAACGCCCGCTGCCCGTTCGCCAAAGGACGCACGGTTTCTCACACGTGCTGAATAGTCTATAACAATCAGCCGTTCGCGGCACGGAGATTGGCGCCTGCCGCCCCGCGCCGACACCGCCGGGGCAGCGCGAAACGGCCAAACCTGCTACTCTGGAAGTTACCGTACGCAACGGCAGCGAGTTATTCGAGGAAGGACATACGATGAGCGAAAACGATACGTACACGCTCGTTTTGATTCGCCATGGCGAAAGCGAATGGAACAAGCTAAACCTGTTCACCGGTTGGGCGGATGTGGACCTGACGGACACGGGTCGCAGCGAAGCGCGCCAGGGCGGCAAGAGCCTGCGCGAGGCCGGCTACGATTTCGACCTATGCTACACGTCCTACCTAAAGCGCGCCATCCACACGCTGAACCTGGTGCTGGAGGAAATGGACCGCGAATGGCTGCCCGTTGTGAAAAGCTGGCGCCTGAACGAGCGCCATTACGGTGCGTTGCAGGGCCTGAACAAGGCCGACACCGCTAAGAAGTACGGCGAAGAGCAGGTGCTCGTGTGGCGCCGCAGCTATGCCACACGTCCACCCGCACTGGAGCCCGGCAGCAAGTTCGACACGCACCTGCAGCCCGCCTACCGCGATGTGGACCCCGGCCTGTTGCCCATGCACGAGTGCCTGGCCGATACCGTGGCGCGCGCCTGGCCGTACTTCGAGCAGGAGATCAAGCCCCAGATCCAAGCCGGCAAGCGCGTGCTGATTGCGGCGCACGGCAATTCCCTACGCGCGCTGATCAAGCAGTTCGACGGGCTATCGGATGACGAGATCGTGGGCGTGAACGTGCCCACCGGCGTGCCGCTGGTCTACACGTTCGACAAGGACTTCAACGTGCTGAACAAGGAATACGTGGGCGATCCCGACGTCATCGCCGCGAAGATCAACAAGGTGGCGAACCAGGGCAAGGCGAAATAGCGCCTGCCCGCGAAACAGTGCGCCCTATTCGCGAAGCGGCACCCGGGGATTCCCCGGTGCCGCTTTTTTCTTGGAGGGGACGCCGTGAGCGCACGTTGCGCAGACGCCTCGGGGGCTGCAGGCCGCCGGCCGTCTCCAGCGCACACCCGGGCCGCGCACCGCAAGTCGCGCGGCACGCAGGCTCCCCGGATGCCGCGAGCCGCAGGCTGCGCGTCAGGCGCCCGACTGCGCTGCTAGGCGCGCAATTCCACGGTGATCAGCGCGCCGGGTTCGGGCGCCGGCTTGCCCAGCGTCGTGTCCAGCAGGTAGTACGCGTCCGCCTTCGCCGCCTCGATTTGCTTCGGCCGGGGGCTGCTCAGCGGATAGGCGCCCACGACGCCATCCTCCTGCGGCACCAGCTTCATCTGGCGGATGCTGAAGAACTGCCCCGTTTCCTTCGGCCGCTTCTCGCCGGGCAAATGGGCTGGCTGCACGACCGCCGTGCCCTTGTGGCCGGGGGCGTGGGCCACGGGGCACGGCGCCCTGAGGCGCGCCGTCACCTGCACGGGTTCCGTCGGCAGGCCCAGGAATGCGTTCATGACGGGCTTCAGGTAGAAGTCGACGGTGATCGCGGCGCCGCCCGGAGGGCCCGAAATGCCCACGATGGGCGTGCCGTCGATGACCGAGAACGAGCTGTGGTGCCCCGGCCCATGGTTCGTCTGGTGGCATAGCACGCGCCCCAGCTCCTCCACGACCTCCAGATTCCAGTCGTCGGAGCCTTTCGAGGAACCGGCGTTCAGCACCACGATGTCGCACTCGCCCACTGCGCGGAGCAAGGCTTCGCGGATGGCTTCGGGCTTGTCCCGCACAATGGGGTACAGCACCGCCTGCCCGCCCCACTGCTCTATCTTGCCCTTCACGAGCAGGCTGTTGCTGTCGATATTCCCGCCCCGCGGCACGTCCTCGCCGACGGGAACCAGCTCGTTGCCGGTAGGAAGGAAGCCCACGCGCGGCTTCGCCACAACGCGCACGTCACTGTTGTTGCCGCTCGCGATGGTCGCCGCCAGCAGCGGGTCGATGCGCGTGCCCGCCGGCACCAGCACGTCGCCCGCATGCATGCGCTCGCCTGCGGGGATGGTGCCCGCATTCTTCTTCGACGGCAGTGCATCGAACGACAGCTTCGTGGCATCGTCGTTGAACTTCACATGCTCCACGACGATAGCCGTGTCGAACCCCCCGGGCATGCCGATGCCCGTGTTCGCGAACTGCCATTGCACGCCGCGCTCCCAGTTCGACGTGTCCGGCATGCCGTTTTCGAAGTCCGCCCAGCGCACGGCCACGGAATCCATCGCGCACGTCAGGCTGTTGGGCATGTCCAGCTGCGCCACGGCATCGGCCGCCAGCACGCGCCCGTACGATTCCGCAACGGGAACGGTCTCCGCACACGGATGGAATTCGCAGGCATCCAGCATTGCGGCCACCGCCTGCTCCCGCGTCATTTGTATATGGTGGGAATGATCGCGCATCCTTGTTCCTTTCGCCCGTCGATGCTTGTCAATCCCCCTCATTATATGGTGCCGCGGCGCCCCGGCCGCGAAGGGAGGCGTTTTTCGCTACCATACAGACAACCGAGTAAAGGAGTCCTCATGTCCGATACCGCAACCCCCGACCGCCCGCAGCCCACGCCTGCGGCGGAATCCCTCTCGAACGAGCCGCTTTCCCGCCACACCACGTTCCACCTCGGCGGACCGGCGCGCGAGTTCGACACTGTCTACAACGAAGCGCAGTTCATCGACGCGGTTCGCGGAGCGGACGAAGCGGGCCTGCCCCTGCTGGTGCTGGGCGGCGGATCGAATGTCCTCTGCGCCGATGACGGTTTCGCGGGACGCGTGGTGCGCGACGGCCGCACGCAGCCGCTGGCGTGCGAAAAGGCCGCGGACGGCACCGTGCTCTTCACCGCTCCGGCGGGCATGGTGTGGGACGATGCGGTGCAGGCGACCCTGGATGCCGGGCTTGCCGGCATGGAAGCACTTTCGGGCATCCCCGGCACCGTCGGCGCCGCCCCCATCCAGAATGTGGGTGCCTACGGCCACGAGATGGACGAGCTCATCTATTCCGTACGTGTCTTCGACCGCCGCACGAAGACGGTTGAGAATCGGCCCTACCGCACGTTCCACCCCGCGTACCGGGATTCCGACCTGAAGCGCTCCTGCCGCGACGAGCGCATCGCCGGCGGCACACCGTTTACCCCCACGGGCCGCTGGGTCGTGCTCCAGGTGACGTTCGCCCTGACGCGTTCCCGCCAGTCGCTGCCCGTGCAATACGCCCAGCTCGCCGAACAGCTGGGCATTGAGGTTGGGCAGCAAGCCGACGCCAGCACGGTGCGCGATACTGTGCTGGCCCTGCGGCGCTCGAAGGGCATGGTTTACGACGAAGCCGACCATGACACCTGGTCGGCCGGATCCTTCTTCACGAACCCCCTGCTGTCGCCCGAAGATGCCTGCCAGCTTCCGGACGGCGTGCCGCGCTACCCCGCCGCCGACGGTACCGTGAAGACCTCGGCCGCCTGGCTCATCCAGCACTCCGGCCTGCCGAAAGGATCGGCGGCCACCGGCAATCCCGCCGACGACGCAAGCGCACCTGCAACGCTTTCGACCAAACACGTCTTGGCACTGACGAACCGAGGGCATGCCACCGCCGGGGACGTGCTTTCCCTGGCTCGGCGCGTGCAAGCGCAGGTCAAAGCCGCTTACGGCATCACGCTGGTGCCCGAGCCGGTGATGGTGGGCATAGACACGCCGCACCCGCTAGGCTAACGCGGCCAGCAGCCCGGCATTGTCCGCTGCTGACGGATTGCCGCTGACGACCGTCGCCGGCAGCTGCCGCCA